>NZ_JAZEYD010000009.1:0-186639 GCF_037027805.1 Acinetobacter sp. 161(2023) | reverse complement strand
GTTCTTTCTTGCAGTTTTTCTTATGATGAGTTTTTCAAATACATATGCCGCAAAGATACAGGTTGAAGATGTTGATGTAATGGAAGCCGCTGGAGCAGAAGTGGCAGAAGCGAGTGGAGCGGAGGTTAGTGGAATAGAGGTTGGATGTCGTGCTGATGAAGCTTGTGATGCTGTAACTTCTGTAGCTCCTGTTTCTGATAATGAAAGGTACGGTGGTATTGAACAGGAATATGTTGTAAAAGGCTGTAAAGTAACGGTCTACAATGATGGGCCAGTGAAAATGGTCGATGTAAAGACGGATCAACCATGTGATGCTCCACTTCCTAAAGGTCATAAATTCTCTAAAAAGAACTATTAATTATTTTGTGTAGCATCTTTAAACAGGTGCTATTGAAATGGATTTACCAAGCCTCAAACCAACTACGAGTAAGAGGCTTAGTTTTATAATTTATTCTCATGAACTACTACATAAATTAGCCCAATCTTTTTATTGCTGAAGTGGTGTCGACTATTTTTAATGGAAAGAAGGTCTATCAACAATAATCTAGTTTAGGCTTCGGGTGAGCTGAAGAAACCATCAGCTCACTAGCAGGGCTAGAAAAACTCAGTATTTTTAATGATCCATCAAAATTTTTATGGTGAAAGTGCTTTTGGAACCATGATTGCTATATTGAATAGAACCTTTAAGTGCAACCACAATTGCATATACAACAGCTAGGCCTAAGCCAGTACCACCAAACTCTTTATTTCTTGACTCTTCTAATCTAAAAAAGGGTTTAAATAGGTCATCTTGGAACTCGGTTGCAATTCCGGGGCCTTCATCTTCAATTTTTAATATCCAGTTGTCTGCAACCACTTCTGAAGAGATTTTAAGTTTTCCGGCATTTGAATAACGAATTGCGTTATTAATTAACGCAATTAAAACTTGTTCAATACGGCGACGGTCACAAAGTACAGGAGTTGTCGTTAGGTCTAGTTCTGGTACTAAGTTTGCTTTTTCTAAGCGGTCTTCAAAGGCTTGGAGAACTTTTTCAACCACAGACTTAAAATCTAATAATTCATAATTTAATCTGAGTTGCTGGTTCTCTACTAAACTTATCGTTCGTAGGTCTTCGACTAAATGAGATAAACCTTCAACTTGATTTAAAAGGCTTTTAAATAGAATTTCGTCAGGTTTAAAAACGCCGTCGATGATGCCTTGTAAGCGGCCTTGCAAAATTGTGATTGGAGTTCTTAACTCATGCGCTATGGCAGCATTCCACACCTGTGCATTTTCTACAGAAACCTCAAGCTTTTGAGCCATATCATTAAAATTATATAAAAGCTCGGACATTTCGGCAGAGTGCACTCTGTTGTCGTAAGCTCTAGCCGAGAGGTCACCTTGACTAATTTTTTTGGCTGCTTCGGCTAAGAAATTAATGGGTATAATAAAGCGTTTAGCTAAATGCATGCCAATCACAAGTGAAATCAGACAACCACAGAAAATGACGGCAGACATCCAAATCCAATCTATAAAATGAAATTCTGTCCAATCCTCTTGTAGAGTATCTAAAGTCAGCCAACCTTTTTCGATGGCAAAGTTATAAATTAGATAACCCAATAAAACTGAAAATAGGGTAATACTCAAATTAACAATACTGAAAGCAATAAAAAGCTGCTTACTGATTCCTAACTTACTTTTCATAAAAATTCCCTAGCTATATTTTTAATATTATTTAGACATCATCTTTTACAGCTAGTGGATTATCGAGTCTATATCCTACGCCACGCACATTAATTAACATGTGGAGTATTCCTTGTTCCTCCAATTTCTTTCTAAGCTTACTCACATGGCTATCTACAGTTCGTTCTAGAGCATCGCTATCGTTCATGCAATGATTCATAAGTTCACCACGGGTAAAAACTTTGTGGGGCTGGTCAATCATGAAGGAAATAATTTTATATTCCGTTAGCGTCAGATTAAGCAATATTTTCTTATTGTGAGAGTGTAGATAGACGCTATGAGTATCCGTATCAATTTCAATATTTTTGTAGATCTTATTTTTGTTAAATGGCTTGTTTGTTAACTGGGTCCGTCTTAAGACTGCCTGAACTCTAGCGATGACTTCATTAGGGTTAAATGGCTTAACCACAAAATCATCTGCACCAACTCTTAATGCCATAACCTTATCAATATCTTGATCTAGCGCCGTTAGCATAATTACAGGAGTTTGAGT
This sequence comes from Acinetobacter sp. 161(2023), assembly GCF_037027805.1. Lineage (NCBI taxonomy): Bacteria > Pseudomonadati > Pseudomonadota > Gammaproteobacteria > Moraxellales > Moraxellaceae > Acinetobacter > Acinetobacter sp. 161(2023). Next base: position 184,423 of record NZ_JAZEYD010000009.1, on the reverse strand, counting down.
TTTTTGGCGTATTTTATTTAACACTTCCCAGCCGTTGAGCTCGGGTAATTTAATATCAAGTAAGATTAAATCAATGGGGTGGCTAGCGTGCAATTCAATGGCTTGCTTTCCATTCATAGCACGAATAACAACCATTCCTTCACGTTTTAAATAATTTTCAATAATGTCGCCAATATCGTAGTCATCTTCTACAACGAGGATAACTTTATCTTGGCAATTAAAAGAAAAAGAATGATCAAACATAGAAAACGGGCTATATGAGGTGCTTCAACTCATCATACGCTAAATTATCGGTATTTCTCCACACTTACTCCACACTTTAGTGATGATCGCTACACACTCATCAAAAATAATGTCAGCATCAAAAACTCACTAAGTTTGGACAGTATGCAAAAGCATCTTTTACTTCCTTTAATTTTATCTATTGGGCTGGTATTACAGGGGTGTGATTCAAAAGAAGCGGCCCAAGCTGAGCCACCTCCCGCTAAAGTCAGTGTATTAAGCATTCAACCACAATCGGTTAATTTCAGTGAAAATCTTCCTGCACGGGTACATGCATTCCGTACGGCTGAAATACGTCCGCAAGTTGGAGGAATTATTGAAAGAGTTTTATTTAAACAAGGTAGTGAAGTCAAAGCAGGGCAAGCTTTATATAAAATTAACTCAGAAACTTTTGAGGCAGATGTAAATAGCAATAGAGCTTCACTCAATAAAGCCGAAGCTGAAGTAGCAAGATTAAAAGTTCAGTTAGAACGTTATGAGCAGCTCTTACCAAGTAATGCGATTAGTAAGCAAGAAGTAAGTAATGCTCAAGCTCAATATCGTCAAGCTCTTGCTGATGTTGCGCAAATGAAAGCATTGCTCACTAGACAAAATTTGAATCTGCAATATGCCACTGTTCGAGCACCGATTTCAGGTCGTATTGGTCAGTCTTTTGTCACTGAAGGCGCATTGGTTGGTCAAGGCGATACGAATACCATGGCCACAATCCAACAGATTGATAAAGTCTACGTCGATGTAAAGCAATCAATCAGTGAATATGAACGCTTACAAGCAGCTTTAAAAAGTGGCGAGTTGTCTGCAAACAGTGAAAAAGCTGTGCGTATTTCTAATAGCCAAGGACAGCAATATAACGTCACAGCAAAAATGTTGTTTGAAGATATTAATGTTGACCCTGAAACGGGCGATGTGACCTTTCGTATTGAAGTGAATAATACCGAGAGAAAACTACTTCCTGGGATGTATGTACGAGTCAATATAGACCGAGCTTCTATTCCACAAGCCTTATTAGTTCCATCACAAGCGATTCAAAGAAATATTAATGGTGAACCTCAGGTCTATGTGATCAATGCAAAAGGCTCGGCTGAAATTCGTCCTATTGAAATTGGTCAGCAATATGAACAGTACTATATCGCCCATAAAGGCTTAAAAGTCGGTGACAAAGTCATTGTTGAAGGTATGGGGCGTATCAAGCCAAACCAGAAACTAGCAATGACGGTGTGGAAAAAACCAGCATCAGAAAATAATGCTTCAAATGTAGAAACAATACCATCTACAAATCAAGGAGCTCAATGATGATGTCTCAATTCTTTATTCGACGCCCTGTTTTTGCATGGGTGATCGCGATTTTTATCATATTGTTTGGGTTACTGAGTATTCCCAAACTGCCAATTGCTCGTTTCCCTAGTGTAGCGCCTCCTCAAGTGAACATTAGTGCAACTTATCCGGGAGCAACGGCAAAGACCATTAACGATAGCGTTGTGACTTTAATTGAGCGTGAATTATCGGGTGTAAAAAATCTACTTTATTATAGTGCTACAACAGATACTTCGGGCACAGCAGATATTTCTGTAACTTTTAAACCGGGTACAGATGTCGAAATGGCTCAGGTCGATGTCCAAAATAAAATCAAGAGTATTGAATCACGATTACCTCAGGTTGTACGGCAGCAAGGTTTACAGGTTGAAGCTTCATCTTCAGGTTTCTTGATGTTGGTGGGTATTAACTCTCCTAATGGCCAATATTCAGAAGTAGATTTAAGTGATTATCTGGTTCGAAATGTCGTAGAAGAACTAAAACGCGTTGAAGGCGTTGGTAAGGTTCAATCGTTTGGTGCAGAGAAAGCGCTTCGAATTTGGGTCGATCCAAATAAATTGGTTTCGTATGGTTTATCAATTAGTGATGTAAACAATGCAATCCGTGCAAATAATATTGAAATTGCACCAGGGCGCCTAGGCGATTTACCTGCAAATAAAGGCCAACTTATTACGGTTCCATTGTCGGCCCAAGGTCAACTATCAAGTGTTGAGCAATTTAATGATATTAGTTTAAAAAGCAAAACCAGCGGAAGTGTCATTCGTTTGTCTGATGTTGCAAATGTTGAAATCGGATCACAGGCTTACAACTTTGCTATTTTAGAAAATGGTAAACCCGCTACGGCTGCCGCAATCCAGTTAAGCCCCGGTGCTAATGCAGTAAAAACAGCAGAAGGCGTTAAAGCAAAAATTGAAGAATTAACGCTGAATTTACCAGAGGGTATGCAGTTTAGTATTCCTTACGACACCGCGCCGTTTGTCAAAATTTCAATTGAAAAGGTAATTCATACATTACTTGAAGCCATGGTTCTGGTTTTTATTGTGATGTATTTATTTTTGCACAATGTACGCTATACGCTTATTCCTGCGATTGTTGCGCCTATTGCTTTGCTCGGTACTTTTACCGTGATGCTGCTGGCCGGCTTTTCGATTAACGTACTCACCATGTTCGGTATGGTGCTGGCCATCGGAATTATTGTCGACGATGCGATTGTCGTTGTTGAAAACGTCGAAAGGATTATGGCGACTGAAGGATTAAATCCTAAAGAAGCAACCTCTAAGGCAATGAAAGAGATTACCAGTCCTATTATTGGTATTACCTTGGTATTGTCTGCTGTGTTTTTACCAATGGCTTTTGCGAGTGGTTCAGTCGGAATCATTTATAAACAATTTACGCTGACCATGTCCGTGTCTATTTTATTCTCGGCTTTGTTGGCACTCATTTTAACACCTGCACTATGTGCAACCATTTTAAAACCAATTGATGGTCATCATCAGAAGAAAGGCTTCTTTGCATGGTTTGATCGTAGCTTCGATAAAGTGACCAAAAAGTATGAATTGATGCTACTTAAAATCATCAAACATACGGTCCCAGTAATGATGATCTTTGTGGTGATAACAGGCATCACTTTTGCTGGAATGAAGTATTGGCCAACAGCATTTATGCCAGAGGAAGATCAAGGCTGGTTTATGACGTCTTTCCAATTACCATCGGATGCAACGGCAGAACGCACGCGACATGTGGTGAATGAATTTGAAAATTCGCTTAAAGACAAACCCGAGGTCAAAAGTAATACGACGATTATGGGATGGGGTTTTAGCGGTGCAGGACAAAACGTAGGTGTTGCTTTCACGACCTTAAAAGATTTCAATGAGCGAACCTCTTCGGCAACTGAAATGACAAATGCAGTCAATGCATCAATGGCAAATAGTGCGGAAGGTGAAACAATGGCGGTACTTCCACCTGCTATTGATGAACTAGGTACATTCTCAGGCTTTAGTTTACGTTTACAGGACCGTGCGAACTTAGGTATGCCTGCTTTATTGGCTGCCCAAAATCAACTTATGCAGATGGCTGCCAAGAACAAAAAGTTCTATATGGTGTGGAATGAGGGTTTACCGCAAGGCGACAATATTTCTTTAAAAATTGACCGTGAAAAGCTTAATACCCTTGGTGTTAAATTCTCAGACGTTTCAGACATCATTTCAACTTCAATGGGTTCAATGTATATCAATGACTTCCCTAATCAGGGCCGTATGCAACAAGTGATTGTACAAGTTGAAGCTAAATCACGTATGCAACTCAAAGATATCTTAAACTTGAAAGTGATGGGTTCGAGTGGTCAATTGGTTTCTTTATCAGAAGTAGTAACACCTCAATGGAACAAAGCACCACAACAATATAATCGTTATAACGGACGACCATCTTTAAGTATTGCCGGCATTCCTAACTTCGATACATCTTCGGGTGTGGCAATGCGTGAAATGGAACAGTTAATTGCTAAGTTGCCTAAAGGCATTGGCTACGAGTGGACAGGTATTTCTTTACAAGAAAAGCAGTCTGAATCTCAAATGGCCTTTTTACTTGGTTTATCAATGTTAGTGGTGTTTCTCGTATTGGCTGCACTCTATGAAAGCTGGGCGATTCCATTATCTGTCATGTTGGTTGTACCACTTGGTATTTTCGGTGCAATTATTGCCATTATGTCGAGAGGTCTAATGAATGATGTGTTCTTCAAAATTGGACTCATTACGATTATTGGTCTATCCGCAAAGAACGCAATCTTGATTGTTGAGTTTGCAAAAATGCTCAAAGAAGAAGGAATGAGTTTGATTGAAGCCACAGTTGCAGCAGCCAAACTTCGTTTACGACCAATTCTGATGACTTCTCTTGCTTTTACATGTGGTGTAATTCCTCTTGTGATTGCAACAGGTGCAAGTTCTGAGACTCAACATGCTTTAGGTACCGGTGTATTTGGAGGCATGATTTCAGCAACGATTCTGGCTATTTTCTTTGTTCCCGTGTTCTTTATCTTTATTTTGGGCGCCGTAGAAAAGCTCTCTTCTAAGAAAAAAATATCATCTTAAGTTAAATGCATCAGGGGAAATACTCAATTTCCTCTGATGCATCCTATGCTCAATTCATTCTAAATGGCAGACATAATCAATAACTTCATCTGTCATGATTTTAAATTTACTATTTTCGGGAACATTAAAAGACTCACCAGTTGAATAGATTTTAGTATCTGGATCATCGCCAATTTGAACACTACATTTTCCTGAAATGATCTCGATACGTTCCGAAACATGGGTTTTAAAAGTTAAAGCTTTTTCTGTGGGAAGAATGACACCTAAAGTCTTTTTTGTACCATCTTCAAGTTCAATGACATGGCTAATTGAGTGTCCCTCATAATGAACATTCGCTTTTTTTATTATAGAAACAGAATCAAATTGATTTGGCATTTTTTTGTCTCTTTTATTGTACCGAATATTTAGAAGATAATAATAAAAGCTTACTCGACTCTACAAGCTTTAAAAATATAATTTTTATCGGTAGTAGAAGTCAATACTTTTGAATTGGCGGCTATCATTCAAAATATAGAGTAGATATTTTTTTAGTAAAAACATGGAGCACAGCAAATTAACAGAAAAATTAGAATAACAATCTAATATATAGTTTATTGAATTGATTTATTTTAAATAAATAGTGCAGAGAAGCTTGAAGGTATGAAGTTAAATTTAGATAAATATGACCGTGTGATATTAGATATTCTACAGAAGGACTGCACATTGGCAATAGGTGATATTGCTGACAAAGTGGGATTAAGCAATACGGCTTGCTGGCGCAGAATACATAAGATGGAAGAAGAAGGTATTATTCGTGCAAAAGTCGCTTTGTTAGATCGTAAAAAACTCAACATTAATGTGATTGTGATGGTGTTTATTAAAACTGCACAACACAATATTGAGTGGATTCAAGAATTTCACTCTCATATCTATGCCATAGATGAAGTGATTGAAGTATATAGAATGGCAGGTGAAACAGATTATTTACTTAAAGTCGCCGTATCGGATGTTGCTGAATTCGATAAGGTTTATAAAAAATTAATTGAAATTAAAGGCTTGGCCGATGTGAGTTCTAGTTTTGCCATGGAGCAAATTAAATATACGACAGAACTTCCTTTAAATTTTTTCTAATAAAAGCAACTGGCAATACCATTAAAGATTAAGGACCAGCAGAAAATGCTAGAAGCTAAACCTTATTTACGTTCAGTACAAATTAAAGCCAATATGCAGGCAGATTGGTCAATTTATCCTTTTGCGATACCAGCCGTTAATGATATTGAACAATTAACCTTTCATCCAGACGTCACTTTTTTTGTGGGTGAAAATGGTTCTGGCAAGTCGACTATTATGGAAGCCATCGCTTTGGCGCTTGGCTTTTCCGAAGAAGGCGGCACTCTCAATGTGCGACTTAATTCAGCGAGTAGTTCATCAGGTTTATTTCAATATTTAAGAATGATTAAAAGCTTTAAAAAGCCTAAAGACTATTATTTTTTAAGAGCCGAGAGTTATTACAATATCGGCACATATATGAATGAACTGAACTATGTAAAAAGTTATGGTGGCAATTCCATGCTTGTTCACATGGGGAAAGCTTTTTAAAATTGCTCACTCATAAATTACAAGGTGAAGGGCTTTATTTATTAGATGAACCTGAAGCTGCTCTTTCACCTACCATGCAATTTGTAGCTTTATCGGCTATTCATGAATTATGTAAAAACCAATCACAACTCATTATTGCAACGCACTCGCCAATTTTACTGGCTTATCCTAATGCTAAAATTTATCACTTTTCTGACTCAGGGATTTGTGAAATTCAGTACGAGCAAACAGAACATTTCCGAGTGACACATGATTTTTTAAATAATTACCAAAAACGTATCCAGCAAATCATGGATGACGAATAGTGTGAGAAGTACCTTTCATAAGGGCAAGTTCAAACAAAAAACAGACCAATGCTAAGGACTCTATAAAATAATATTTTACTCTAAGAAATGAATATCGGATTAAAATTCTAATTTACAACATAAATAGGAAATATAAATCTAATTTCAGCATGAAAAATAGAAAAGATTAAAATTTATATCCATTGAAATTTTACTATCATGAATTGGTAATAAAGTTGATATGTTTCTCGGAATATAAAAGTGAATCAATTCAGTACAGATGTCATTAATTTAGGACGAACACCCGAGCGCTTTGATGGTCTAGTCAACACACCTGTTTTTCGTGGTTCTACTATTGTTGTAAATAGCTTTAGTGAATGGGAAGAATTTAAACGAAATGGTGGGGTATATCGCCATTATGGCCGTTTCGGTGCTGCAACAGCTAAGTCTTTTGAAAGTGCAATCAATGCGCTTGAAGGTGGTGCGGGCAGTATGGTTTTTCCATCTGGTTTGTCGGCATGTACACATGCACTTATGGCTTGTGTAGAGGTAAATAGTCATGTCTTGATTGCCGATAACATCTATGGCCCAACACGGAATTTTGCTGACAACATATTAGTCCGAATGGGGGTAAGTGTTGAATATTTTAACTCTACCAATCTTGAAGCATTAACTGAAAAAATTAGTCATCGTACCAGTGTAGTGTTTATTGAGTCACCGGGTTCAATGACATTTGAACTGAGTGATGTTTCGGCAATTTCTGCAATTAGCCATCAATACGGTGCAAAAGTATTAGTCGATAACTCTTGGGCAACGCCGTTACTTTTTCAACCATTAAAACATGGTGCTGATATTTCGATTCAGTCCGTAACCAAATACATTGGCGGCCATTCTGACATATTAATGGGCGTAGCTACTGCAAATACTGAAACATACGAACAACTCACTAAAACAGGTCATTTGTTTGGTGAGACCACAAGTCCAGACGACATTTATTTGGCTTCACGTGGTTTACGAAGTTTGGCGGTAAGGTTAAAGCAGCATCAAAACAGTGCTCTAACTATTGCTCAATTTCTAGCAACACATCCGGCTATTAATGAAGTGCTTCATCCTGCTTTAGAAACAAGCCCTTATCATGATTTGTGGTTAAGAGATTTTAATGGTTCATCTGGGGTATTTGCTTTTTACTTAAAAGAATCTGAACCTTCTTATGTGCAAAAATTCTTTGATTCATTGAAATTATTTCATATTGGTTTGTCTTGGGGTGGGTTTGAAAGTCTGATTCTACCTGTTGGACAAGCGTATCGAACTCATACCAATCTACCCAAAAATGGCTATTTGGTACGTCTGAATATTGGGCTAGAGTCGGTTATCGACTTACAGAAAGATTTGGAACATGCACTACAGTGTGCAGAACAAATGTGTGTTGAGAGTGTTATATAGCCGTAGTTCATTTTGGCTTATCAAACTCAATATATCTATATAAATTTAAAGCACTTTCTAAACTTCAAATTAACAATAACTGGTTAATTATTTATCCTTACTTTTTAATGATGTATTTTAAAGCAAATGTCATTTTGCATGCTTGACTGTAATAGGGTTGAGCACTATCCTTTGCCTGCTGGCCTACATTGCCAGCCGGCTTTGACAGGCTGATTTAGACCACATCAGAATTATTCCTTCTGAGGAATAGTCTTGTGTGTAAGCTCCTCGTCTCCTCCCGTAGCGGTAGGACGGGAGAGGGACACTTTCGAGTGTGCTGGCGTCTAACCATTCTGTCAACCTTCTCTCGTTCTGCCACCATAATCATTTGACAGTGATTCGGTAGAACTTCTGTAGACATGAGGGGTTTCCTATGCATACTAATTTTTCTTATTTATTGGCCTTCGCCAAATTCTCTATACCCATACCACTTAAAAAGTCTATAAAACGGTTTAATCGGCTCTAGGTTTTCTACACCTTAAGAATCGTTACGACAATAAAACTTGAGATGTGCTAAGCACAGTCTTACGGCTTTGCTATGCCTTTTTTTCTCCTAAAAAAATATCTCTTTTAGAAACAACAAGAATTTATAACGGTGAAACTATGCCAACTTTAAGAATCTCTTCCAAAAAATTACATGTTATTCGTACGGCTATACGCTTATTTACAACCTATGGTTTTCAAACGGTAGGCGTAGACCTGATTGCCAAAGAGTCCAAAATACCAAAAAGCACGTTGTACAAGTATTTTGACTCAAAAGAACGCCTGATTGAAATGTGTATCGCCTTTCAAAAGAGACTCCTTAAAGAAGAAGTGCTGTCAATTATTTACTCAAACCGCTACTACACTTCAAGCGATAAACTCAAAGAAATTGTGCGTTTACATGTATGTTCTAATAGCCTGTACCACTTATTACTCAAAGCCATATTTGAAATTAAACTTGTTTATTCGCAGGGTTACCGCATGGCAGTTGAATATCGAAAATGGCTGCTCCATGAGATTTTTGATCTGATTTTTAGTCTAGAAACTTGTGCAATAAAACCCGATGCCAGCATGGTGTTAAACCTAATCGATGGCTTGATGTTCCAGTTTTTAAGTTCCAATAGTTTGGAGGAAAGGGATCTGGTGTTAGAGCAGTTTTTTAAACCAAGTATTTGAATGAAAAAATAATTTGGAAATATGATGTGATGAGTAGACCATAAGCGCCGTGCGATGAACCTAAAAGTTAATATTTTGACTTTTGGGGGCTAATATTGTTATTTTTCTTTACGATAATCGTAAATTGATTATGAATAACGTAATTAAAATGAAAATAATTGAAAGCGCAACATGGAGAAAGGATGACCATGAAAGAAGTTGCATTAAGTGATTTGATCAATCAACAGAAAGTTGGACGTTATCAGAAATTTATTTTGTTCACCTGTTTATTGCTGATGATTATGGATGGGTACGACATTCAGTCCATGGCTTACGCAGCCCCAATGATTATAGAAGAATGGGGTGTTCATAAAACCATGCTAGGCGTTGTGTTTAGCGCTAGCTTATTTGGTTTGTTTGTCGGATCATTTTTATTAAGTTCACTTTCTGATCGTTTTGGCCGCCGTCCCATACTACTGATCTCAACCTTTATGTTCTCCATATTGATGCTGGTAACACCACATGTCGGCAATATTGAGCAATTGACTGCAATCCGCTTTATTACAGGAATTTTTTTAGGAGGTATCATGCCAAATGTCATGGCTTATAGCTCTGAAATTGTTCCATATAAATCTCGTATTTTCACCATGATGGTCATTTCTTGTGGCTATACGGTCGGGGCAATGTTGGGAGGAGGCATATCAGCTTTATTAGTTCCTTGGGGAGGATGGCAGGCGATTTTCTATTTTGGCGGTATTGTTCCTTTAATTATTTTCTTTATTACATTCTTTAAGCTGCCAGAGTCTTTATATTTTTTAAGTGAAAATAGCAAAAATACGCCCAAAATTTTGTTTTGGTTAAAGAAATTTTATCCTGCATTAATATTCAATTCAGAGATAAAAATCATCAATACGACTGAAGTTCAGGTTAAAAAGTCACCGCTTGAGTTATTTAAAAATAAGCGTGCGTTTTTTACCTATTCCATCTGGATCATCAGTATTTTAAATATGATCAGCCTCTATTTTCTGGCGAACTGGCTACCGACTTTGTCTAAAGAGTCAGGACTCTCATTAAATCAGGCATTGATGATTGGCTCTACTCTACAATTAGGCGGTACGATTGGTAGTGTTGTGATGGGTCTTAAAATCGATAAGACTGGATTTTATAAAGTATTAATACCTGTTTTTCTTGTTGCAGTGATTAGTGTTGCTTTAATTGGCTATGCTGTTAGCCACATTATTTTATTATTTGTCATTATTTTCATTGCTGGCTTTGCGATTGTTGGTGGGCAACCTGCTATTAATGCGCTGTCTGCGAGTTATTACCCAGTTTCACTTCGTACCACTGGGGTGGGCTGGAGTATTGGAATTGCCCGTTTAGGATCGGTCATTGGTCCGTTATTTGGTGGCTATCTTTCTCAATTTTTGGTCATTACCCATTTATTTGTGATTGCGGCAATACCTTCGTTGTTCGTTATTATCATGCTAATGATTCAGGCCAAGTACCGATCATAGGGTTATACAAGAGAATGAGCGGGAGAAGTTGCTTGAGTGTTTCTTATTGCAATTAGAGATGTGAGAGTCTAAAGAACTCTCACATTTAAAACTTGATTGTGCCAAGATAGTTAATCAAATCTTTACAGCTCTAGATATTTTTTCAAATAGTGGCCTAATCAATAGTCCATTACGATTTCTGTTTGGCTTTTTGGCGTAAGACATACACATATAAGCTTTCTACTTTTTCACGTGCCCATGGTGTGGTACGTAAGAATCGTAATGATGATTTAACACTTGGATCTATGCAAAAACATCTAATTTCAATTTTACGACTTAAGCCTTCAAATCCACCGTAGTAATCCAATAATTCATCCAAAATGTCAGCAAGTTTTTTGCCGTGTAAAGGGTCATTGGAGGCGTTCATAATAGATCAACAATATTTTGGGATTCCATTATTATAACCTGAGCTAGTTGGAAAATGAGAGGGATTGCGAAAACACATCCCGAAGCGTATTAGGTTGTAATTGATTATCGAAACTGGCTGATGTGATGGAAATCTAAACAATAGCTGTACACACGTACTATATCAGTTTTTCTAAGCCTGTAAAGGGTGTTTTGAGAATATATTTATAAATTTCAATATGATAGAAAATATTTTGCGTATTGCAATTTAGCCTAAGCAAATTAATAATTTTGATGCTCAAAAGGCAATTTAGGGAAAGAAATCTGTATTGCAGTAGCCAGTAGCCAAAAATGAAGCCTGTAAAGGTGGTAAGTAGCTTACGCGTTCTAGCTAGAGGAAAATTAAAAATGTAATGACATTTTGTAGAAGGCTGCCTAGAGTGTTTTTCTGGCTAAAATTAGAAATAGGGTTAGTCAGTTTAAGTCGTTAAGCGCTAGTAAGTTGCCTGAGCAACAGATACCAAGCTGAGAATTTACTGTAGTAAAGAATAAACGGCGTAGTAGCAACGCAGAGTAGCCAGAGCTTTATATATGGTAGATTCTCACATATCTTATTTAACATAATATACATTATACGAACTATTACATAATTAACTATTAAGCCATTAGTATTACTGAGTTTCCCGCTCTAGCACTTTGTGTTGCTCAGCCTGCATTGAATATTCTTTACCACTGGTTGATAAAAATATTACGTTTCATTCTTCTATTTAGATTTAGGCTATTAAAGTATGTCTTAAAATCCTTGTGACGTTTTTCTAGATTTTTTAGCTTTTACTGTGCGTAAACGCCTAGATCACCTTTTGCGTGAAAATTTAAATTATAGATGTGAAATTTAGCTATTAGCTGGCTAGCTAAATTTGGACACTCATATCTTCTCTAAAACTATAAAAATAATCTTTTGTGGCCCATCTTTCTCCAATTTCACTGTAAGTAAATAATTTAAGAATTAAGTTCTCTAAATTTACTTTAAGTTACAGCTGCTATAGCTACTATTATTAAACACGACTAAATATTCTCAACAATTGTTTAAAATATATTCAGTATGAATTTTGGTTAATTCAAGATTTTACATTTTAATTGTTATAAATATAAAAATTTGGGCTGTAATTATAATTGAAAATTTATTTTTAATAATTATATATTGTTATATTAGATAATATTGGTTGTTAATGTATTGTAAATTTTAATTTATCTTTAATAAAATTAAGAATATTTTAATTAAGGTAATTTTCATCAATAATTTTACTTTAAACAAACTAAGATTCATTCTTTTAATGGAAATGTGATTTAATTGTCATTTTTCAACAAGTATCTGAAAAGTATTAACTATTTATATAAATAAAATAATTATTGAGATATATGTCACATGTTATTTATTAATTTTTATTAAAATGAATTTTCATATTGTTTTTAAATAAAAAATATTGTATCTCTTATATTAACTATTTAATAAATAGGTATATATAAAATGAAAAATAATATATTTAAGATTGTAGTTTTAGCTGTACTCTCTACTTCCCCACTATTTTGTTATGCAAATAACACAATAATGATTAATGGAAATATTGTTGAAGATACTTGTTCTACAGTAAATATTGAACAAGAGTGTGCTCAAATCAACACTCTAAATGCGACTATTGATACTCAATATTTAAGCAAAGATAATGTATTTAACTTAGCAAGACATACTGAGAAAATGGACACAAGTATCGAGACCATAAGTGCTAATAAGAAGGTGGTTCTTGTTAACTATCATTGAACTTCACATCAATTACGACCTATGGCTTTATCTTTAATGGTATAGGTAGCTTAGAGCGACTTTTTGACTTTACACTCCAGCCAGTAGTAGCTAAAGTTAACAATTCGCTCTTTTTTGCTTAAAAAATGATAAATTATTCACATTTTTTATTTATAAAGATAAATTTTCCTATACAATTGCTCGATTAAATTTTTCTTAATTGTATTATTTCTTTTGCAATTATTCTTGCAGATCTTGCGTTGTAAAATTCAGTTTTAAAAACAAATACTTAGTGCAAGATTATATATTCGTCGTAGTACCGTAAACGGATCAGAGTTTTTCTTATACCCAAAAATAGTGTGATGCAGTTTGCATTTTGTTTAAAAAATGTTAGTATCGCCGCATTACTTTTCAAGATGTCAAACACTGGAAAAGTAAGGAATTAAACTTTATATCCAGACTTTTGAGAAAACACTATGAAAAAACTTGCTTTGATCGCTGCTCTTTCGGTTGTAGGGATTGCGAATGCTCAAGCTGCTGATGGTACAATTACAATTAATGGTTTAGTTACAGACAAAACTTGTGACATCGTTACCCCAGCTGGTAAAGATTTCACAGTTACTCTTCCAACTGTTTCTAAACAAACTTTAGCTGTTGCAGGGGCTGTTGCAGGTCGTACTCCTTTCCAAATTAAATTAGCTAACTGTTCTGAAGGTAAAGTAGCTACTTACTTCGAACCAGGTGCTAACGTTGACTTTAATACTGGTCGTTTACTTAACAAAGACGCTACTGGTGCTAAAAACGTTAATGTTCAACTTTTAGGTAGTAACAACAACTTCATCCCAGTTCTTGCTGCGGGTGCAAACGGTGCTCAAGCGAACTCTCAATGGGTTGACGTAGCTGCTGCTGGTAGCGCGGACCTTAACTACTATGCTGAGTACTATGCAACTGGTGCTTCTACAGCTGGTAAAGTAAATACTTCTGTTCAATACACAATTATCTATCAATAATTGATGGATGATAGGGTTTCTATAATTTATAGAAACCCTCTTTTTGTGGCGCTTTCCCGAATCTTTCTTGGTTGAGAATTCTGAAATGAAATTGAACAGTTATAATTTTTTGTTAGGTTTGGCATTTGCTTCAGCAGTTTGGGCACCTGCTACTCACGCAGAAATTGTAATTCATGGTACCCGTGTAATTTATCCTTCGGATGCTAGAGAAATTACGCTACAAGTTAGCAATAACGGTTCAAAACCAGCCCTTGTTCAAGCTTGGCTTGATGAAGGCGACTCAAAAAGCACTCCGGATCAGTCAAAAGTTCCTTTTATGATTGCTCCCCCTATTTCTCGTGTTGAAGCTACAAAAAGTCAGACTCTGCGTATTACTGCTTTACCCACTGCTTCTCAGTTAAATCAAAAGCAAGAAACGGTTTTGTGGTTGAATATTTTAGATATTCCACCAAGACCAACTTCAAAAAGTGAAGATACGACACCTGATAATTTCTTACAGCTTGCGATTCGTTCACGAATTAAATTCTTCTATCGTCCGGCTTCGATTAAAGACGATGCGAATTTAGCAGCTGATAAGCTTCAATGGGTTAAATCTGGTCAAAATTTAACGGTAAAAAATCCAACTCCTTTTCATATCACGATGACCTCTGTTTACCAAAAGGCAGGTGATAAAAAAGTTGATTTATTACCTCAAGGGTTAATGATTAAACCTTTTTCTGAAGAATCTGTTCAGCTTAAGAACGGCAATCTTCAAGATATGAGTTTTATGAATGTCAATGACTATGGTGGTCGAGTCGAACACCAAATAAAACTTCAGTAATCAGATTTATCTTTTTAATAAATTTAAGCACCTATTATGTGAGTAGGCGGACTTAGTTATGCCAAAAAAAAGGCAAGAATCTTATAAATTATTAAAACGCCATATTTGTTATTACTTGGCTTCTGGTGTTGTCACAATGACAATGCCTGTATTCGTGCACGCTGAAGAAACAGTCGCGAGTGCTCCTGTAGAAGCTGAATTTGATTCTGCTTTTTTAATTGGTGATGCTCAAAAAGTTGATATTTCTCGTTTTAAATACGGTAATCCTATTTTACCGGGTGAATATAATGTTGACGTTTATGTAAATGGCCAATGGTTTGGCAAACGTCGTATGTTTTTTAAAGCATTAGAATCAAATAAAAATGCTGTAACCTGCTTTACTGGAAATACTCTTGCTGAATATGGTGTAAAACAAGAGATTTTAGCGCAGCACGCTCCTCTTCAAAAAGAAAATAGCAGTTGTTATAAAATTGAAGAGTGGGTTGAAAATGCATTTTATGAGTTTGATAACTCTCGTTTACGTGTAGATATTTCGATTCCGCAAGTTGCTTTGCAAAAAAATGCGCAAGGCTATGTCGACCCAAGTTTATGGGATCGTGGAATTAATGCCGCTTTTCTATCTTATAACGGTAGTGCGTATAAGACGTTTACTCATTCTAGTGACAAAAGTGAAACGTCAAATGCATTTATGGGAATCACTGCTGGGTTAAATTTAGGCGGCTGGCAATTACGCCACAATGGTCAGTGGCAATGGCAAGATACTCCTGCTGAAAATCAATCTAAATCGAGTTATGAAGAAACAAGTACTTACTTACAACGTGCATTTCCGAAATATCGTGGTGTTTTAACACTCGGGGATAGCTTTACAAACGGCGAAGTATTTGACTCTTATGGCTACCGTGGTATCGATTTCTCAAGCGATGATCGAATGCTGCCGAATAGTATGTTGGGTTACGCTCCGCGTATTCGTGGTAATGCGAAAACCAATGCAAAAATTGAAGTTCGCCAACAAGGCCAACTTATCTATCAAACAACTGTTGCACCAGGTAACTTTGAAATTAATGACCTTTACCCTACTGGTTTTGGTGGTGAAATTGAAGTTACTGTTATTGAGGCAAACGGTGAAATACAGAAATTTGCTGTACCTTATGCATCTGTTGTGCAGATGTTACGCCCGGGCATGAATCGTTATTCTTTAACTGTAGGTCAGTTTCGCGATCGTGATATTGATCTTAATCCTTGGGTGGTTCAGGGTAAGTATCAACAAGGTATTAATAACTATTTAACGGGTTATACCGGACTTCAAGCTTCTGAAAATTATGCCGCTGTGTTATTAGGGGCTGCTTTTGCTACGCCAATTGGTGCGATTGCATTTGACGTTACACATTCTGAAGCTGAGTTTGAAAAACAGTCATCACAGTCGGGACAAAGTTTCCGTTTAAGCTACAGTAAGTTAATTACGCCGACTAACACAAACTTAACACTAGCAGCTTATCGTTACTCGACAGAAAACTTCTATAAATTGCGTGACGCTCTACTTATCCGTGATTTAGAAGAAAAAGGTATCAATACCTACTCTGCTGGTCACCAACGTAGTGAATTCCAAATTACCCTAAACCAAGGGTTACCTGAAGGTTGGGGTAACTTCTATGTAGTGGGTTCGTGGGTTGACTATTGGAACCGTAGTGAAAGTACTAAACAATATCAGCTTGGTTATAGTAATAATTTCCATGGCTTAACTTACGGTTTATCTGCAATTAATCGTAAAGTTGATTACGGCTCAACGAATCAAAAACACGATACTGAATATTTAATGACATTATCGTTCCCGATTGATTTCAAAAAGAATTCGGTTAACGTTAACGTTACTGCTTCTGAAAATAGCCGTACTGTTGGTGCAAGTGGAATGGTTGGAGATCGCTTTAGTTACGGCGCTTCAATGTCTCATCAAGACTATGCAAATCCGTCATTTAACGTAAATGGTCGTTATCGTACTAACTATACAACTGTTGGCGGCTCTTATAGTGTGGCTGATTCTTACCAACAAGCAATGGTTAGCTTAACTGGTAGCGTGGTTGCACATTCAGAAGGTATTTTATTTGGACCTGAGCAAGGCCAAACGATGGTACTTGTGCATGCACCAGAAGCTGCTGGAGCAAAAGTTAATAATGCCGTTGGTTTAAGCGTGAATAAAGCAGGTTACGCGGTAGTTCCTTATGTAACTCCTTATCGTCTTAATGACATTACCCTTGACCCACAAGAGATGTCTAGCAAAGTAGAACTTGAAGAAACAAGTCAACGTATTGCTCCTTTTGCGGGTGCAATCGCTAAAGTAGATTTTGCAACTAAAACAGGTTATGCAGTTTACATTAATAGTAAAACTGTAGATGGCAACAGTTTACCGTTTGCAGCTCAAGTCTTTAATCAGAAAGATGAAGCAGTAGGTATTGTTGCACAAGGTAGTATGATTTACTTACGTACTCCACTTGCTCAAGATCGTCTCTATGTGAAATGGGGCGATGAAAGCAATGAGCGTTGTTCAGTTGAGTACAACATTAGTAATCAGTTGCAAAATAAGCAACAAAGCATGGTAATGACTGAGGCTGTCTGCAAATGAAAAGAATATTATTAACAGGTTTCTTATTTACGGCTGGCCTTGGTGTATATAGTGAAGCTAATGCTTATTGTACACTTAGTTCTGGGTTTACTACACTTGATATTTCTATGGCTGTTGGGAGAGTTGTGGTGCGGCCAAGTGATGCCGTGGGAAAAGTTTTAACAAAAGCAACTTTTCCTATTAATCCTAATGGCTCCACACTAAGTTGTACTTCTTATAGTGACACTATTACCGCAGCATTAACTCAAAATTATCCTTTAAGTTCTCTAGGGAACAGTATCTATTCTACCAATATTCCTGGGATTGGTATTCGGCTGTATCGAGAAGCTGAAAATGCGACCAACTTCTCTGGTTTCTATCCGTATACGCGTTCGCTTACGCCATATACAACTTACAGACTTGATCAAGGCTATTTCGTTGTTGAAATCATAAAAACTGCTCCACAAACAGGTTCTGGCACGTTGGTTCCTGGCTTATATAGTCGTTACTATGTAAATGGTTATATGAACCGCCCTTTTTTAACCAGTACAGTTTATGGTAATGCAATTACCATTGCTTCTTCTTCATGTGAAATTCAAGGTAATATTAATAAAGTTGTACAGCTTCCAACAGTAACAAAAGCAGGTTTCAAAGGCGTTGGTTCTACTCAAGGTGAACAAACTTTTAATATGAACATCTTATGTAATGGGGGTATCAACCCGACAGGTTATGAAGAGAAAAACCTCATTAGTTTAACTTACGACTTTACCCAAGACGGAACAAACAATCAGGTTTTAACAAATACAGCTGCTGCATCTGAAAAAGCTAATGGTGTGGGCGTACAACTACTTTGGAATTATCAAAATAATAATCAGGTCATCAAAAAAGGTGACAAATTAGCCTTAGGTACATTGTCTTCTAACCAGACACTTCAATATAACGTACCAATGACTGCTCGCTACTATCAAACAGCCACAAATGTGACTGTTGGTAAAGTACGTGCAATGGCTACTGTAACTATTGAATATGATTAATCATATTCAATAGTTCATAAATTAAATAATTTCAAATAATTAATTCTTAATAATAAATTTTACTTTATCAATGTCTTTCTAAAAATTTAATACTTAACTCGATAGGAATATTTTATGAAAAAAATAGGCATAGTTGTTGTTAGTGCAATTACATTATGTTGGGCTATGTATGAGGTATCTTCTGATAATACGACTACCGTATCGCGTAATGAATCAAGCCAAAAAGTAACATCTAAAAGCATCTCATCATCTGCAAAGAGTGACAAAGTAGCGCCTCAGATGCTTTTACCCCAAACCAACTCCCTTAATTCTGCCCCAGTCTGCCAATATAATTTTGACGCGACTCAAAAAGATTATGATTTATTTAACACTCAGAACCTTGATCGACCGCCTATGAAAATATTTCCATTGATAAATGGTCAAAAATTTGGTTTTAAAGTGGAGCCTGTCACGGAAGATAATTACGGTTATCTTGATTATAATGCAAAAAGTAAGGCAAAAATGAATTCAACAAGTTATGAAGGTGATTTTTTATTACCTAATAAAGGTATTATTGCTTTTGAGATGGAGCTTAAAGTACCCACACTTTCTTCAAGCACCTCGTCTTATTCAGCTGACATTAGTTTTAATGGTATAACTGATAATAACTATACAATTAGATCAAATTATCATTTTGATATTGGTGCTCAGGATTTTGAGTTTGGTGAGAATCCACCTCGTTTATATCATAGCTTATCATCAGAGGTGGGAGATTATGAACTTATCGATCATTATTTTAAAAACAAAAAAATGACAGATAACAAAAATGAATATCAACGCTTAGGTGTTTACATTAATCAGAATACTAAGCAAGTCGGATTTATTTCTAATGGTATTGATGAAGGATATCAATTTATATTACCTGGCGCACTACAAAAATTAGCTTTCTCAATGAATGGAAATATAGAAATTCTATCTACAAATTTATTTGGACAAGAGCTATCCAATGGACTCATTACCGACCATAATGCCCTACAGTTTAACTATCCTCAAGGCACAACTGATATGTGCGGTAATGCCATTTAATATATAAAACTATAAGTTGTAAAAAAGGGCTGAATCACAGCCCTTTTTATTTCAATTAGAAATGAATAACAGTACGAATTGATTTACCTTCGTGCATTAAATCAAAAGCAGTATTAATATCTTGTAAAGGCATGGTGTGAGTAACAAAAGGCTCAAGTTGAATATCACCTTTCATAGCATCTTCGACCATTTTTGGAAGTTGTGAGCGGCCTTTTACCCCACCAAAAGCAGTACCTAACCATTTACGGCCTGTAACTAACTGGAATGGACGAGTTGAAATTTCTTGACCGGCACCAGCAACACCAATAATAACGGATTGTCCCCAACCACGATGTGCACACTCTAGAGCTGAGCGCATAACATTGACGTTACCAATACATTCAAATGAATGGTCTACACCCCAGCCTGTCATTTCTACAATAACTTGTTGAATTGGTTTATCGTAATCTTTAGGGTTTAAGAAATCTGTAGCACCAAACTGCTTAGCAAGTTCAAATTTATCTGGGTTGGTGTCTACCACAATAATTTGCCCAGCTTTTGCTTGACGCGCACCTTGTACAACAGCCAAACCAATACCGCCTAAGCCAAATACAGCAACAGAATCACCTTCTTGTACTTTAGCTGTGTTATGCACGGCGCCAATACCAGTAGTCACACCACATCCAAGTAAACATACTTGTTCATGATTCGCTTCAGGATTGATTTTTGCTAAAGATACTTCTGCAACTACCGTATATTCACTAAATGTTGAACAACCCATGTAATGATAAATCGGTTCACCATTATAAGAAAAACGCGTGGTTCCATCTGGCATTAGACCTTTACCTTGAGTAGCACGTACTGCAACACACAAGTTGGTTTTTCCAGATTTACAGAATAAGCATTCTTTACATTCAGCTGTATAAAGTGGAATCACGTGATCGCCAGGTTGAACGCTTGTTACACCCTCACCCACTTCAACCACAACACCTGCACCTTCATGACCTAAAATTGCAGGAAAAACACCTTCTGGGTCATCGCCAGATAATGTAAAAGCATCGGTATGACATACCCCTGTATGGGTAATTTTTATTAAAACTTCACCTGCTTGAGGTGGTGCAATATCAACTTCAACAATCTCTAAAGGTTTTCCTGGGGCAAAGGCGACAGCTGCACGAGATTTCATCTTTGGGTTTCCTTTAAATCATTCGGTATTTATAGTCGAGCAAAATAGATGATGTAACTGTAATACAAGAGCTTAATTTGCTTAAATTAAAATTGGCTTTCATGACAATCCATCACAGCATAGCCAGTCAGGTACGTCTAAGCAAGCCTCAGTTTCAAAAAGAAGAAAACCTCTTACTAGAAGAGGTTTTTTATTAAATCACTTATCTTATAAAGGAGTTATATTTACTTATAGGTAAATATCTGGTGGATATGGGGTGTTATCACTAATTGGTGAATAAAGCATATTTTCAACAAAGAAGCCATTTGGAGCTTGAGTTGTATCGATCGTAATTGAATCAAGCATGACTTGTGGATATGCCCAGATAAATTGCTTCATTAAACCCAAAGAAACATTATTTTTCATGTCACCAAAAATTCGTTGCCAAATGGGTGTTCGATAGGGTTTGGTCTTATCAAATCCATAAATATAAGCAATAGATGCATCAGGAACGAAACCTGATAGGTAAACAACTTTATTTGCAGGATAACCTAGCCCTTGTATTGGTATTTGGGAAACTGCCTGATGTGCCAAGTCTAATCGAGCTTCTAAAAGCCAGTCATAAGCTTCTGTCATCATGTAATCAAAATTAGGATACGAATAATGCTCACTTGGATAGTTAATATAAGTGGCTAAAGTCTGAATTGGAGATTGAATCGAAGGAAAGAAAATGAGCGGACTAACCTTGGCAGTCGAATATTTTGCTTTGATAACAGTGCGAATATCTTGGCAGGTTTGCCCTAATTTATTTCTAAGCCATGTTTTAAACTCATCATATGGCGTTCCTGTTTTATTCATTGCTTCATAAATTGTGCCTAAATCTGGTGCATATAAACCTGTATCTGCATTAAAGGCCAGCTTTGTTGGATAATCATACACACAAGGTAAGTTTGTGCCAGTGTTATACCACCACCACGGTTCACCAATCTGCATGTTTACATCACATCCCCCTACGACCATTGCATCTGCAAACTCAATAAAGACTTTATGTAGATATGCCAAAGCATTTTGGTCACTTAAACTAAAGAAATAACTTGGTGGTTCATAACCTGTACGACCTAAATTACTATTCCAGTCACGTTGTGCCCAATACTCATTGGCTCCCAAGGAATACATTTCAAAGCTTACGCCAAAGATGGGTTGCATACTAGCGCTATGTAAAGCCTGAGCATATTTCTCATGCCATTTACGTGTACATGGGTTAACAACTGACTCACCTGTAACCAATGTATTTGGTATTTGCCATTTATTAATATCGCTTTTCCATGTCATTTCAGGGTAATGCGACATTCCGCAATAGTGATTAACCAAACCTTGATATCCCAAAGCGGCCATATTATTGACTAAACGCTGTGGGTTTAAATCGTAATGGTCATCATAGCTTGTACAAATACCATAGTTATGCTGAGGTACAACAACACGACTCAAATTTAACTTTGCATTTGTTCCTGTTACAACGGAATTGGTCAGACGAATGTAGCCATCTTCTGGTTGGCTTAGAGGTGTGGCTGATTGGCCATTATAATCGCTAGTGAAACCAGAAAATGAGATCCGCTGAATGTTAGTCACCGGAAAGCTATCTGTAGCAGAAAATCCGGCTTTTACGGTATCCCAGTTAATATGAATATGTGCCGTTCGCGAGGAAGGATTATTTGCGTAATTAAATAGGACAATATATGCAACTTTATCTACACCACTGTCATTATAGTACACCGTTAAAGTCGGCGTTAAACTTGGATTATTAAGCACTGGCATAGAGGCTGACAATTCAATATCAAAGTCCCAAACCACCCCTGCATAGCTATATTGGGTTTCATAGGCTAAAAATTTATGGTCTTTAGTGTCAGAAGAATCCCAACTAATTCCTACCAGATCATTTGCCATCCGTGCTCTAAAAGATGCTTCAAAACCATTGCCATAATTCGTAATGGCAAAAGACATCGTTTGTGGCCCGTCTATTCGCCAATAAATAGGACTAAACCGATCAATAAGTGTATTTTGAATGATTGGTGAGGGTGATGAATTAGAATTATCTTGCACATTTTGTGGAGTAGTTATCATGTCGCCATTCTCTTAATGTATTAAGAGGTTTTATATTAAATAATAATTCTTATTTTATTGTTCAGATAAGTAACAATGAGGTTTAAATTATTTACAGTTAATAGTTTTTATAAAGCTCAAAATAAAGTTAAACACTTAAACTTAATATTATCCAAAAATATTTGTGCACTGAGGAGATAATAAATGTCAAATTTTATACAGCCTATACATTTTAGGGTGTTGTTTGTATTTACTCCTCTTGTGTTTGCAATCACAGGTTGTAGTGAAACTTTACATTCCCAAAGAACCACACCATTAAAGACATCTCCAGAAAGTCTCATTTACTCAAAAGTTGATACAGCTTTAGGGGAAAAGTTACAGCCCAATGAGGAAGCTTTAGCCCAAAACATAGCTCAAGTCATTGAAAAGTCAATTCGTGAACAATATACAGCAGGAAATGCTTTACGTGATGCACATCCTAAAGCCCATGGGTGTGTGCGAGCCGAGTTTCATGTCTCAAAAAATATACCTGCTCAATTTGCTAAAGGCGTTTTTATCCCAAACCAAAGTTATCAAGCATGGATTCGTTTTTCCAATGCTTCTAATGACGCCTCTAGTGCTGACATTGACAAAGATGCACGAGGAATCGCCATAAAACTTTTAGGTGTATCTGGAGAGAAAATTTTAGAAAGTGAAAAGCAAGCAACTACCCAAGATTTTATTATGATTAATCACCCTGTCTTTTTTGCCAATGATGCTAAACGATACCTTTCTTTTATAAATGATGTGAATAGCAACAATATGATTAGAAAACTTCATATTCCATTTGCCTTAGGTTTTAAGGGAACTATGAATGCACTGGGAGCACGTAACTCAAAAATTACAAATCCACTCTATGCACGTTACTGGTCTATGATTCCCTATCAGTTAGGACTTGGTAATGATCGACAAGCAGTTAAATATTCAGTTCGTGCTTGTTCGGTAACACCCAATAATCTACCTGAAAACCCTAGTCATGATTTTTTAAGAGAAGCTTTAAAAAATACTTTGCAAAATAATGACGCCTGTATGGAGTTCCTTATTCAACCGAGAACTTCAAGTAAAATGCTAGTAGAAGATGCGATGACAGAATGGGATGAAAAAGCAGCTCCTTTCTATCAAGTAGCAACTATTCACATTCCAAAGCAAAACTTTGATACCCCTGAACAAAACAAGTTCTGTGAAAATCTGTCTTTTACACCGTGGCATGCCCTACCTGAACATAAACCACTAGGTGCAGTAAATAGAATGCGTAAAATCATTTATGAAAACATAAGTAGAGTTCGACATGATATGAATTCAGCGCCTAGACAAGAACCTTAAATATTTTATATCGATTAAAAAACCGCCCCAGAAGGCGGTTAAGATTGACCTAATTACATCGTAGGTTGACCAGCAACCTAATTATCCTTAACTCCTATTCAGAATATACTTATTTTTACCAATGTAACTGAAGGCGATGCGTATGGTATTGTTTTAACTCATGTTGTGCTTCACATATGGGAGTAATTAATCATTGTCTTTTAAAACGTAAGACATTATGTGAGTTTACGCAGTTACATGGAATAGAAAGCAAAGTTTTAACTCCTGAAGACGGTGAAACTTTGGTCTTTTAATAGTCAGAATTAAGATGGAAAAATAATATGCCCTCTCTTTCCGTAGCCGTAGTAGCCACTACAGGAGTAAGCCCATTTCATTTCTCCATTCCCTTTTGGATTTTTGGACAAGCTGTCACTCCTGGTTTATTTGATGTCAAAGTTTGTGCTGAAAAACCAGGAATTGTTCGTTCAGATATGGGATTCCACATTGAGGTAGAACATGGTTTAGATCTTTTAAGAACATCTGATATTATTATTATTCCGTATTGGAGTCATCCAGATCAAAAGCCTGAACAGCAATTTCTTGATGAGCTTTCTAATGCATGGAAACGGGGCGCTGAAATTGTTGGCTTATGTTTGGGAGCTTATGTACTTGCTTATGCAGGCCTACTTAAAAACCGCCGTGCAGCAACACATTGGGAATTTGAACAGGACTTTAGAGAACGTTTTCCTGATATACATCTCAATAGTAATTCTCTATACACCAATGATGAGCGATTAGTTACCTCTGCAGGTACAGCAGCTGGAATTGATTGCTGTCTCAATATTGTTCGTGAACACTATGGTAGTAGTGAGGCAAACCATGTAGCACGAAAAATGGTCGTCCCTCCATACCGTGAAGGTGGACAAGCCCAATTTATCGAGCATCCAGTGCCAATGAATACTAAAGATGAGAAGATCAACGAATTACTTGACTATCTTCGTCGTAATTTATCAAAGCCCCACGATTTAGATTCTCTTGCAGATTTTACCAATATGAGCAGACGAACCTTTACTCGCCATTTCTTAAAAGCTACAGGAATCACTGTTGGAGAGTGGCTGAATACTCAGCGTCTTCAGCAAAGCCAAGAATTACTTGAAACTACCAGCGCCAGTATTGAAACGATTGCTGAAATGGTAGGTTATCAATCGCCTATATCTTTTCGCCAAAGCTTCAAAGCACGTTTTAATGTTAGTCCTAGTGAATGGAGAAGAAGCTTCAGGGGACCAGAGCTACTAGCTTAGTTAAATTTATTTTTTATAAAAAGGTTCATTCAAGATTGAATTAACCTTTTTATTTAACTAGAGTAAATCAGCTATTAATTATCATAGCTCATCTTCTTTTCCCTAACCATAATGAAGTATTTAAATTTTCCTTATTCAGTTTAGTGGGAATTCATTCTTAATATAGGTAAAAGTATAACTCCGAATCTAATATAAAACCTGACCGACGCTCTCATCGGCTCATTATGATAGATGTTGGAAACACAACCAAAGCTGTACCAAGGCTTCCCTTTGCTAATGAAATCGTTGACCAAACCAGGTTTGGGGTAATGTGCTTTATATCGAACTAAAACCACTACTCATTTCAATAATTGATTAGTTATTTTATGGAAGATAAGTAATAGAAAGCGAGTCGACACATGATCATATTGCGATGGAATGAGGCCAATTAAAAATGTTTTAATCATGTTTAGATTTTTTTATAAATCAAGAGAATATTCGATGTCTTTAAAAAAAATAACATTTTAATGATTTAATAGAAAGTATTTATACAATTAAAAAAATGAGTTTTAAATAATTTAATTAACTTTAAACTTTTGACCTAATCTCATCGAATATTGTCTTAAAGGACAGTATTAAGATAATTTAATTTGATAATAATAGTATTTATTGAAATAAATGAGCGTTAAATCATGAATTTTTTTTTAAGACACTCCTTAATCACCCTATTATTAACATTCGGCTCCTCAATTACTTTTGCCAATGATGTTACTCAACGAGATACTTCTAAAATTACTGAAGTACAAGAGATACGTAATGCTACTTTAAAAATTACGTATGCCGATACTATGTTCCTTGTAGATCCCATGTTTGCACCTAAAGGATACTATGATGGGTTTGCTAACACTTATAGAAGCTATTTACGTAACCCTTTTGTAGATTTACCTATGAAAGCAGAAATAATTTTACAAGACGTTGATGCCATTATTATTACACATACGCATTTAGACCATTGGGATGATATTGCTCAAAAAGTAACTCCTAAAACATTGCCTATATTTGTTCAAAATTCTGAAGACAAAAAAACTGTTGAAGGACAAGGTTTCAAAGATGTTCGCATTTTAACGAAGACTGTTTTTGAAGGGGTTACTTTAACAAAGATCATTGGTCAGCATGGCACAGATAAGATGTATAAAAACCCAGAGCTAAAGAAAGGTTTGGGAGAAACGATGGGTATCGTTTTTGAAGCTAAAGGACATGAAACGATTTATCTTGCTGGCGATACAATCTGGAACACTGCAGTTGGTCAAACGATAGAAAATTTTGAGCCTAACCTTATTGTCTTAAATACGGGTAATGCACTAATTAATGGATTCAAAGAATCTATTATTATGGGAAAAGAAGATACAGCTCATGCTATCAAGAAGGCACCTTATGCTAAGATTATTGCAGTTCATATGGATGCAATTAATCATATGTCTGTGACTCGTAAGCAGCTTTCGGATTATGTAAAAGAAAAAGGAATTGATAATAAAGTATTGATTCCATTAGATGGCCAAAAAATCTCTTTTTAGGTTTTAATACCTTAGTAAAAGTCAATCAAAGGCCCTTATTTTTCAGGGCCTTTGTTAATTGCCCTAATCCAAATAGAAATATATTCGTGTGAGCTGTGCATCTTGATAACAGAATGCACATTACACTTATAAGAAGCACGAACCTAGTCCGCTTACAGTGAAAGACTTTCATGTCAGAAACAACTTCTTTTTAGCTACATGATGGTGAGCCAAACTATTCAAGATCTTACCGCCTGCCTTTTTCCATGCAGGAAAGTGATCAGCAGCGCCTTTTTTTAACAACTTAAGTAAAATTGATAAAAAAGGACATGGGGGATGGAACGCTTAAGTACCTATATCTTTAGATATTAACTTTATGCCCTTTTCTAAATAATATTTCTGACAACCGTTTTTAAATGAAGAATTGGGTTTAATACCTTTTTCTATTTGAGCCTCTTCAGATTTTAATTCAAGTAGTTTTGCTACCCATTGCTCACATTTTTTTGCTGGATCTTGTGTACAAGAATATCTTTGTTTGTTAAAAGTCACGGTGATACGATAAGTTTCGGCACGTTTAATCGGTTTAGGAAGCTCCATTTTTTCTGGTGTAGATTTGGTGCATATTTCTTCTTATTTTAACAATTTTATGCCAAATATAGCTATATAAATAACCATTTGGCGTACATATAGTTGATTGGATATCGGGGGTAGTGAAAAAATTTAACTAAAATTCTGATATTTAATTAATTTATAAGTTTGAAAAATTAATATGCTTAGAATTCATCAATTATATCAGCAGTACAGTAATATGGCATTAAATGCTTGGGGCTTTACAAATACACCGTCGTATAAAGATACATACGACCCTGATGAGAATGATACAGTGACGAATAGCTTTAATTGGTTGAGTGATGAACAAGCTACAGAAAAAACAAAAAAAGGATTAACTGCTTTTGTGGCATTAGATGATGCTTTTATCAGTATCGCCTCTCGTATGTATCTGATTAGAAATGCAAAAGAAAAAATCGATTTACAATACTATATTTGGACAAATGATTTTGTTGGAAACTTAATACTGCACGAGCTGTTAACGGCGGCTGATCGTGGTGTAAAAGTTCGGTTACTCATTGACGATCAAAATGGAGTAAAACTTGATGGTGTTCTAAGAAGCCTTCTACACCATCCTAACTTTGAAATTCGTTTATTTAATCCATACAAATTCAGATATATAAGAATCTTGGACTATATTTTCCGGTTCAAGAAAGTAAATCATCGCATGCATAATAAATTAATTATTGCAGATGGCTTGATTGCAGTAACAGGCGGTCGAAATATCAGTAGTGAGTATTTTGATGCAAGTAGTAAGTTTCAGTTTACAGATCTAGATATTCTATTTTATGGGCATACAGTACAGCATGCTCAAGCAGTTTTTAATGATTTCTGGCAAAGTGAGTTAAGCCAAGACGCTACTGAACTGGTTGGGACTTGCGCTGTCCACCACTTGCAATCTTTACGACAGCATTATCATAATTTGCTTCATGAAAGCGAAAATCATACTCAAACCGAAGATAAACTTTATGATGCTCAAACTTATTTAAAAGAACTTCTAGAGCACTATCCAATTCAATGGTCAAAAGCATATTTTGTTGCAGATTCACCGAAAAAGATCTTAGGAACCGCCTCTAAAGAAGAGATGCTTTATGGTCAAGTTATGGCCATTATGGGTGAGCCAAAGCAGCACATCGAATTGGCTTCAGCTTATTTTGTTCCTACGCAGCAAGGCGCTTACTATTTAAAACAGTTGAAAGTTCAAGGTGTTAAAGTCAGGGTTTTAACCAATTCTTTTGCTGCAAATGATGTGGCAATTGTGCATGCTTTTTATAGTAAATACCGAGCTGAAATGCTGAAAAGCGGTGTAGAACTATTTGAGTTTAAGCCATTTTTAGAACGCAGACGTAGAACATGGTATGAAGTGGTGACTGGAAGTGTGATTCCAGCAAAAGGTAAAAATAAATCGAGCTTGCATGCCAAATTTTTTGATGTAGACGGTAAAGTATTTATTGGTTCTTTTAACTTTGATCCACGTTCAACTTACTTAAATACTGAGGTTGGCCTTGTGATTGAATCGAGTCAATTACAAGCTCAAATTTCGGTCATGCTTGATCAGCATTTACCACAAGTCGCCTATCAACTTAAGTTAAACAGTGAAGGAAAAATCGTTTGGTTAGATCATCAGTCGAATGGAAAAGTTATTGAATATGAAAAAGACCCAGATACGAGTCTTTTCCAACGTACAATGATTAAAGCCGTTTCATATTTGCCAGTTGAATGGATGATGTAAGTAAGAGCGCCCTACCTCTGCTTATAAAATACCAATATCTTTAAAGAATTTTTGATAAGCTTCTGCTTTTTTCTCTAGTGCCAATGGATAAGCTCTAGACGAAGATGGTAAGCGGTATAAATTAATATCTCTTCCTGCAAAGTAAGTCGACGTAGATGTTCCTATAAGCGGCTTTTCAGTGTTCTCTGGTAACACAGAAATTAAAGTGTCAGTGGCTTTATCACCTGTGGTCATGATGGTCTGACACAGAGGAATCTGCTGAAGCAAAACAGTAAGATCTGTTGGTGTTACGATTTCCAGAAATTTATCGGCGGCATTCCCCTTTAGTCGTTTAATTTGGTAAGCAGTGTCAAAGATTGCAATGCCTGTTTCAATTAAGAAATTTCGGATACGTTCTTCATTAAAGTTTTTTTGGTTTTCACTTAAAAAGTAAGTTTTGTCTTGGAAAAAGATTAAGCCAAAAATTCGCCACATGTCATTTTGGAAATTTGGATAGTAAAAATCCATCTTCCATTTATTACGCGGTGGTGGGAAGCTACCTAACATGAGTAAACGCGCATTTTCAGGTAAAAAGGGTTCTAGTGGATGTGTTTCTATCTCAATTATCATAAAAAATCAGTGTTTACTTAAAAACTTTATAAACAAATTACCCTATTTTTTAGTTAATCACGAGTCATGAAATGCAATTTCTCTTAATTAAAGCGTTAATGGGAAAAATCAGCTCTTACTGAAAGACATTGAGGCGACACCTCTGTAGGAATCACCTCAATTATTTATAACGTGTAAGTGATCTGGTGAACTCAAACTTATTAAAAGTTCAGGACTTTAAAGACCTTGCCTGTTCTTGGGTGAGCAAAGGTATTATCCTGATCTAAATTAATGACTTTATCCGAAATCACAATTTTAGAAAGTGGTAACCAATTTTGCTCTATTCCAGCTTCGACAATTTTTTTTTCATAAATATTTTCATAAATTTGTTCAACAACAATTTCCATACCACACATACTTTTGGCATTTACTTCTTTTAAAATATGGCGCTTTGACATTCTAGTATCCATTTTTATTATCCGCATCGCTAATAATATAGCCTTCACAGATACAATATGTAAATTTTAATAATGAAAGTGTTTTTTTTGTTTTAATCACATTTTTGTAATAATTAAATGAATAGTTGAGTGATTATTTAATTTAAATATTATCTTTAAGTTAATCTATATAAAATAATTATTGATTTTAATAAAAATTAAAGGGTTCATTTTCTGAACCCTTTTTATTTAATTCTAAACTCGTACAGCGTTATCAACTGAGCCATCATCTTTAGTTTTAGCACTATCTTTACTACTTACTGAGTCAGTATCGTGATCCGTGTTAAAACTATTACTGTTCTTCTGCTTCTTCTTGTAGACACACATCCCAATCGCAATACCTGTTCCTATCACTAAAATTGACTTTAACATTTTGCACCTCTTCGATTGATGGAGTAACTTTTGAGAAATCAACTTAAACTAATAGCATATAATTTGTTATTTAAGGGCTTTCATTTGCTCCGCTTTTGTAAGGTATTTAATTTTTATGTTAATTAAATAGCCTAATAGTTAAAAAAATAAATTTTGATACAAAGCAAAAAGCCTATTCTGTTTGTTGAATAGGCTTTTTACTGTATTTCAGGATTAAGCAGTATTATGAATTGCTTTAAGCAATCTTATTATCTTTGAATACACTATAAATGTATTTAATGCTGAACTTTTAGTCAAGATGGGATTGAGGGGTTTTACCAATAATTAGTGATTCTTGTGATGAAAATCACGTTTATTTGATTGGGATAAGAAAAACCCATTTCTACTTCTCATAAAGAAATGGGTAATGTGAAAACCACAAAAGACCTGAAATACCAAATGTTCTTACATTCAGTAAGGTTGAGTGTAGTGAATATACCGAATGGTTGACAATTAAACTATTTGTGTTTTTTTAGTCATTTCGGCCAATAAAAAAACAGTTATGATTCTGTAGATTAACTCTGTTTAGTCATTCATTACTGACCAAAAACTCTATAAAGCACCCTCATCCAATTATTAAGACATATATTTTCAATCAGTGTTTTAGAGTAACCACGCTGTTGCATACGCTCAATTAAGCGATGTAGCCCCGTTACATCTTCAAGTTCAGTGCCAATGAGTGCGCCGTCAAAGTCTGAACCAAAACCTACATGTTCTTCGCCTAAATGATCCATTAAATATTCTAAATGTTCTAAAATTACATCTATTGATGTATCTGCACTACGTTGTCCATCTGATCGTAAAAACGCGACATCAAAATTTACGCCTACCATACCTTTACTTTCCCGTATTGCTTTGAGTTGTGGGTCAGTTAAATTGCGTGCTTGAGGACATAAAGCATGTGCATTAGAGTGCGTTGCTACAATTGGCTGCTGCAATATATCTACCGTATTCCAAAAAGCTTGTTCATTCATGTGTGAAACATCAATCACCATCTTTTTATCGGCACAGCGTTTTATAAAGTTTTTGCCATCGCTGGTAAGACCCGCTCCGGTGTCGGGCGAATGCGGAAACTTGGCATTTAAACCATGTCCAAAGCGGCTCGGTCTATTCCAGAGTGGACCAATACTACGCAGGCCTCTTTCATAGAACACATCGAGTAAATCAGGGTTGTGTTGTAAAGCCTCAGCACCTTCCATATGCAATATAATTGCTAGCTTTTGCTCTGCTAAACAATCCTGAATATTTTGAACTGATGTGCAAATTTTAATATTTTTAGAGCGCTGAGCGAGTTGGTAAGCTAAATCGAGTTGTTCCAAACAAATTTGTTCAATTTGCTGTTGTGTAAAATCAGAAGCATTTTGATCAAATAGCTTATTAGGATGATGCTGTTGAACATAGCCATAAGGAGGTAAAAAAATCGCAAACATTCCTCCAATAAAACCAGCTTGTTGACAGCGTTTTAGATCAAGATGACCCGCTAATCGTTCATGAATAAAAGCATGTACAGGATCTGGGTGATCACTTAGCCATAAGCGTGTCAAAGCATCATTATGTCCATCAAAAACTGGAATATGGCTAGGCTTCATGAGCATTCCTATTACTTGCTATATATCTGTAATCGTGTGGACTGGAATATTTTGTGTGGCACTTAAAGATTTAGAGTTTCTACTATTACGGAATACTAAATTTTGCAGTGGTGCAGCCAACTGACTTTCTGTACGTGCTTGTTCAATCATTTGATGATATGGCGATTTCCCACATACAGGATCGGCATTAGCCGCATCTCCAGTCAACATATAGGCCTGACAACGACATCCACCAAAGTCACGATCTTTATCTGGGCAACTACGGCAACCTTCTGGCATCCATGCATCACCCCGGAAATGATTAAATCCAGTTGATTTATACCAGATATCTGACAATTTATGTTCGCGGACGTTGGGAAATGAAATTGGCAATTGTCGTGCTGCATGGCAAGGCAGTGCCATACCATCTGGAGCAATTGTAAAGAAGATTTTACCCCAGCCATTCATACAGGCTTTTGGTCGTTCTTCATAATAATCAGGCACTACAAAAATAAGTTTGCAAGGATGATTTTGCGCTTTTAATTTTTCTCGATATTCATTGGTAATCCGTTCTGCACGTGTCAGTTGCTCTTGTGTGGGTAATAAACCTTGGCGGTTTAAAAAAGCCCAACCATAAAACTGACAAATTGCTAACTCGACTGTATCGGCATTCAGCTCAAGGCAAAGTTCAATGATTTGTTCAATCTGGTCAATGTTATGTCGATGAATAACAAAGTTAAGCACCATTGGATAATCGTATTTCTTAATCAATCGGCACATTTCATACTTTTGTTCAAAAGCATGCTTTGAACCTGCCAAGGCATCGTTTACCACAGGGTCACTCGCTTGGAAGCTCACTTGAATGTGGTCTAAACCCGCTTGTTTTAAATCAGCAATACGTTGTTCGGTAAGGCCCATACCTGAGGTAATTAAGTTGGTATAAAACCCTTGCTGATGAGCATGTGCAACGAGTTGTTCTAAATCTTGACGTACCAGTGGTTCGCCACCCGAAAAACCGAGTTGAACAGCACCCATCTGACGTGCTTGATCAAAAACATCAAACCACTCTTGAGTGGTTAGCTCATTTTTATGCTGAGCGTAGTCCAATGGGTTTGAGCAA
Organism: Acinetobacter sp. 161(2023); assembly: GCF_037027805.1. Taxonomy (NCBI): domain Bacteria; kingdom Pseudomonadati; phylum Pseudomonadota; class Gammaproteobacteria; order Moraxellales; family Moraxellaceae; genus Acinetobacter; species Acinetobacter sp. 161(2023). The sequence goes on along the minus strand of NZ_JAZEYD010000009.1, from coordinate 151,096 downwards.
TATGGGCATTGTAGCGGACATCGATAAGTCAGTTCCGCTAATAACCATAAAGGTAGGCCAACACCTTCTGTCATACTAAATCAATCCAGTGTTGCTGCTTTGCGACCAGCATGTAGTCCACTACATCTTGATCAATCTCAGCAATATCACCAAATTTCTGCTTTAACTGAGCAATAATTGCAGAAACATTTTGCTGCCCATCAATATATTGCCCAATTGCCCCTGCACTTTCATTTAACTTGATCATGCCTTCAGGATATAAAATCACAAAACCATTTTGAGCTGGCTCGAACTGAAAACGGTAACCCTGTCGCCATGTCGGCACAAGGTTTAAATCAAACTGCTCTTTATTCATTTAAATAGTCCTTTGTGCCAAACTCGTTTGCTCGTCACAGTGTGATATGGTGCTTCATTGTGAACATGTGCAAGTGTTAAAGCATCTAGAATGCTCCATAAAATATCCAGTTTAAACTGCAATATTTCAAGCATTCGTTCTTGTTGCTCAAAAGTCGTAAATGAATCAAGCGTAATTGTTAAACCATGTTCAACGTCACGACGTGCCTGACTTAAACGAGAACGGAAATATTCATAGCCTTTATCATCAATCCATGGATAATGCTGCGGCCATGAATCAAGTCGAGACTGATGAATTTGTGGGGCAAAAAGTTCAGTTAAAGAACTACTGGCTGCTTCACGCCATGAAGCACGGCGTGCAAAGTTCACATAGGCATCTACGGCAAAACGAACACCTGGTAAGACCAGTTCTTCAGAAATAACTTGTTCACGACTCAAGCCCACAGCTTCGGCTAAGCGTAACCATGCTTCTCGACCACCGCCATCTGGATATTCACCATCTTGATCGATCATGCGTTGAATCCATTCTTGACGGACTCGCTGATCTGGGCAATTTGCCATAATGGCCGCATCTTTAAGCGGAATATTAATTTGATAGTAATATCGGTTTGCAACCCAAGCCTGAATTTGCTGTTGAGTTGCTTGACCTTCATACATCATCACGTGAAATGGATGATAGATATGATAGTACTGGCCTTTATCGATAATGGCTTGTTTAAATTGTTCTGTTGTTAAAGCTTCAGGTGTTTGAGTCATATTTCACCTTAGAGTTCAATCTGCATGCCATCATAGGCAACTTCTACACTATTTGCTTTAAGCTCAGCAAATTGGCTAGAGTTTTCATTTAAAATTGGATTGGTATTGTTAATATGAATCAGCACTTTTTTAGGTGTGTTTAGCTGATTTAAATAAGACAGTGAACCACCTTCGCCACTAATATATAAATGCCCCATTTCACGGCCAGTTTTAGTTCCAACCCCTGTTTGCTGCATTTCATCATCTGTCCAAAGCGTACCATCAATCATGACGCAGTCTGAACTCTGCATAATCTGCATGATTTGATCGTCAATTTTTCCAAGACCTGGTGCATAGAATAACTGCTTTTGTGTCTTATGATCTTTGATAATTAAAGCAATATTGTCGCCGTCATGTGGGTCATTTCGATGCGGTGAATATGGTGGCGCGGCACTTTTAATAATTAAAGGCAAAAATTCTAAATTTTCGAAACCATCAATTTTAAAGGCTTGTTTAGGATTAATTTCATTGTATTGAAGACCACCATTCCAGTGTTTGAGCATATTAAATACTGGAAAGCCGCTCGTTAAATCTTGGTGAACCATTTCTGTACACCATACATTCATTGGACAACCTTCACGCAAGGTTAAAAGCCCAGTCGTATGGTCTAACTGACTGTCCATTAAAATAACGTTTGTTATTCCTGTATCACGCAATTTACGCGCGGGTTGTGCTGCTTTAAATTCGAAAAGTTGCTGACGGATATCAGGTGATGCGTTTAATAAAACCCAATCTGTCCCATTTTCCGAAACAGCAATTGATGATTGAGTACGGGCTTTGGCTTGGATTGTACCTGTGCGCACACCATGACAATTCGGGCAATTACAGTTCCACTGCGGGAACCCGCCTCCGGCAGCTGAACCTAAAACATAAATATACATAAAATTAATTTCTTATTAGAAAGAGATAAGCCCTAGAACAAGACTAGGGCTTATGACATATTTGGATGAAACTGAATTAACGTGCTTCGAAGTACATCGTAACTTCAAAACCAATGCGTAAATCAGTAAAAGCTGGTTTAGTCCATTGCATAAATTATCTCCGGTTCATATTAATCTTGTGAAATTAATCACTTGATTAAATCTTATAAGGTCATTAAAAATTTATTCTAAATAAAAAAAATGAGTTTGTAGACCACCGCTAGCTAAGATATTGTTCGATAATTGTGTTTTTTGTCCATATTTTAATATTTCCAACATATTTGCTTGTTGCATGTTTCATCAAACATTCATACTAGAAGCGTATTTTTTATCCATCTTAATTGATCAAATGATAAAAAATGACAAATTTAACAACACTATTTAAAGTAACAACACTTTCTCTGGCCGTAACGTTATTGGCTGGATGTAATGATAGCAATGACAGTGACTCAAATACATCTGCGCCACGAAGTAACCAGACTGTCGATATTTTAGCCTTTAATGACTTTCATGGAAATTTAGAACCGCCTAAACGCTACGTTGATGCAGCGAACCCAAATGATGCATCTCAAACAGTACGTATTCCAGTAGGCGGTGTAAGTTACTTTGCTGACGCAATTAAGAAACTTAGAGCGCAAAATCCGAATAATGCTGTGGTTTCAGCGGGTGACTTAATTAGTGCGTCCCCACTCACTTCTTCTTTATTTTTAGATGAACCGACCATTGACGTCATGAATGATATTCAAATTGACTTTAATGCTGTGGGTAATCATGAATTTGACCGTGGTACAGATGAATTACGTCGTTTGCAAAATGGCGGTTGTCAACAATATACAAGTACAGCACCTTGCCAAATTAATAAAAATTTTAGTGGTGCAAAATTTAATTTCCTTGCAGCTAACGTAGCAATGAAAAATGATGCAAGCAAAACAATCTTTCCTGCCTATAAAGTCAAAACTTATGGTGGGATTCCAGTTGCATTTATTGGTTTAACCCTTAAATCGACTCCAAGCATTGTTTCTGCAGCTGGTATTAAAGACGTTGAGTTCCGTGACGAGGCAGATACTGTAAATGCCTTAATTCCTGAGTTACAAAAACAAGGAATTCAAGCATTTGTGGTTGTGGTACATGAAGGTGCGGCACAGAGTACTAAACTTAATCAAAAAACTTGTGATGGTTTAAGTGGACCTATTTTAGGTATTTTAGATAGGTTGAATCCGGCAGTTGATATTGTTGTTTCAGGCCATACACATCAATCTTATATTTGTGATTATGCAACTAAAAATCCGGCTAAACCATTCTTACTTACTTCAGCTGGACAATACGGAACACTCATTACTGACATCAAGATTGAACTTGATGGTAAAACTGGTGATGTGATTAAAAAAGATGCTAAACAAGTTCCTATCCAAAGTGAAGCCTACACATCTGGAACAACTACTGTAAGCCTTACAGATCTATATCAAAAATTTAGTAAGACCCCAAGCATTGAAGCAATTTTAGACAAATACCGCCAAGCAGTGACCTCCATTTCAAGTCGTGTGGTTGGAACTGCAACTGCTGTGGTGAGTCGTACTCAAGTCGAAAGTGGCGAAAGTCCATTAGGTGATATGATTGCCGATGCTCAGCAAGCGTTTGCCTTAAAAGCAAGTAACCAAGGCTCTGACTTTACCTTAATGAACCCAGGTGGTGTACGTGCCGACCTACTGATTAATAGTAGTAACCAGATTACCTTTGGCGATGTTTTTGCGGTTCAACCTTTTGGTAACTCTATTGTGACTTTGAGCCTAACTGGCAAGCAAATTAGAGATGTCCTTGAACAGCAGTGGTCTGGTGCAAATGCAAACTCAGCTAAAATTTTACAGCCGTCTAAAGAGTTAAGTTATCAATATGCGGCAAATGCTACTGTTTCACCACGAGCAAGCAACATCATGGTTGCAGGTTCACCCTTAGTTGACACTAAGGTATACCGTGTCACAGTCAATAGCTTCTTAGCAGATGGCGGTGACAACTTTACGGTATTAAAAGATGGTCAAAACCGTGTCGGTGGTGGTCAAGATATTGATGCCTTTGAGAGCTATGTCGCTAAGAATTCACCGTTAATTATTCCGGCTACGACTAGAATTAAAGTCCTCAAATAGCAAATTTGATAAAATAAAGGACAGTTTAGGCTGTCCTTTTTTCTATCTGAACTTTTATTCTGTATAGAGATTAAGTTCAATGCTACTAATATTAGTCCCTGTATTCGCAAAAATGACATCTATGACTTCATGCAGTAGCTCTTTCACTTTTTCATGTTCATAACTAGTTGCTTCTGCGGTTTTTAGACAAATCAAGTTACAGCTCATTTTATCTTTTCTAAGCTTATAGATACTTTTACTTTTTCCCAAAAACACTCTTTTGACGAGTTTACGATTTTCAAACTCCGATAAAATTCGGTAAATCGTTCCGAGCGTAATTTTATGTTCATTTTTAATTTGTGCATAAATGCTCACTGCGCTTAAGCCTTGTGGATTTTGATTTAAAATTTCAAAAACCTGTATTCTCGATTTTTTTATGGGTAGTCCATTTAATAATGATTTTGAAGTTGCCGTCATGATTAATTAGCCTTAATGTTGAAAAGTATAGAAATTCTTAAAATTATTTTGTCTACACTGGTTTGAAAATTATGGATATTTGTTTAATAAAAAACAAAGCCTATTCCCCTACGAATAGGCTTTGTACTTGGTTTTAACTTAGAAACTATAAGTCGCTTTTACAAAGTAATTGCGGCCATAAAGTTTGGTGTTAAAGGTTTTGTTTTTATCTTCCAGATCAACATCGGTCAGGTTTTTTACGCCATAGTCCAATGTTAAACGTGGTGAAAGTGGTGACGTAAATGTCACATCGTAAGTGGTATAGGCTGGTAATTCTTTAGTTGCAGAGTACATTTGCTTACCAACGTAGCTTACACCTGCATTTATACGGAAGTCTTCAACGGGTGCCCAAGAAATTGAACCATTAGCCAGCCATTCTGGTCGTTCAGTTAAGTCTTTACCTGTAGTTTTATTTTTTGCATCCAGGTAAGTGGCATTTGCCTTAACGCCTAAATTATCCGTGAAATCATAACCACCAGTGAGTTCAACTCCTTTAAGTTCTGCACGGCTTACATTGGTCCAGATTTTTCTAAAATCACCAACTAAACGTGGGTCACCATCACTTAAAGTAATCGCTTCAATTAAGTTTTTTACATCATTTTGGAAAACGGTAACTCCAGCATTCCAGTTTGGACGGGTTACAATTAAAGATGCTTCATAGTTGGTGCTTTCTTCTGGTTCTAAGTTTGGATTGCCTCGAATATGGCAACTACCACCACATGAAATCATTGAGTAGTTAATATCTAACTGAGCAGGAGCCGGAACTTTATAAGCTTGGCCTACACCACCTTTTAAAACAACACCTTCAGCTAGTTGATAAGCTAAATAGGCTTTACCAGTCGATTTACCATCAAAGTCATCAAAGTCGTCGTAACGGCCACCTAGAGTTAAGGTCAGTGCATCATTAATATGGGTATCGTTTTGAACAAATACACCGTAACTTTTTTGCTGGTTTTTACCTGTACCGATATAACTCACAACATCTGTAATTTTCTGATCTTTATAATCAAAACCAGCTGTCGCATTATTCATGAGCCAGTCAAAATTCGCGAAAGCACGGCCAATTAAATTTTCTTGCTTATAATTACGACTTTGTGGTGCATCATATTCGCTGTCGTAGTCATAAATTTTAGCGGTTTCTTTTCCAATATAAGCTTCTGTTTTCCCCCATCCCCATTTTCCACGATGAGCAATTCCTACATTGGTACGCTTCATTTCCGATTCTTGAATTGAGGTCGCAGCATCTTGAGTAAGTGGGCGTTTATCATTGTTATAGCCCAAATCTAGGTCTAAAGTTTGTTGGTCATTAATATTCCAACTTAATGTACCATTTACATTTTTGGTGTCTTTCTCTACAAAGTAAGCGCCATCTGGATCTGGTTTGCCATTTCGATACCACGCATCGCGGTTATAAGCATCTCCAGCCAAAGTAAAACTTACATTGTCGGTTAAACCGCCGTATAAGTTAAATCCGTAACGGAATTGATCTTTACCATTCCCACGGTCGGCTCGGTTATATTGCCCAAAGACTGAACCATGAAGCTGCCCGTCTTCGGCTTTCTTGGTAATAATATTGATTACACCACCCATAGCATCTGCTCCATAGAGAGATGACATTGGCCCCCGAATAACCTCAACACGTTCAATACTATTTAAAGGAATTGCACTCCAGTCAAAGTCATTACCACGCCACATGGCACCATTGGATGACATGCGTTTTCCATTAAGTAAAATGAGTGTGTAATTACCTGATGTATTTAGCATTCCCCGTATAACGATTTTATCTTGACCGCTATTATAGTTATAAACCCCAGCTTGTTTTTGTAAAACATCAGCAAGGCTCAGCGCTGCACTGCGTTCAATCTCTTCACTCGTGATCACACTAATGGATGCGGGTGCTTTATCTACGTCTTGTTCTTTTAATGCAGCAGAAACCACAATAGTTTTAAGTTTTTGAACTGGTTCACTATTACCCTGCTGTTCAATATCTGTATTTGCTTGAACGGCGAAAGGAAGCAGTGTTGAGATGGCGACCACCAGCGCCTTTTTCGTTAACGTCATTTCTCAGCCCTTATTCTGGATAATGATTACCATATGATAATTATTATCATTTATGATGTGCCGAGCATCATATACGCATGACTTTTACGGATCAAGATAAAAATAATTATTGGTTATATAATGATAATCATTATTGTTTGTGCTTTAAAAAAGCGTTACCATTACACTTTCGTGTGCCTAAAAACCTATTTAAAACAATCTTAAAGTAGACATAACAATGCTCTCTCGATTTTTTATCTATCACCCTATATTTGTTTCTGTCATTGCAATCACTATTCTTATTTTTGGTTTTCTTGCCACTTTAGCCATGCCTGTCGAACGCTATCCAAACCTTGCTCCACCGAGTGTTTCTGTGGTGGCGAACTACCGTGGTGCAGCTGCTGACACTGTAGAAGAAAGCGTGACCCAAATTTTAGAGCAGCAAATAAAAGGTCTGGATAATTTGCTTTACTTTACGTCCTATAGTGAATCATCTGGAACGAGTAGCATTGATATTCATTTTAAAATTGGCACAGATATTGATAAAGCACAGCTCCAAGTACAAAACCGAATTAATGGTGCATTAAACCGCTTACCTGAGGAAGTTCAAAGACAAGGCGTAAACATATGGAAAACCACGGGCGATATGCTACTTATTGTGGGGCTATATGATGAAACTGGTAAAACCAGCAATATTGATTTGTCTGATTATATGGTGAATCACTTTGAACAACCTTTAAGTCAGTTGCAAGGCATTGGTGAAGTTAATGTTTTTGGTTCAAGCTATGCTATGCGCATTTGGTTAAATCCAAATCAACTTAGAAATTACCAGCTTGTGCCGAGTGATATTGAAAAGGCCCTCGAAGATTATAATACCCAAATTGCTGCGGGTTCGATTGGTGCAATGCCCTCTGCTGCTGACCAAAATATTTATGCAAAAGTAAAAGCAGGTTCGCGTTTAAAAACAATAGATGACTTTAAATCGGTGGTGGTTAAAGCAAATGTTGACGGTAGCCTTGTTTATTTAAAAGATGTCGCGAGAGTTGAATTAGGGGCAGAAAATTACGAAAGTATTAATACGCTTAATGGCTACCCATCGGCAGGTTTAGGGATTTCTCTAAGCCCTGATGCCAATGCAATCGAGTCTTCTGCTCTTATTAAAGAAAAAATGGCTCAGCTTAGCCAGCATTTACCAGCGGGATATAAAGTCGTTTATCCACGAGACAATACACCATTTATTGAAGAATCAATTAAGCAGGTCATAATCACTTTGCTTGAAGCGATTGTGCTTGTTGTTATTGTGATGTATCTCTTTTTACAAAATTGGCGCGCAACTCTTATTCCAACCATTACGGTTCCCATCGTCATTAGTGGCACATTTGTGGTGTTGTATTTATTTGGAATGAGCATTAATACGCTTACGCTATTTGCTCTAGTTTTAGCGATTGGGTTATTGGTTGATGATACGATTGTAGTCGTGGAAAATGTTGAACGGCTTATGCACGAACAACAGCTAAGTGTACGTGAAGCTTGTTTAATGTCGATGCAAGAGATTAGCGGTGCATTGGTGGGTATTACGCTGGTCTTAACTGCGGTATTTATTCCAATGGCTTTTTTTAGTGGTTCGACGGGTATGATTTACCGTCAGTTCTCTATTACATTAGCAGCAGCCATGTTGTTATCGCTATTTGTAGCCATGACCATTACACCTGCAATGTGCGCAGTTTTATTAAAAAAACATAATAAAAAACCAAAATGGGGACAAATGCTTGAGCTTGCTCTTCAAAAAGTCAGATCAGCTTTTAGTTTTTTATCTGTTCGTTTAATCCAGTTTAAAGTATTTTCCAGTCTATTGGTTGTAGGCATTGCTGTTATTTTATTTATGATTTATCGCAGTTTGCCTACAAGCTTTATTCCAAATGAAGATCAAGGATTACTTGCTGTTCCCTATAGTTTGCATAACAGTGCTTCAATGAGCCAAACCGAAGAAATTGGAAGACTCGTCAATAATTATTTCTTTGAACATGAAGGCAAAAATATTAATACCGTACTGGTCGTGAATGGACAAAACTTTTCAGGGAGCGGTCCAAATTTAGGTATGGCCTTTGTTTCGCTTAAACATTGGAATGAACGTAAAGGAGAAGCCAATACGGCGAGTGCTATTCGTGAACGTGCCCAAGCATATTTACAAAAAAACTTGCCAGCTAAAGTCATGGTAGGAATGCCACCAAGTGTATCTGGTTTGGGGCAGTCTGATGCATTAGAACTTTGGCTTAGAGATGTAAATGGTCAAGGGCGTGATGAATTAATCAAACAATATAAAGCCCTAGAAAAAGAGTCTCAGAATTATTCGGCCTTTGAAAATTTAAGTCCCCTTGTGAGTGAAAATAAAGCCGAAATATTTATTCAGCTCGATCAAAATAAAGCCAAAATGCTGGGAATTGATCAACAAGCAATTCGTTCAACACTATCGACTGCTTGGGGTGGAAACTATGTTGGCGATTTTGTGGAAAGAGGCCGAATTAAAAGAATTATTATGCAAGGTGACTCTGAATTTCGCTCTAAACCCGAAGATTTAGCTTACTGGCATGTGCGAAACAATACAGGAGGAATGCTTTCCCTCGCCCATTTTGCTCAAAGTCAGTGGACTGGCGGGCCGGAAGCTTTAACTCGCTTTATGGGATTAGCTGCCATACAACTTGAAGCGAATATCAGTCCGGGCTTTAGTTCAGGACAAGCCATGCAAGAACTTACTGATATGGTTGCTAAACAATCTGGTGTAGATGTCGCATGGAGCGGACTTTCACTACAAGAGCAGCAGTCTAATCGGCAGGCTATCTTTTTATATGTCATTTCTATTTTGTTTATTTTCTTATGCTTGGCAGCCTTATATGAAAGTTGGAAAGTCCCATTTATTATTTTATTAGGTTTACCTTTAGGAATTACGGGTACTATTATTTTTGCTTGGATGTTTAAGTTACCTAATGATGTTTATTTTCAAATTGCTCTATTAACGGGTATTGGCCTGTCTTGTAAAAATGCGATTCTCATTGTTGAGTTTGCGACTCAAGCACTCAAACAAGGGAAAAGTAAAATCGATGCAGCAAGTGAAGCATTAAAGCTACGTTTACGTCCGATTTTGATGACATCTCTTGCCTTTGGGGCCGGTGTGGTTCCTTTAATTTTCGCAATTGGTGCAGGTGCTGCGAGCAGATATGAAATTGGCATGAGCGTATTTGGTAGTGTCGTGTTTGGTACTTTACTAGTGCCGCTATTTACTGTGTTTTTCTTTGTTGTAGTTCATAGTTTACCGAGTTTTCAGTGGTCAATGAGCAAACCATGGTTGAGTCGAACTTTAAGATTTAATAGCCGTATTAAAAAAGATAATACCTCTTTCTAATTGTTAAAATAAAAAAATGGCAGATATTAAATCTGCCATTTTTTATTCTTTCAATTTAAGCGACTAGCTTATCAATCCAAACTTCTAGAGTTGGTTGTTCAGCTAAATCTTCAAAACTTACCTGTGCGCCGTAAGCTTGCCATTTACCCACTAATGTCATGAGGCGTACCGAATCAAGTCCAAGCATGAGTAAATCATCATTTAACTGAATATCTGATGCAGGAATCTGAAGTTGTTCACTCACTGCTAAAACAATACCTTCTTCAGTAAGTGGTGATGCAGCTTGTTCAAGCGCCCAAGCTCGTGTGACTTGCTGAGTTGTCATGACTTGCCCACAACGTGTACTTGTATATTTTAAAGCCATATCGTGTTCTTCACGGCTAAAGTCAGCAAGTGCATCACCACATAAAAATGGTTGAATATTTAGCATGAAAGCTTCTGCTGCGCTCATGAGGCAGCCAATATGAGCATAAACACCACAAATGATGAGCTGATCGCGGTTTGACTCACTCATAAGTTGTTCGAGTGGAGAAAACTTAAATGCGCTATAACGCCATTTTGTTAAAACAGTATCATTTTTCTGAGGCGTAATTTCTGACAAAATTTGAGTGATTTCTGGATCATCTTTTAGGCCATTCCCCCAAAAGTCGGTTAATAACTGGCGGTGTTCAGATGTCTGGTTACCGGGCTGTGCGGTATAGACCACAGGGATATTAAACTTACGGGCAGTTTCAATCAGTTCTTTGGTATTTTTAATTAACTCTGGAATAGGTGCTTGAGTTTGATCATAAAAATCTAAAAAATATTGCTGCATATCATGTACCAATAAAACAGCACGGTTGGTATGGAGCTGCCAATGTGTTTTATTTGCTGTAAATTCGTGCGCTTGTGGCATGCTGTAACTGGCAATTTTAGGAATACTCATTAAATTTTTCCTTTTTTATCTTTAAGCAAGAACATTGGTGTTGGTTTCAAATTGTTGACGTAATCTTTTTTTGTCGATTTTTCCAAAGGCTGTATATGGAAATTGCTCGATAAATTCGACTCGATCGGGAATTTTGTAGGTAGCAAGTCCATAATCTTTTAAATGTTGACGAACTGACATTGCAAGACGAACTGGGCTTGGGTCATCGGTTTGTGCTTGCCATGCAACAAAGGCACAGCTTTTTTCACCCATGATTTCATCAGGCATAGCAACCAATGCTGCTAGGCGAATTTGTGGATGAGTTAATAAAGCTTGTTCAACTTCTTCGGTCGCAATTTTTTCACCAGCCCGATTGATTTGTTCTTTTGAACGGCCTTCCACAACAATGCAACCATCTTCACAAATACGTACTAAATCGCCTGTTCGATAAAAACCATCTGTTGTAAAAGAACGAGCGTTGTGTTCTGGTGCTTGATAATAGCCGCGAATGGTATAGGGACCGCGCGTCAGCAAATGCCCCACTTCTCCCGCTTCTACTGGCTGATCATTATCATCCAACACTAAAATTTCATCATCTAGTGAGATTTTTAAACCTTGGGTATGGATAATTTGCTCTTTTGTCATGTCAAAATGGGTGTAATTCACCAGCCCTTCAGCCATGCCAAAGACTTGTTGCAGATTGACCTTAAACTCATCAATCAAGCGTGTGGCAACTGCATCGGGTAAACGCGCTCCGCCAACTTGTAAGCAACGTAGAGTCGACAATATTGGATCTTGATCTTTTGCCGCTTTATCCATCCATGGGCGAACCAAAGCAGGAACCAAGCAAGCATCAGTCACACCGTGTTTTTTGATCAATGAAAAAGCAGTTTCAGGGCTTGGATCAGTTCCTAAAACCACAGCCCCGCCCGAATAAAAAATACCTAAAGAACCTGCCGAGCTCATTGAAAAGTTATGTGCCGCAGGTAAAACCATGAGTAAACGTGATGACTGATTAAGACGGCAGATTTTCGCGCTCTCACGTACGCTATATAGATAGTCGTCATGGGTACGTGGAATCAGTTTAGGAACACCGGTACTTCCACCTGAAAGTTGTAAGAAAGCAACCTGATCTGCCGTAGTTGGCGAAATCGCTTCATCCAAAATACTGGTTTCTTTTAATAGATCTTGAATGGCTATAAATTTGCCTGCATTTCCAAGGACAAATATATGTTGTAACCAAGGAGCAGTTTGCTGAAGCTTTTCGGCAAGCTCTCGGTAGTCAAATTTTTGTGCACCAAAATCAGCGCAGAAATAAGCTTTTGCTTGAGTTTGTTTGAAAAAACTACTGAGTTCTACATAGCGATGTGCAGGTAAAGACATCACAGGTAAAGCACCAAGCCGAATTAGTGCAAAAAATAAAATATAGAACTGATAGTGATTCGGAATTTGTACAACCGCTTTATCACCTGCTCTTAGTCCATGTTGATATAAGTGGCTCGCACAGCAGTCGACTAAATAATCAAACTCAACATAACTAACGGCTTTGTCACCATCATATACCGCAATATTTTGCGGGTATTTTTGAGCACTTTCACGCAAGAAATCACTCAAGTTTTGTCCAAGCCAATAACCTTTTTCACGGTAAATCTCAGCAAATTCTGCTGGATATGGCACAGCGCCCTCTAAATAATTCTTTGTTTTCATCTATTTATTCCTTATCGTAGTAATTGGTCTGGTGAAATTTGAAAGCCATCCAGCACAGTACGGAATTTAGCGGCAGTTTCAGCATGTTCAGCTTGTGGACGAGAAGCTTCAACAATTCCTGCACCGGCAAATAAACGGGCAATGTTTTGATAAATACGAGCACAGCGCACAGTCACCGACCATTCACCGTTACCTTGTTCATCTGCCCAGCCCATCGTTCCTGCAAATAATTCACGGTTAAATGGTTCAAGTTGCTGAATTAATTCTTTAGCAATCGGACTAGGCTCCCCACAAATTGCAGGTGTTGGGTGCAAGCGTTCAATTAAGTCAAAAACATGAGTATCGGCTTGCTTAAGTTCGCCAGTAATGTGTGATGCCAAGTGCCAAAGGCGTTTAGTACGAATGAGGGATGGTTGCTTAGGTACTTTTAACTCCTTACAAAAAGGTGTGAGCTCATCGGCAATCATTTCGATTACGAGTGCATGCTCATGTTGATCTTTTTGTGAGGCAAGTAAAGCTCTGGCGTTATTTTGATCTAGGGTTGGATCGTCATCACGAGCCAATGTACCAGCAACGGGTTTACTCCAGATTTTTGTATTTTGCTTTGCAATTAAAAGTTCTGGGCTTGCACCGACAAACCATCCCTCACTTTGAGGATGCCTGGCGACTGCATAGTTATAGCCTTCAGGATTATGCTTCGCTAAATTATAAAATAAGTCCGAGACTGGAATATTTTGTTCAAATTCAAGTTGTAAAATACGAGCAAGTACGGCTTTATCCAGTTTTTTTGTCTGCATTTGCTGAACTAAATACTCAACTTGCTGCTGATAATGTTCACCTAAAGGAAAATAATCCGCCTTTTTTAAAAACAAAGAGCCAAAATCAACATCAGACTGTGCGTAAATCACTTTTTGATAGATTTTTGCATTTTGCATCAGCATTAAATTAACGTCTGTCGCAGAGCAAAATGGTAATCCACCCATAATTTTGACGTCTTTATAACCGTCATTAAGTGCGAGTTGTAATTGAGCTCGCGCTTCATCTAACCAATCTTTTAAAAGGCTATTTTTAGTAACCTGAATATCTCTTAATTTTTGATGACTATTGATGGTGTATTCTGGCGTGGTAAAAATAAAACCAGCGTCATTTCCACAATTTAAAATTTCTTGAGCTAGTGCAACGCGACTTTCAGTAAAATTTTCTCGTTGGATAAAATACGGATGCTGTGCCGACATCTCGCAACTCCTTATACAGTTATTTTGTTGTAATGAATGTTTAAACGCCTAAAGTGGCTCCTCCATCGACCACAATTTCTTGCATGGTAATTTGTGCAGCTTGATCAGAAAGTAAAAAGCTGACCGTATTCGCAATATCTTCAGGTTGGGCTAATTTTCTTAAAGGAATGCCTGTACGGTATTGGCTTAAATCTCCATCGATTACCGCAGGTGGAGGTGAGTTATCTGTCCAAAGCTGCTGCTGCATTTGAGTTAGAGTAGAGCCTGGTGAAACAATATTAAGCCTTACTTGGTGAGGTGCGATTTCAAGTGCAAGATTACGGCAGTAATGGCTCAGTGCAGCTTTACTCGTTGCATACATGCCAAGTTGTATACGTGGCATACGTGAACTGTTCGAGCTAATCGTGACAATACTTCCCTGCTTTTTTTCACAAAAATGCTTAGCAAGTTGTTGACTAATCGCAATGGGTGCCATGACATTTACAGCGAAAAGTGTTTGCCAGTCTTCTGTTTTTGCTTCAAGCATAGAACGCATAATCAAAACGCCCGCCGCATTCACTAAACCCGTTACGCTATGTTTGTTTAAAATATCTGTAATGAGCTTCGCTGTTGTTTCTTGATCAGTAATATCTTGCTGAAAGCCTTGCCAACGCGATATTTCACTGCTTTCTATCTTTTGTGTGATTTCCCATTGTTCGGGATTTTCCTGTCGGTCGATGCCGATCACTTGATACCCTTGCTGCAATAATTTTTTTGTAATAGCAGCTCCAATACCTCTTGCAGCACCTGTGACTACGATGGTAGAGCTCATGTTTTACTCCAGTTTGACTCGAATAGTAAATTCTGCCACATAATTGCAAATAATTATCATTATTATCAAGTGCGATAAATATCAAACATAAGATTACAATCTAAATCAAGTTATTTATTAACCAAGAATCCGATCTATTTGATTGATTTTTAATAATTTTAAGAAAACCCGTCTTTTTTTATTGATTATAATGATAATTGTTTTCATTTACTAATGCGAATCATTTTGATAATTTGACCGCGCTTTCTTGTCGAGATGGACTCAAAATGAAGCCATTTTTTCATCCCTTACATCCCCTATTTCAACAACTCAATGTTGGGAGTGAGGTCTGGTGGAATACCGTAAAAAAAATAGGTAGTCCGCTAGTTAATCTACAAAAAAATAAAGCGCTCTGTATCTTTGTTTGGCGTAGTCCTGAGCCTAAAGAAAGTACCTTTGTTTATATTGATATCTATTCACAGAGCCCTTCTATCTATCAAAAGTGGAATCGTTTTAGCCATATAGCAGGGACAGATGTGTACTTCTTTGAAATAGAGCTGCCTCTAGCTTGGGCTGGTAGTTACGTGGTCGTGACATCTAGTGAGGAAGCCCCAGAAACAGATTGTGCAGCAACGCGACGCGCGTGGTGGCAAACCCAGCTTAAACAAAATGCTCAAATTGACTCATTTAATCAACATCAGTTTTACACGGGCCATCTGGCTCGATATATCAATCAGATTCAACTCGAAAACACAAAATCTTTCATAGACGATTGCCCAATTACAAAGACATTTCAATGGTCAAGTCATTTATGCCAACAGGACTATTTGGTCGATATTTTAATTAGTGGTGAATCAGCAGAACAAAATCTGCCATTAGTTATTTTGCTTGATGGACAAATCTGGAGTCGAGAGCTTTCAATTCTGCCCGAAATTCAAAATTTGACTGATTCAAATAAGATTCGTCCAGCAATTTATGTTTTTGTTCATAGTTTAAATAGTCAACAACGCCAACAACATTATGGTTGCAATGATGTATTTAGTCAGGCGTTGGTGGATGAACTTATTGAACCGCTCTTAAAAAAATATTCTTTTATTTCTAAAACAGACATTACGTTATGTGGTCAAAGTTTAGGTGGTTTATGCACTTTACATAGTACTTTGTTGTTCCCGACCATTTTTACTTCCCTGATTTTGCAATCTGGATCTTATTGGTGGTCAGATTTTTCAAACAGTTTTTTAGGGCAAAAGCATAAAGGTAATATTTTAGAACTGCTTCAAAACCTATCTCATCAATTATCAAAAACAACTCAAATTTATATCAGTGCCGGCATGTATGAAACCGATATGCGGGACGATGCCCTTCAGCTTTATCAACAATTGCAATCATTCAATCAAGTGAGTTTTCACACTTTTCAGGGCGGACATGATGCGGTGAACTGGCGTACTGACTTGCTTAAGGCATTGCAAAAAACTCTTTCACTATAACCATTTGTTTCATCAAGGATAACAATATCATGAGCAACTTACAGGAAAACTATATTAATCCTTTCGATAATGAAAGTTTGTCTTTTCAGGTTTTAAAAAATCAACAAGGTGAGTTCAGTTTATGGCCTGCTCAACATCAGGTGCCATCGGGGTGGGATATTCAGCATGGACCGGATACACGAGCTTCGTGTATTGCATATGTAGAAAAGCATTGGGTTGCTATTAACCCCTTTCAACAAGCGTAAAGGAGTATTGTCATGAATCAAGCATTAAACAATGAATTTACTCCAGATATTTCTCAACCAGCTCGCTTTGAATTGGCATCTACTCAGCTCGGTATTTTTCTTGCCGATCATTTAAGTTCAATTGAAGATTTATATACCATTGCGCATTGTTTGGAACTACCAAAAACTGTCGACCTCCCAATATTTAAAAAAGCAATTCAAATCGGCTTGAGTGAAGCTGATACGGTCATTGCTTCATATTCATCTGACCCATCTCAACCGTTTATTGAGCTTAGCAACCAAATTCAGTTTAAAATTGAAGAATTTGATTTTTGTCATTTAACTCCCAAAAAAGCTCAGCAACGTTTATGGGACTGGATGCCATCAGATCGTCAATGTGCTAAATCACTTAAAACGGGTGAATCTCAACTGTTTCGTCAGGTGTTATTTACGACGCATGATAAAGTGTATTGGTATCAACGCTATCACCACATCATGCTTGATGGCTTTAGCATGATTAACCTGACCAAACGTATTGTTGAACTCTATCAACAATTACAAGAAGAAAAAGACCTTTCAGCTTCTCCGTTCATTGGCGTCAATGATGTTATTTCTGAGCGTCAGGCTTATGAAAATAGCCATCAATTTAAAATAGACCAAGCTTTCTGGAAAGCTTACTGTGAGGATTTACCTAGTCCGGTTAGTTTAAGTACTCATCATTTAGCGGCAAAAACCACAGCGACATTTATTAAGCATCAACTCCGTTTTTCGACAGGAATTTTAGAGCAAATTCAGGCTTTAGCTGCGCAATCTAAATTAGCTTTGAATGACATGATGATGTCATTGTCATTACATTATATTTACAAAATGACCGATAAAGCCGATTTGGTTAACGGTATTCCATTTATGCGTCGTTTAGGTTCAAAGGCGATTCGCTCAACCTTACCGACGGTAAATGTCTTGCCTGTGAAGTTTAAAGTTGCTGAAAAAGACAGTTGGGTAAGCTTGGCTCAATATGTACAAGAGCAATTACGACAAATTCGTCCACATCAAAAATACGATGCTGAACAAATTTTAAGAGATTTAAATAGTATCGATATTCATGAACGAATGTACGGTCCTATTTTAAACTATAAAGCTTTTGATCAAGACTTGATCTTAGATGGTGAAAAGGTCAAAACACACCATATTTCTACAGGACCAATTGATGATTTTGAGTTTTCCTTTATTGTTCAAGATCATGAACTCATTATCGAACTACGTGCAGATTCGCAGCGTTATACACAAGATGAACTATTTAACCATGGTCAACGCTTAACTTTATTGCTTGAACAGGCTCTAATTCGTCCAGAACAGGCATGTAGCAATTTTAATATTACGACACCACAAGAGCTTGCTGCCCTAACTCAAAGTGGTATTGGTCCGCGTGTTAGTCACCCTGAACAATATAATAATGTTTTAGATATTTTTTATGAGCAAGTGAAAAAATATCCTGAACGTACCGCCATTGTGAGTGGTGAACGTCTAGACCTTCGGCATCTCAGTTTTGCTGAGCTTGCAGTAAAAGTGAATCAACTGACTCGTTTTTTACAAGAAAATGGAGCCAAAAAGCAAACTGTGATTGCTGGAGCTATTCCTCGTTCAATTGACTCAGTTGTGGTGATGTTATCTGTACTCAATTCTGGTGCAAGTTTCTTGCCTCTCGATTTAGATTATCCAATCGATCGTATGCAGATGATGTGTGAAGATGCCAATCCATTATTTGTATTAACGACACAAGCACTTGCACAGCAACTACCACAAAATATTCAGCGGTTATATCTTGATAATGAAGACATCCAAACACAAATTCGAAAGCAAGATGCAAGCGATATTCCTGCCGAAAATCGTAAATTTGATTTCCAAGATGTTGCTTATGTAATTTTTACCTCAGGTAGTACTGGTCGTCCTAAAGGGGTAATAAACACACATGGTTCCTTACTCAACCTCATTTTGTCACATAAACCAACCATTTACTGGCCAGTATTAGAAGCTGTAAATGAGCGTTTCCCTGAGCGTCCGTTACGTGCAGCGCATACACACTCTTTCTCGTTTGACTCATCTTGGTTGCAAGTTTTCTGGATGGTATTGGGCCAAGAGCTACATATTTTTGATGAAAAAATGCGTCGAGATGCATTTGGTTTAGTGCAAGAAATTCAGCAACGACAAATCGATACACTTGATTTACCACCATCTTTTTGTGCGCAAATGATGACGAATGGTTTATTTGCTGAAAATCAACATCAACCAAGTCTTATTTTGATTGGTGGTGAAGCTGCACCGTTAGCTTTATGGCAGCAACTCAATGCTCAGCCAGCGCTTTTTGCTCATAACTTATATGGCCCAACAGAATATACGGTTGATACTTTCCGAGCAGAATTAAAGCAGACAGCTCGCCCTGTCATTGGTAACCCTATTGGTAATACACAAGCCTATGTACTAGATCGCCACTTGCAACGATGTCCGACTGGCGTAATTGGTGAGCTTTATATTTCTGGCTTTGGTATTGCCAATGGTTATTTAGGTCGAGCTGATTTAAGTGCTGCCCGTTTTGTAGCGAATCCATTTGAACATGGACAGCGCATGTATCGCACGGGTGATTTAGTCCGTTGGAATAACGCGGGTAAACTTGAATTTATGGGGCGCTGTGATGACCAGATCAAAATTCGTGGTTATCGAGTTGAGATTGGTGAAGTTGAAAATGCACTTTCGATTTTAGCCACTGTTGAAAGCGCAGTCGTGATTGCAGAGCCGATTAACAACAGTCATCGTTTACTCGGTTATTGTGTGGTCAAAGACATTGAACTTGATGAAAAAACCAGTGAGCAATTAAGTCAGCAATATTTAAGTCAGTTACGTCAAAACTTACCTGAATATATGGTGCCATCTGCCCTGACTGTTATGTCCGAATTTCCACGAAATGTAAGTGGCAAAGTCGATAAAAAAGCACTGCCAAAGCCTCAAATTCGTACCCATAGCCGAATGGCCGAAACGTCTGAACAACAACTTTTATGTCAAATTACTGCATCTGTTCTTAAGCTTGACGCCATTGGGATTGATGACGACTTCTTTATGACAGGTGGCGATAGTATTTCGGCCATTATGCTTTGTACTCAATTACGCCAACGTGGTTACGGCTTAAGACCAAGTGATGTATTCCAATTTAAAACAGTCGCCGCTATCGCACCGCAACTCACCCGTTTAGATGAACAACAAGCGGCCGTTTCAAAACCTTTATTTTCAGCAGATCTAGAACAAAAATTTCAAGAAAAATATGGCAAAAACAGCACCATTTTACCTTTACTTCCTTTGCAAAAAGGTATGCTATTCTTATCTCAAGTAGAAAATCAATCGAACTATAATGCCTTTACTCGTCTTAGTTTAAATGGAGACATTGATCCAGTACGTTTACAGCAAGCCTTGATTACCGTATTAAAACGTCACCCTCAATTAGGTGGGCATTTTGATAGTGAATTAGCTGAAGAACCTGTTTTTATCTATTCATTACATCCTACTCAAGCTTGGCCAGTTCAGTTTTGTTCGATCACTCCCGATTTGCTTGAGCAAACTATTCAAGAAGCATTACAGCAACCGATTCACCTCGACCAACCTTATGGTCTGATTCGGGCAACTTTAATTCAATATGCTCCTGAACAGTCAGAACTATTGATTATAGTGCATCATCTATTAACAGATGGTTGGTCAACTCCGCTGTTTTTACAAGACTTTATTAAAGCCTATCAGCAAACTAATCAGCAATTACCTGTGCTTGAATATAGTTATGAAACAGTGATTAAAGCTTTATCTGGACGTGACCATGAAACCTCAAAAGTTATATGGCAACGTGATTTAGCAGATTTACAGCCACTTATTTTATTTAATCAACCACAGCAAGCTGTACAGGAAACTTCATATCGTTTAAGTGCTGAGTTGGGCGCGAAACTTCAACACAAATTACGCCAGCAAGGCATCACACTCAATGTCTTCATGCAAATGATTTGGGCAATGACTTTAAATATTTATGCCCACCGAGAAGACATTGTGTTTGGTACTCCTGTTTCTGGGCGTTCAGCACCTATCAATGGCTTAGATCAGCAGATCGGATTGTTTTTAAATACGATTCCAGTACGTGTAAAGCTCAACATGCAGCAAACACTTTGGGAACAATTGACTCAGTTACAACACTTACATGTTGAACATTTAGAGCATGATGGTTTAGGACTAGGCGCAATTCAGCAACTAGTGGGGCAAGGCAATCTTTTCGATAGTTTGTTAGTCGTAGAAAACTACCCTGATAACCAGTATTTACAGCAAAAACTTGGTGATGCTGCAATTTCAAAACTCACAAATCGTGGTTATAGCCATTACCCGCTTGCTTTGTTGGTTATTCCTGATCATCAAATTGAGCTATTACTCGAACAGCGTGGTGTAATTGATCAGCCTGAACACTTCCTTGAGCGAATGGTTCAATTGATTGAAATTGCATTAAATGAACCAGAGACTTCTCTAGGTCAATATCGATTACAACTACCCGAAGAACACGATTTAATCCAGAAGACAAATCAAACCCAATACTATGTTCGCCAGAGCACGTTACAGCAATTACTCAGAGAAAAAGCTCGAATTACTCCTGAACAAACGGCGTTATCAGATGAAAATCATCAGCTCCGTTTCAGTGAAGTACGTTTGCAAGTTTGTGCTTTAGCACAGCAATTGCAAAAAGCAGGCGTACAGGCTGGAGATATTGTTGCCGTTGCCCTACCAAGATCAGTCAAATTGAGTATCGCTATTTTGGCGGTGATTGAAGCAGGTGCAGCTTATTTACCTATTGATTTACAACATCCGTCTAAACGCATCAAATTTATGTTGCAGGATGCCAAATCTAAACTTGTGATTGGTGAACAAAAAGATCTAGCTACTATTGCCCCTCCATCAATAGCCATCTTTGCTTTTAATGAATTGTTTGATGAAACAAAGATTGATTTAAGCAGCTATAAAACGACAGTGATTACCCCACAGCATCCGGCATATTTAATCTATACATCGGGTACAACAGGTCAGCCAAAAGGCGTCATGGTTTCTCACCAAGCCATTGTGAACCGTATTTTATGGATGCAATCAGAATATCCACTGTCAGCCAACGATACGATTTTGCAAAAAACACCGTGTACTTTCGATGTTTCAGTATGGGAGTTTTTCTGGTCATATTTAGTGGGTGCACGATTGGTTATGGCACCTGTGGATGCACACCGTGATCCATTGGCATTATTAAGCCTCATTCAAAAATACCAAGTAACAACATTACATTTTGTACCGTCAATGTTGGCTGTTTTTGAAAATGCTGCTACCGAAATTTTGTCATCTGCTCAGCGTCAAAGTTTGCCAATCCGCCGAGTGTTCTGTAGTGGTGAGGCATTACCAACGGCTTTAGCAAAATCATTTACCGAGCACTTTAGCTGTGAGCTACATAATTTATATGGCCCAACGGAAGCTGCGGTAGATGTGAGTTATATGGATGCAACACTGGGACTACATCCGGAAGAAAGTAGCGTTGCGATTGGATATCCAGTCTGGAATACGCAGCTTTATATTTTAGATCAATACTTACGCCCTGTCCCTGTTGGAGTGGACGGTGAGCTTTATTTAGCAGGTCATCAATTGGCCATGGGTTATTTGCATCGAGCAGACTTAACAGCAACGCGTTTTGTCGCAAACCCATTCGCAGCAGGTCAACGCATGTACCGCACTGGTGATATTGCCCGTTGGCATGCAGACGGTAGTATTCAATATGTGGGCCGTGCTGATGACCAGTTAAAGATACGTGGGCAACGTATTGAACTGGGTGAAATTGAACAACAATTATGCTTACTCAGCGGTCTTGATGTGGTTATACATCCTATATCTTCTGAGCAAAATAAAGCAGATGTTCAATTGGTCGCTTACTTGCAAACAACAGCACCTTTGGACATCGAGCAGTTAAAGAAACAATTGGCGAAACAGCTTCCTGCATATATGGTGCCGACACACTATATGTTGGTCGAGCAATTTCCATTAAGTCATAATGGTAAGCTGGACCGTAAAGCACTGCCGCAACCACAAATTACTCCTTCAAATACAGAAAAACAGTACGCCACCACTGCTTTTGAACATGAACTGACACGTATTTTCCAGCAAGTTTTAAACACCGATCAAAATATTGGTGTTAACGAAGATTTCTTTGCGATTGGTGGACATTCCATTTTGGTGATGAAGCTTGCAATTGAAATCCGAAAAGTATTTAAGCGGACTATTCCAATTGGTCAATTGATGAGTCATGTCACAATTCAACGTTTAGCAGCTTTACTTCTTACACAAGAACGTTTGGCAGAAGTTGAACAAACTGGCATGCAACCTATTTTACCAATCCGTTCTGGTTCGGGGCATCCATTGTTCTGTTTCTACCCAGGTTCTGGTTCAGCATGGCAATATACGGTGCTAAATCGTTATTTGCATTCTGATTTACCCATTATTGGATTGCAGTCCCCTCGACCAGATGGTCTATTGGCAAATACTACTGATATGGATGAGTTGGTTGAAAAACAACTTGAGATTATTCGCAAGCAACAACCAACAGGACCTTATACATTATTAGGTTATTCACTGGGCGGCACAGTCGCTTATGCGGTCGCAGCGAAGTTAACTGAACAAGGTGAAAAAGTTGATTATCTCGGCTTATTAGACACTTACCCTGCTGAAATTCATCAGTGGTTAGATTTATCTGTCGAGGAAATGAATGCTGAAGCTGAACAAGAACAGCTTCAATTCTTCAATGATATTTTAGCCGATGCAGATACGGCATTAAATGAAGAAACCCGCCGTTTACAAGAGGATATTTTTGCAAACTATCGCGATGCCGTCCGTTTATTAAAACCTTATAAAATGCCGCACTTTGATGGTGAACTACACTTAGTTGTTGCTGAAAAAGACTTGTTGCCATATATCCAACCAGAACAACAATGGTCGCCTTTAGTTAAAAAACTCAATATTGTTCGACTAAGTGAAGCGGACCATACCGATATCTTGTCTCCGCAGCAGCTTGAAACACTTGGTCCGATTTTAAACCGCATGATTTGTCAGGCGCGCGGTTTAGAGGAGCGTACACCATGAGTTTCAAATCTTTATTGACCGATTTTAGTCTTTTAAAACGTAATGCCCATTTCAGACATGTATTTATTGCCCGCACATTGTCATTGTTAACGATTGGCATGTTAGTCGTGGCTATTCCAAAACAAGTCTATGACATTACAGGTAGTTCGTTAAATGTTGCCGTTGCAATGGCCTTTGAAGGCATTGCCATGTTTATTGGCTTGTTACTTGGTGGTTTGCTGTCAGATCGCAAAGACCGAAAATGGCTGATTTTATTGGCACGTGGTGTGTGTGGTTTAGGCTTTGCAGGCCTCGCCATCAACGCCATGTTTGAGCACCCGTCGCTCTATGCTATTTATTTTTTATCGGCATGGGATGGTTTCTTTGGTGCACTGGGTGTAACGGCAATGATGTCCATCATGCCTGTGATTGTAGGGCGCGAAAATATTGTACAAGCCCGTGCAATTAGTATGGTATCCGTACGTCTTGCAACCGTTATTTCACCAGCAATCGGCGGTATTTTAATTGCTGCTAGCGGTGTTGCGACCGTGTATTGGGTCTCAACGGTGGGTACTTTACTTACTGTGTTTTTATTGATGGGGCTACCTGCGCTTAAACCACAACATGCATCAAATGGCGAAAGTCCTCTTCGCCAATTAGCTCAAGGGTTTAAATTTGTTTTTAAAAATAAAGTAGTCGGTAGTACCATTTTAATTGGAACATTGCTCAGTTTTAGCAGTGCTATTCGCATTATTTTTCCGCAAATGGCAGATGAAATTTTTCACGGCGGCGCATTTGAACTGGGACTTATGTATTCGGCCGTTCCGTTAGGCTCGACTTTAGGCGCCTTATTGAGTGGATGGACAACAAGGTTACTCAAACCCGGCTTAGTCATGCTCTATACGTGCTTAGGTGTTTTTAGCTGCATGATTATGATTGGACTTTCACCTTGGCTAATCGTGACTTTACCCATTTTATGTGTGTTTGGATATTTGATGTCGATTGCCAACTTGCTTCAATACAGCATTGTGCAAGGACATACACCTGATGAATATCTAGGGCGTATTAATGCAATCTGGCTCGCACAAGATGCGTTAGGTGATTCGATTGCCACTACAACTTTGGGTCTTTTAACTCGTTTTTTACCAATATCAGGAAGTATCCTCTTCTTTGGCATACTAAGCTTTGCAGTAGGGTTTATGTTCTTATTCAACTCTCAAGATATGCGTGAAACAGGATTCCAAGATCCTAAATTACAAGAAAATTAAACCCTAAATAAAAAAGAAGGCAATTCGTTGCCTTCTTTTGTTTTAAGCAGAATGATGTGCTTGAAAAACCCAAGTCATAATATAGTCTTGTTCTACAGCCCAGCCACCTTGATATTGTTCTAAGAGTTGATAGCGTTGTTGAATTTCTGGCAAAAAAGTTAGCGTTAATGTTTGATTTTCAAAATTAATATCAACGATAGATGCTTCTAAGAAATCGATATATTGCTTTGCAGTGGGATAAACCGCTTTATATAGACTTTCTTTTATAGAAAAAATTAAGCTCACATAACGGGAAAAATCAAAAAACTCGCAGGCTTTACTTTTCCATAAATTAAACTCAGATGGCGTTAAAATAAGATGCGCACTCTCTTGAGCAAATTCTGGGGTCACCCAGTGCTCAATATCAATTCCCAAATAAATCGCATTACAAGATAACGCAACAATTAAATTATTTTGTGAATGACTAATACTCCCCAAAACATGGGATGGCCAAATGGGCAAAGGTTCGTACATCGAGGTTATTGGCTGATCTAAACCGAAATGATGATTTAAAACAGCCTGAGCTAAGACCCTGCCACATAAGTACTCATTTTTACGTTCGACACGCGCTTGAGCAATTTTTAGGGGTTGCTCTAATTGTTGGTCTATATGCAAATGTTGCGTTTTTGATAAATCTAGCCCATAACAAAATAGCTCTGATGTAAAAGAAATAGGGCTCGAAATTTCATAAATTGATGTACTGATTTGTTCAGGAATATATAGATAATGACTCACTGTATTCGACTTCAAAATAAATATTTTTAATGAGTTATCTCCTATCTTAACTTACTCACTGCAAATAGATAAATAATTATATTTATCATTTGATAATAATTATTATTTACTTACACTGTTGGGTAAATTTTGACTTTAATTTACTTATAAACATCGATTATGAAACTTATAGGACTTTTTTTGACCTTGTTGGGAGCGGTCAGTATCTATTGTAGTCATAGCAACCAAAGCCTGTTATCTCAACATCTTCCTGCTCTCTTTAAATATTTAGGTCTAGTATTGCTAGGCATAGGATTAATTGCACTCTTTGTAAGCTTACCGAAAGTTGTTGCCGCTTTTTGTTGGTTCATGCTTATCATTTTTGCGTGGTCCTTCCTTCCTTTTATGGCGCTTTTTAAACGGAAACTGGTTTCATGAAAGCTAAAATTCAGTCTCCTATTCAGCCAGACTGGTGGAGTAAAACTTTTGCTGGTGGTGTTCTAGGTCTAAGTCTTTCTATCGCGATTGGCAATCTGCTTGTTTTACTCGGCCAGCCTTATATTGCTATGGATTTATTGGTGCAATTGGGTATGTGGAGTGTTCCTTGGTCATGGATGTTCATTATGTTTGGCAGTTATTTTTTTACGACTGGACGAAAAGCGGTTATCTATTTATTCATTGCTAATGTTCTAGCGTATAGCTGTGTTTTTGTATTACGGGGTTAAACATGAAAGTACGTTCGGACATCATGAAACTAGCTAAAAGCATGCATACTTGGGTGGGTGTATGTGCAGGGATTTTGCTTTTTATCTGCTTTTTTGCTGGCGGCCTCAGCATGTTTCAGCACCATATTAGTAAATGGGCCACGCCAACGCAGCAAGTTTTACCGAAAGTTTCACCCGACCAATATAATGAGCTTATCCAAAAAATACAGACTGCTTATCCTGCTGTACAAAAGAACTTCACACTGAATTTATCTTCGAACGAATTTCACTATGCACCCATTACATGGAGTGAACATGAGCGTGGAGATGGTTTTAATACTGCTCAGTCCACGTGGATGGCAAGCTTAGACGAAAAAGGTCAGTTAATTGTTGCCCAAGAAAATCTATCTAAAGCAGGTTGGCTGATAGAACAGCTGCATGAAACAGCAGGTATACCAGGCATGGCAGGCCATCATGGTTTAGGTCTCTATGTGATGGGTGTCGTTTCGATTTTATATTTTCTTGCTCTGCTTTCGGGCGTAATTATACTTTTACCAACATTAGTGAAAGATTACTTTGTCATTCGCCCTGGTAAGAATAAAAAGCGCTTTTGGTTAGATGCCCATAACGTAATCGGAATTACCAGCCTACCGTTCCACATCATTATTAGTATTAGCGTGATTGTCTTTGCTTTTCATGACTTTTTTTATGATGCGATTGGACAACTTGCACTCAAAGGACAACCTGTTTTTCAACGTTCGCCTCCCGCGCTTATTCAACCAAAACAAACACAAATTGATGTGCAGCAAATATTAGCTCAAGCCAAAAAAGTTGCGCCTGAATATTCAGTTGACTATATCCAGTTCAGTGGCTTAGATAAACCCGAAAAAGCCAATGCACGTATAGCTTTATATAGTTCAGATCAGATGTTACGCGGTGCGAATCAAGACTTTATGCGTATGAATCCGTACGCGGTTGAGCACTTTAATCATAAAGGCATTAACACACAGACTGATGCTGGGAATAAGTTAATCAACGCCATGTTTAGCCTACATTTTGGAAGTTTTGGTGGTACAGGCATACGTTGGATTTATTTTGTGTTAGGTGTCGGTGGTGCTTTCTTATTTTATACGGGCAATATTCTTTGGGTTGAAACTCGTGCACGTAAACAAAAGCGCGCTGAAGATCCTGTTCCTGTTCAACGTAAAGATGTAGTGTTCCTTGCGAATTTAACTATAGGTGCATGTTTAGGGTGTGTTTTAGCTGTCGTAGGCACAATGTTGGTTAGTCGTTGGCTTTTCGCAGCGCTCAACATTGAAAGCATGAATCACCTCTTTATGTATGGTTATTATGCGATTTTCCTACTGAGTTTGATTTATACCTTTGTGATTGGCTATGCAAAAGCTTTACCACAATTGTTGTTAATCTTGGTTTTGGTGTTATTTGCGATTCCGCTTACATCCCTTTTAGCCTACTTCATTCCTCAAAGTGGCTTATGGGTACATGGCGGAGAAATCTTAGTGGTTGATTTCTTAGCTATCATTTTTGCTTTTGCTTTTTGGCGTTTTTATCAACAAGCCCAAGATCGCCGAAAATCTGCTCCAACAGGCAGTTTATGGGCTAACTAACAACCATGAACTAACTAGACTGAAATAATGTGTGAAATATGAAAAATTATAAAATCCACATTGTTTCGGTCAGTTGTTTAATTTCTTGAATATCATGACTCACATAAATCATCGGAATTTTTATTTCCTCTTTTACTTTCTGAAAAAAAGGAATAATTTCAGCTTTATGATTCGCATCTAGTGCAGATAATGGCTCATCAAGTAATAACAGCTTAGGTGAATATAACAATGCTCGACCCAGTGCCACGCGCTGTTTTTCACCTCCTGAAAGTTTGATAGGCATACGTTGTAATAAGTGGTCTAACTTTAATAACTCAATAATATAATCTGCTTCAAAGTGACGTTCTTGTTGGGAAAGATGCTTAAGACCAAATAATAAGTTTTGCTTTACCGTTTTATGCGGAAAAAGCTGAGCATCTTGAAAAACCAATCCAACATGTCGCTTTTGGATACTCAAGTTAATGTTTTGATTTGAATCAAACCATGTTTGGTCCTGTATCTTAATGAGTCCACTACGCGGTGTGTTCAGTCCTGCAATGGCATGTAGAATTGATGTTTTACCTGATCCAGAGGCACCAAATAATCCAATAACAGCAGCATCTGACTGGAAACTAGGTTCAATATGAAACTGACCCATCTGTAGCTGAAAACGGCAATCAATCAACATAACCTTACCGTCCTAAACGCTTCTTTTGATAACGATGAAACCACTGTGCAAACCATAGAGCTAAAAAAGCCACACTTAACGATAAAACTATAAGCCGTTGAATAGCGGCCTCTGTATCGGGCTGTTGCATTAAGCTATACATAGCCAAAGGTAAAGTGCGTGTCTCATTTGAAATATTACCTACAAAAGTAATAGTGGCTCCAAACTCACCTAGACTCCGGCAAAAGCACAAAATGGCACCAATTAAAATACCACTGCTGGCAAGCGGTAAAGTGACATGAAAAAATGCCCCTAAAGATGAGGTACCTAATGTCTTTGCTGCCATTTCTAAACGTTGATCGACCAGTTCAATCGCTAATCGAATAGATTGTACCAATAGCGGAAAACCCATTACTGCTGAAGCAAGAACGGCACCTTTCCAGTTAAATGCAAAATCAATTCCGAGCGGTGCCAAATATTGTCCAATAATGCCTCGGCTCCCAAAAACTTGTAATAACAAATAACCAGGAACGACCGGCGGTAGCACTAAAGGTAAAAACACCAATGTTTCAATGAATGACTTCCCCCAGAACTCTTTACGTGCCAAAAACCATCCCACACAAATTGCAGGAATAATGCTGACCACAAGACAACTTGCCGCTACCTTACAAGAAAGTTGTAGCACGCTGAGTTCTTCTGAGGTTAAAGAGAACATCATGGTTTTGCTGGAGCCAATACGCTAAAGCCATATTTTTTAAAAACAGCTTTGGCTTGGTTGCTTTGTAAAAATTGATAGAACTTTGTTGAGTTTGGATTCTTTTTAACTATCCCTACAGGGTAAGTAATTGGCGAATGGGTATTTTCTGGAAATACACCAACTACTTTTACGTCTTTACTAATTGCAGCATCGGTTGCATAGACAATGCCAACCTGACATTCACCACGCGCAACAAAGTTTAATGCAGCTCGAACATCTTCTGTTTCAACTAACTTTGGTTCAATACGACTCCACCAACCCAAATTGGTAAAAGCTTGTTTAGCATATTTGCCTACAGGCACACTTTTGGTATCCCCTGTACAAATCTTGCCTGTAAATACTTTATTGGGATCGGTCGTTTTATCTAGTTTTATATTTAGTGACTGCCCTTTAGGTATAATTAGAACCAGACGGTTGCCTAATAAATTTATACGGTCATTTGTTGCAACTCGTTTTTTATTTTGCAGATAATCCATCCACTGGGTATCTGCTGAAATAAATACATCGGCTGGTGCCCCAACTTCAATTTGTTTGGCTAATGTCGATGAGCCTGCATATGAAGTTTTAACTTCTACTTTATTTTGTTTTTCATAAATTTTTTCTAAATCGTTAATCGCATTCGTTAAGCTCGCTGCTGCATAAACGGTAACCGATTCAGCTTTGGCTGGAACATTAAAGACTAATCCTATGCTGAGGACTGAACAGGCTAAAGCCAACTTTTTTATCTTCGTATCACTTACCATTATGTTTACCTTTTTGTCGTTTTTTGCAGCGATATATACTCAAGAATATAGCGATAAGCATAGACGATGAAAAGTAGAAATTATTTATAAAGATAGATATTTTTTCTAAGCAGTTAAAAATTATAGTTAAGCAAAACTGATTCGCTCTTAAATTCTTTGATTTATAAAATATTTCTCATCTTATTTCTTTAAATAGCTACTCATAATTTGATAGTCATGTTCTAAGGCTTGTCTAGCATTGATTTCCATTTGGCGGTAATGCTGTAAAACCTTCTCTCCCAAAGCTGTAACGGCTGCCCCACCACCATGTGTTCCGCCTGTTTGAGTTTCAACTAAAGCTGTTTCAAAACACTGATTCATGGTGTCTACCAACTGCCACGCACGGCGGTAGCTCATATTCATAGATTTTGCGGCTTGTGAGATAGAACCCGTTTTCTCAATTGCTTCAAGTAAGTCTGCCTTACCTGGACCAAACGCAATGTTCTGCTCTAAAAGAATTCTAATCTTTAATTTTAAGTTTTGTTCTTTCATAGACTTAGTTCACAAAAGTTTATTTTATGCTCGCTAACATTATAGGGAAGTTTAACAAGCTAAGACATATACAAATTTAAATCTCGATTAGCTCTTAAAAATAGTCTTATTAAAAAATCAAAACTGCACAAAGTGGATAAAGATCTGGAAAAAACGGATAGAGCCCAAAACCTAATCGCGGTTCAATCAGTTAAAAGCTGAATGAATAGGATTGAGCAAATGACCTCATCTAATTTAAAACAATGGAATGATTTTGTAGATGGATGTATCGACTTCCGTCCTAACGATGGCGTGTTTCGTATTGCACGAAATATGTTTACTGAACCTGAACTATTTGACTTGGAAATGGAACTTATTTTTGAAAAGGTTTGGATTTATGCATGTCACGAAAGTGAGATTCCAAACAATCATGATTTCCTAACAGTTCAAATTGGTCGTCAACCGATTATTGTGAGCCGTGATGGTAAAGGCGAATTACACGCCATGGTCAATGCTTGTGAGCATCGCGGCGCGACCTTAACCCGTGTTGCTAAAGGCAACCAATCTACATTCACTTGTCCATTCCACGCATGGTGCTACAAGTCAGATGGCCGCTTGGTGAAAGTCAAAGCACCTGGTGAATATTGCGAAGATTTTGATAAATCAAGCCGAGGCTTAAAACAAGGCCGTATTGCCAGCTATCGTGGATTTGTATTTGTAAGCCTTGATACTCAAGCAACAGATTCTCTAGAAGACTTTTTGGGCGATGCAAAACTGTTTCTTGATTTAATGGTTAATCAGTCGCCAACAGGTGAACTCGAAGTACTTCAAGGCAAGTCATCTTATACCTTTGCAGGTAACTGGAAGCTACAAAATGAAAATGGCTTAGATGGCTACCATGTCAGTACTGTTCACTATAACTATGTCTCTACAGTCCAACACCGTCAACAAGTCAATGCATCAAAAGGTGAAGAACTCGATACGCTTGACTATAGCAAGTTAGGTGCCGGTGACTCAGAAACTGATGATGGTTGGTTTAGTTTTAAAAATGGTCATAGCGTATTGTTTAGTGACATGCCGAACCCAACTGTTCGTCCGGGCTACAGCACGGTTATGCCATATATGGTCGAAAAATATGGTGACAAATATGCTGAATGGGCAATGCATCGTTTAAGGAACTTAAACTTGTACCCTAGTCTATTCTTTATGGATCAAATTAGTTCACAGCTTCGTATTGTTCGTCCAGTGGCATGGAATAAAACCGAAGTCATTAGTCAATGTATTGGTGTTAAAGGTGAATCTGCTGAAGCACGCCGTAACCGTATTCGCCAGTTTGAAGATTTCTTTAATGTGTCGGGCCTTGGTACACCAGACGATTTAGTTGAATTCCGTGAGCAACAAAAAGGTTTTCAGGCACGACTTGAGCGTTGGAGCGATATTTCTCGTGGCTGTCAGTCTTGGGAATACGGTGCAACCAAAAACTCACAAGATTTAGGCATTCAACCCGTCATTACTGGCCGAGAGTTTACCCATGAAGGACTCTATGTAAACCAGCATGGACACTGGCAACGTCTGATGCTCGACGGATTAAACAAGAAAGCATTGAAAATGCAAGATATTACTTTTGAAAACAATGCCCTAATGGATGAGGTGTAACCATGTCACAAGAACTTAATTTTGCTGTATCTCAGTTTTTGTACAAAAAAGCAGAACTTTGTGATGCTTATGACTGGGATGCTTATCTAGAGCTTTACGATGAAGATAGTGAATATCATATTCCTCAGTGGATTGATGACCATAACTATGTTCAAGATCCAAATCAGGGCTTGTCTTATATTTATTATGCGGACCGTACTGGACTCGAAGACCGCGTATTCCGTATTCGTACAGGTAAAGCTGCGTCTGCAACACCGTTACCACGTACTTTGCACAGCATAAACAACATTCGAGTTAAAACACTGGATGACGGACTAATTGAAGCAAAAGTTGCATGGCAAACGCTCTATAACCGTCAAGGCTTAGAAGGCTGTTTTTATGGGCATACCACTTATCTTTTACGCCAAACAGCAGATGGTTTCCGTATTCGTCGTCAGCACAGCATTTTGCTTAATGACAAAATTGATTCCGTTTTAGACTTCTATCACGTTTAAGGGGAATGAAAATGGGACATTCAGTTGCACTTAACTTTGCCGATGGTAAAACCTTTTTCATTTCGGTAAATAACGACGAATTGTTGCTTGATGCAGCAGTTCGCCAAGGAATTAACCTACCGCTAGACTGCCGTGAAGGTGTTTGTGGTACCTGTCAGGGGCAGTGTGAAACTGGAATTTATGAACAAGAATATGTTGATGAAGATGCATTAAGTGAGCGTGATTTGGCTGAGCGTAAAATGTTAGCTTGCCAGACGCGTGTGAAATCAGATGCAGCTTTTTATTTCGATCATGATTCTGCGATCTGTAACACTGGTGATACTTTAAAAATTGAAACCAAAGTGACCGCTGTTGAGCTGGTTTCTGAAACAACAGCAATTTTGCATCTTGATGCAAGCAGCCATGCTGCACAACTTCAGTTTTTACCGGGTCAATATGCTCGTTTGCAAATTCCAGATACTGAAGATTGGCGCTCATATTCATTTGCAAACAGACCAAATGCAACCAATCAATTGCAATTCTTAATTCGTCTTTTGCCAGACGGTGTTATGAGTAATTATTTGCGTGATCGTTGTCAGGTCGGGCAAACCCTACTTATTGAAGCACCGCTTGGTAGTTTCTATTTACGTGAAGTACAGCGACCACTGGTTTTTGTAGCTGGTGGAACAGGGTTATCTGCTTTCTTGGGAATGCTTGATAACTTGGTTGAGCAGCCTAACTCACCTGCCGTTCAGTTGTACTACGGCGTAAATAATGAAACCGACTTATGCGAACAACAGCGTTTACATGCCTACGCGGAGCAGCTTCCAAACTTTAGTTATCACCCGATTGTGACTAAAGCAACCGAAGCTTGGCAAGGCAAAGCGGGCTATATTCATGAGCACTTGAATAAAGATCAACTGGCTGAACAGGCTTTTGATATGTATTTATGTGGTCCACCGCCAATGATTGAAGCCGTGAAAAATTGGTTAGATGAACAATCTTTGCAAAATTATCGTATTTACAGCGAAAAGTTTTTACAAAGCAATACATCACGCTAAAAGTTTTAAGGTTGTTCGCTAAACTACTATAAGCCAACTCATTCAATATACTCTGTAAAGGGTATATTGTTTTTTTATTTTTAAAAAATAAAAGTCTTTTACATTCAATCACATAAAATAAGTAATTCCGATAAAATAAATTGACCGCTTCACTCGGATTTGCTATAAATTTTGATAGATCTTAAGGAATAAGATCATGATGAGATTAACTTATAGCACCTTTTGTATCCCTCTATTCTATTTCTCGAATGTATTAAATGGATGGACAAAATCCGACGTAAAAATTTGAGAAAATCACATTAACTAGCGGTTAAATTGGTCTGTATTTTGCTTATATCTCATTGTAATTTGCGAGTAACTTAATTTTTTAAGTGCCGTATTTACGTGTTGCAAAGCTAAGGCTTCACACATTTTGCACAGTAAATACAGGAGTGAGCCAAAAGGGATAAATATGAACCAAGCCAACTCCCCAGAACTCAGTGGGCGTCATTTTCAAAATGAGTCTATCTTTACCAATCATAATCTGGTGTTTGATCACCATGATTTAAGCGAAACCTGCCGAAATGTAGGACAAATTTTTAAACCGCATGATCTTAAAATCTCTCAGCAGAAGCGAGATTTCAGTGCAACCATGCACCATGTTAAAACAGGCGCACTGTCTATTAGTCGCTTGGAATATGGCGCAGATGTCATTATTGAACCAGATCAGCTTGATAACTTTTACCTAATTCAAATTCCAACTCAAGGCTACGCAGAAATCGAGTTTGGTTCACAAAAGTTTATTTCTTATTCTCAAGTTGCTTCTCTTATTTCTCCACAGCAATCTTTACGTATGCGCTGGCATGCGAACTCACCACAGCTCATTCTAAAAGTTTCAAAGGATGATTTTACTTACCATTGCCGTCAGCACATTGCTGATTCAGAAAATAACTTACTCGTTTTTGATCCTAAATTAGACTTTGCTACACAAAGTGGAGGCTACTTTTTACAGCTCGTTAGAACACTGATGGATGCTTTAGCATGTGAGCAACACCCGCTTCATCATCCTTTAGCCTTTAAACAATTTGAGTCAAATCTATTTAATGCACTTATTTATGGTCAACCCAATAGTGCATTACATAGAATTGATCATTATAAAGAAAAAACCGTCTCTCCTTATTTCGTGAAACGTACAGAAGCCTATATTAAAGAACATTTACATGAGCCACTTAATGTCGAAATTTTAGCTGAACATGCAGGCGTGAGTGTGAGAACATTATTTACTGGTTTTAAAAATTATTTGGGGACAACCCCAATGTCTTATCTTAAAGAATTACGTTTTGAACAGGCTCATTTAGAGCTGATGCACAATGAAAATCTATCTGTCACTGACGTTGCATTTAAATGGGGATTTACTCACTTAGGTCGTTTTTCTCAAGAATATAAACGCCGTTATGGTGAGTTACCTTCGTCTACTCGCCGTTCTGGTCACATTGAAGGTTCAGGCTTAATTACTTCAATTTTTTCGTAAACTAAAAATAGATAAAAGCCTTTTATATTTGTTGATATAAAAGGCTTTTCTTATGACTTAAAAATGATGAACATAACGAACTTGTAGTCGCGTACCTTCTGGGCGGTTTTCAGCATCTTGCTCAAAATAAGCATTTGCAACCAAGTGATCATTTTTAGAAAAACTATACATCGCACCCGGGCCAATTGCCCACACTTGCTCACGTCTACCTTTGACTTTTTCACCATCGACTTCGGTGTCGGTGATTTGTTTTAGCCAATAACCATTTAGTCCTAAACGGAACTGTTCAGTAATGGCATAGTCTGTTGCAAAGTTTGCATGAATTGCTTGCCCAGCTTGCATATCATTTGCTCCAGCAAAAGCATAGCTTGGGTCATCATTTTTAAAGTTATAGAGATAATGGATGCGTGTTGAAGCTGTCCATTTTGGATTAAACCAATATGTGGCAGCCCAATAAGGGTCAAATGAAACGGCGTTATTGCCTGGATTAATATCTTTTTTCTGGTCGTATTCGCCAGTAGGTAAATTGACCTGAAACTCAAAACGATGCACAAACTTCGGCCCTTGTGCGCCCATGACTGGATCGAACTGAATAAAAGGTCCAATCATAAGGTCGCCAAAACCACTTTGAGCTTTAATTGCAGCATTATTCAAGCCATCATCCATGTCCATTTTGCTGACAAAGGGAATTAAAAAATTCATCCCTAGGCTAGCTTTATCTTTTACTCGAACATTCGATAAATAACTAATCTGCTCAACCAATACTTGATAATTTAAATCTGTTTTAGGTAAACCGAGTTTTTGCCCCTGCCCATCAACAAGCTTATTGCTATCGTAATTTTGAAAATAGGTTTGAGCATACCAGCCAGGCCCTGCGGGTAACCCGCCATCGAGAAAGCTGGTCATACCTAAGTTTACGGTCGGTAAATCATAGGCATGTGTAACCAATGGCAAACCCAACAATGTCCCTGCTAAAAATCCATGTTTAATTAAAGTGCTTTTCATCTTCTTATTTCCTATAAAAAATCACGACCAGATTGATCGTGATTGTGGTGAATTAATGTGCTAATTCTGGATGCTCTGCGGCAATCCGATACTTTCCTGCGTGGAATACCAATGGTTCACCTTGGCGTTGTTGGTATTGTTCAATTTGACCAATAAAAATCAGATGATCCCCCCCTTCGTATTGATTAATATTTCGGCAAACTAACGTTGCGAGTGCATCTGCCAAAATTGGAACGCCTGCATTGCATTGTTGATGTGCAATGCCTGCAAATTTGTCTTCAGCACCTCGAGAAAAATGTCCCGAAAGCTGGTGATGCTCCTGTGCCAACATGTGAATGGCAAAATATTCAGCTTCAACAAAATCAGACAAACTTGGCGCTGTTTTTGAAAGGCTCCACAAAATTAATGGTGGGTCTAAAGACAGAGACGAAAATGAATTGGCTGTCATACCTATTTTCCGACCATCTTTACCACGGGTTGTAATCACGGTAACGCCAGTTGCAAACTGACCAAGTAAATTACGGATTTCTCTTGGGTTTTCAGCATTAATCGCTTGTAAAGCTAAAGTTTCAATTGTGTCCATTTTTAATTCTCCCTTTGATATTTTGACCTTAAGCAACTTTTGCTGCGGTTTTTGAGGCCATGAATGCCTGAGCCTGATCTGCATCAAACCACCAAGGGGCAAAAGAGCGCGGGTCATCAAAGTTATTGGCCATAATGGAAGCAATGCTCTGGTTTTGGCTTGCAGCTGCTAGGAGTTCAACGACATGAGGCTCTGGTGGTAATAACAAGCTATTGGTCCAAGCCACGACTTTTTCTGCATAAGCCCAATAACGTTCAAAGGTTTGAACCATCCATTGTTCGCTAAAGCTTTGATTATCGTTAGCTAAAATGGCATCGAAATAGATTTTGCTACACTTAGCAGCGTTGTTTGAGCCTTGACCAGTAATCGGGTCATTCACCACCAAGGCATCTGCCATCCCAAAAATTTTCTTGCCAGACGGTAATGTCAAAATTGGTTTGCGTACTGTCGGCGGGAAACGCCCTGCCAAATATCCACCAGCATCAGTCAGCTCAACATTTGTACAACGTTCATATTCCCAAGGCACAAATTTCTTGAGTAAGTCCAAGCTGCATTGCAGGTGTTGTTCAGGTGTTTTCACATCTTGCCAGCAGTCCATTGGCCCGTTTGGAATGCCTTCAAAAACCATGATGTCGCAAGGACCATTCACGGTGAGTGCCGGAAATGAAAAGTATTCGCCGACTTCGGGAATAATGTTAAAAGTCACACGAGAGTATGGAGAAATTGGCTTCATATTTTTGACATAGGTCAATGCCAAAGCACGTTGAGGTTTATCAAAAACACTACGTGCATCATCACGCTCAAATTGTTTAACGACTTCGCCTTTACCAGCAGCGAGTAATACGAGTTCATATTCGTTTGCGAGTTGTTCTAACTCTTCAATACCCACATCTTGAATCACCAATTGACCGCCACGGCGTTCAAACTCTTCCATCCAATATGGCATTTTGACGCGTTGATCGACCGATTGGGCGTAGCGCTCAAGACGAGCACTCCATTCAAATGCTTTACCACCATTTTCAGGATTAACTAAAGCCAGCCCAATGCCTTCTACCGCTGGACATTGTTCTTCCCAAAAATTTAGTCCTAAGTCACGTTCAGTTTGTAAAGCGGTATGAAACATACACTGGCTTGACATGACTTTACCTTGACGGATTTCATCGGCAGTTCGGTTAGTGATCATTGTCACGTCGTAACCTGTATCTAGTAAGCCCAAACCAAGCTGTAAACCAGACTGTCCTGCTCCAACAATTGCAATACGGCGCATAATCTTCTCCATAATTTTCTAAATGTGCTTTTAAAACGCTGTGCTATTCGGCTAAACGTGGAATAGCGGGCTGTGATCCTTCAGGGCCCATTACTGAATATCCGCCATCGACCGCATAATCTGCTCCGGTGACAAAACTCGCAGCGGGTGACAATAAAAACAAAACAACATTGGCGACTTCTTCGGGATGACCCAATCGGCCTAGTAAGTGATAATCGGCTGCCACGCTATCGGCTTTTTCACGGTTATTGCCACTGACTTCTGCAATGACACGAGACCATGTCCAACCCGGTGAAACTGAATTGACGCGAATACCATCGGCGGCAAAATCCATTGCCATGCTTTGTGTGAGTTGACGTATTGCGGCTTTAGACACTGGATATAGCCAGCGGCCTGTTTGAGCCACTTTGGCCGAGATTGAAGTGAAGTTAACGATTGAACCTTGCTGCTTTTTTAGGTCATTGTAAAAAGCACGGCTTAACTCAACGGTAGAGACCAAATTAATATCGAGTGCTTGTAACCAGTCCTGACGTGAAGATTTAAAACCGTCATCTAAATATGTACATGCCAGATTTACCAAGTAGCTCACTTCACCTAAATGTTGGTGAATATCCGCTACAGCTTGTTGAATAGCCGCATCACTGGTTAAATCGGTTTGAATAAACATCACGTCATGGTTAAAGCTTTCCGCAATCGATTTGCCTTTGGCATCAATATCTAAAATAGCGACATGAGCACCCGCACTCACCAAAGCTTGCACAACGGCCTTACCAATGAGTGTTGCTCCACCGCTCACCACCGCAACTTTCCCTTTTAAATCTATATTCATTGCAGATACTCCTTAATTGACTGGCTTGCCTTCACTACTTGACCAAGATGGCATCAAAGTATTTGAAGGAAGATCTTCATCAAGAAGTTTTCGTGCGGTCTCAACACCTGCAACTGGTAGTCCCGTCGGATCTAATAAACCAATTTGAACAAGTACAGAGGCTTGGTCCCAGTAAATATGCTCATGACACAGCTTTGAGCCTCTAAACTGAATTACACCTAACATTGGAATTTCAACGTATTTACCAGTCGGTTTTACGTCGGGTAATAACCAGTCAATTTCAGCATCGTGGGTAAAGCTCATAATGAACTCGTCTACCACTTGCGTTGAGCCAACCGTACGAGAGATTGAAGTAATCTTCATATCTTTCGGGTTTTGATGAACAAAATGGTACTGATAAAAACGGGCAAGCTGGCTTTGGCCTACACCACCAGTTAAGGTTGGAATATGGTTGACATAAGGTTCTGCGACCATTGTTACCATGGTTGCTGGCACATCACGCGTATCGAACTCATGACGAATATGCTCTTCCCATAGCGCGACTAGGTCATATTTCGGTCCAATCGTGTCATGTAGCGCTGTTACTGTACGCTCGTGGGCAAAGCGTGCTGAAGGTTTGTGATAATGATTGCTTTTTGGGCGTGCAAAAGCATGGTCAACCCCTTCATAAACATAAGCTTGTACATTTGAATATTGGCTAGCTGCATCAACAATCGCTTGTCTCGCATCTGGCGGCGTAAATTGGTCTAGTTCGGCAATATGTAAAACTAAACGTCCTTTTACATTAGCTAACTCATCCAACGCTTTTTCAATACCTACACCGTAATAACCTACGGCACATGCCACTTCCGAAAGACGACAACCTGCAAGATACGCAAGCTTTCCACCTAAACAGTACCCCACCACTCCAAGGCCTGTAGAGCTGTCACATTCTGGTCGAGTCTTTAAAAAAGACAAGCTATCTTGAATATCTTCAACACCGAGGTTTTCATCATATTGCTGATAAATCTCGAAAGCTTTTTGAAAGTCTTCTGGTGTGTAGCCCAGTTCGATATTAGGTGCTACACGCCAAAATAAATCAGGAACTAAAACGGTATATCCCTCTTCTGCAAGAAAGTCTGCCTTTTCCCGCATGGCTGCATTCACCCCAAAGATTTCCTGACAAAGCACCACTCCAGGTCCTTTTCCTGTTTCTGGTGTTGCTAGATATGCACAGAACTGCTTTCCAGATGCGGTTTTAATTTGAACGGTTTGACTAGCCATAGTGTCAACTCCTGACATTGTTATGGCTTTATCTTCTATCCGAATATATTTTTAGACTGTCCAAAAGCTGCAAGCACTATCCAATCTCTGCGCAATTATCAAAATTCATCAAACTGAATAAAAACTTAAAAACAAGAAACACCTATATTTCAAAAGTTTAAATTAAAAAATTAAATTAATGCTTTTTATCTAATTTGGAAAAAATGGATGAAGATTAGGACTTATTGGATAGTGACGATTGGCTAAAAATAGTTCAATCAAAGGCAGATGTTTTGTAACGAATGCATTGAATTACTCAGGGAATTAAATAATTTTAAGAAGGAATACATATGAAAACGATAGATGCAAACACGATTATCAACCGCGAAAAACTGTCTCCACTACAGTGGATGGTTTTTATCCTTGGCTTTTTCGTCTTCTTCTGTGATGGTCTAGACACAGGGATTATTGGTTTTATTGCCCCTGCATTACTCGATGATTGGGGAATT
This sequence comes from Acinetobacter sp. 161(2023), assembly GCF_037027805.1. Taxonomy (NCBI): domain Bacteria; kingdom Pseudomonadati; phylum Pseudomonadota; class Gammaproteobacteria; order Moraxellales; family Moraxellaceae; genus Acinetobacter; species Acinetobacter sp. 161(2023). Next base: position 110,296 of record NZ_JAZEYD010000009.1, on the reverse strand, counting down.
ACCAAGCCGCAACTTGCTCCGGTTTTAAGTGCTGCCTTAGTCGGCATGTCGATTGGTGCAATCATTTCTGGCCCTCTGTCCGATAAGTTTGGACGTAAAGGCGTCATTGTTTTTACAAGCCTTTTATTTTCAATATTTACGATTTTGTGTGGCTTTGCCAATTCAACCCAAGACTTAATGATTTATCGCTTTATTACAGGTGTTGGCTTAGGTGCAGCCATGCCAAACATCAGTACCATTGTCTCGGAATACATGCCTGTAAAACGTAAAGCATTCTTAACAGGCCTTGCTGGTTGTGGCTTTATGCTGGGTATTTCTTGTGGCGGTGTGCTGTCAGCTTATCTATTAGAAAGCTATGGCTGGGCTAAGGTGATTATTATTGGCGGAAGCATTCCCCTAATTTTAGTGGTTGCTTTATTACTTAAATTACCTGAATCAACTCAATACTTAATTACACGTCATCAACAAGATAAAGCTCAGCGTATTTTAGAAAATATTCAAGGTCATTCTTTTCAAGAGCCTGTAAAACTTGTTTTAACTCAAGCAGAAAATACCTCTGATGAAAATCCAGTTAAAATCGTTTTAGGAAAATACCTGTGGGGTTCAAGCATGCTTTGGCTCTGCTGCTTTACCAGTCTGTTGGTGTTTTATCTTTTAACAAGCTGGATGCCAACAATTTTAAAAACAGCAGGTTTTAGTACTCAACAGTTTAGTTTAATTGCAGCGATTTTCCCTTTTGGTGGTGTGATTGGTGCAACTATTATGGGATGGTACATGGATAAACTGAATCCAACTACAGTGATTAAATATTCATATCTGATTGCTTTTGGACTATTCATTGTTGCAGGTCTGGTGAGCTCAAATATTTTCTTGTTAGGTCTTACTATCTTCTTAATTGGTGCCTTACTTGCAGGTGCTCAGTCTTCATTACTGCCACTTGCAGCTATGTTCTATCCAGCAGTGTGCCGTGCTGTTGGCGTTTCGTGGATGCATGGTATTGGTCGTATCGGTGCAATTTTAGGTGCTTTCTTTGGCTCTCTTATTTTTACTTTCAACTTAAGCTTAAGCGGTATTTTCTTTATTCTTGCATTACCAACCTTCATTTCATTTATTGCCCTTAGTCTTAAAGTCATTTATGAAAAATCTAAAAATAAGCAAGTGTTGAATCTTGAAAATAGTATTTAAAAATATATAGATAAATAAAAACCTGATTTAGGCAACTAAATCAGGTTTTTATTTGGAAAAATTAAATATTAGAAAATTTTGCCTTTAGTTTCACTTGGATTTTCTCCGAACTCTTCGCGATATTCTTGAGAGAAACGACTTAAATGGTTAAAGCCCCAGTCATAGGCAAGCTTTGAAATAGAAACCTTTCTATCCGCTCCTGTGGTACTCAAGATTTTATAAATTTGTTGAAGGCGATATTTTTTCAAATACGACATTGGACTGGTGCCGTAGTATTGTTGAAATTCGTCATACAATTTTGATTTTGAAACCCCAGCCAGACGTTGCAAATCTTCTGCACAGATTTCTTCGTGCGCATGTTCAATAATAAAATTACGAACCTTACGAATATAAGCTGGCTCATCTTGATGGGATAGTGACTTTAAGGCTTCAGAGTAGTTGTTTTCTTGAGACAACAATAACGCTTTAATTACAAAATTTTCATAGTCCTCAGACAACATCTGCAAACCATAAAAATTGCTATATTGCGATTTTAACTGTACAAAATTTTGAATGTTCTTCCACCATGCACCAATCAATTGCTCCGAGTCCAGATGCATTTCGGGGTTAAAAATAATGGGAGCTTCTATAGGTTTATTCAGTAGATCCGCAAGAACAATCTGCATACTCCGCTCAGGAATAACCACCTGAAATTTTCTGCAATCTTTATCGATAATCAAATCTTGTTGATCGTTATTTGAAACAATAAGGCCTCTGTTTTCATCAGATTGATAATGAGCGCCACGAATGTTGAGAGCTTGTCGACCTTGTATAGGCAAACTAATGCTATAAGCTTTTAGATTAGAGATGTTAATGGCAACATTTGCACCATAACTGATTGTGCCAATTGCCATTTTTTTATTAGGCAGACGCATTCCATCATAGTGAAAATCGAGAGTGTCTTTGTAAATTGTGTCTAGACGGTGTTCACCACAAATTGTGGACATCAAATTCTGCGCAAATTCAGCTTTACGCGAATAATGATTGAGTTCCGTCTGTTGGCTGAGTGATATCATATCCTTTTCACCTAGCAATAACTTATTGCTTAAAAAGCAACTTGTATGCCAATTAATATCCTTTAATTGACGAGTTTTCCTGAAAAAATATCGAATCAAGAAAGAGAGTAAATATTACTTTCTCATACTCTATTAGATTTTAAAAATGGAAATAAGTTAAATACCTTTAAAGTATAACTTTATACCTTAACAAACTTATTTTATTAGATTTTTTATAAACAACTAGAATAGAGATAAATCATTATTTTGAACAGTAGACTATCGTAAATTTTAACGAATAAAAAACCGCCTATTTTAAATAAGCGGCTTTTATAAAACACTTAAATTATTGTGCTGTGTAGCCACCATCCATGACAACAGCTTGGCCTGTTACCCCACCTGCTTTGTCACTCGCAAGGAAAATTGCATAATCAGCAATTTCTTCAACTGACAACAAACGCTTTTGAGGAACCATGGCCAAAATTACATCTTCAAGAGCACTGTCTAAACTCACATTACGAGTTTTCGCCAAATCTGCAATTTGACCTCGAACTAATGGTGTGTCTACATAACCTGGGCAAAGTGCATTTACGGTAATACCATCTCGTGCACATTCCAAAGCCGCAACTTTTGTCAAACCAATTAAACCATGTTTAGCACTGTTGTAACCTGCTTTCCCAGCAAAGCCAATTAAGCCATTAATTGAAGCCATATTAATAATACGGCCAGATTTTTGAGTTTTCATAATTGGAAAAACATGCTTAATACCAATAAATGAACCAGTGAGCATGACCTGAACTAACTTTTGAAAAACAGCCGTTGGAAACTCTTCAATAGAAGCAACATGTTGGAAACCAGCATTGTTAATTAAGATATCAACTGTACCAAAAGTCTTTTGAGTTAACTCAATTGCTTGTTTATAAGCATCTTCGTCAGTTACGTCACATGGTGCAGATAATGCATCAAAACCTTGCTCTTTAAGTGAGCTCGCCGTTTCTTGGCACTTTTCGGCATTCATATCAGAAATGACAACTTTGGCACCTTCTTGAGCAAATTTCTTAGCAATCTCTAAACCGATACCACTTGCAGAACCTGTAATAAAAGCAACTTTACCGTCTAAAAGTTTAGTCATCTATTTACTCCTTAATACTTATAACGTGCTGATTTAAACAATACCCGTTACGGTAAAGACCGTAATCACTACAAATACCGCTAATGTCTTAATTACTGTGACTGCAAAAATATCTTTATACGATTGTTTATGGGTTAAACCTGTAACAGCGAGTAAAGTGATGACAGCACCATTATGCGGAAGTGTATCCATACCGCCCGATGCCATCGCAACCACGCGATGCATAACTTCTGGCGGAATACCTGCTAGTAAAATCGCGGCGTTATAGTGTTCAGCCATCGCACTTAAAGCGATACTCATACCACCAGAAGCTGAACCGGTAATACCTGCTAATACGGTTGTGGTCACTGCCCCATTCACTAAAGGATTTGTGAAGGTACTGCTCATTGCATGACTAATCATGGCAAAGCCCGGTAATGACGCAATAATTGCACCGAAACCATACTCAGAAGCCGTATTCATCACTGCTAAAAGTGAGCCACCAATACTGGCATTAATGCCCTCTTTAAAATTCGTCACTACACGCTGATAATCAAACAAAATTGCAGAAATAATCCCGACAATAAGCGCAAGCCCAACCGCCCAGATCGCACCAGTTTTTGCTACATCTACGGTGTAGTCAGCTAAACCGACCGTGGCAAAATCAAAGCCATTTGGGTACCACTCTTTAATGGCTTTAGACAAATATTTGTTCATTACTGCAACAAGAATAAGGGGTACAAACGCTAAAAACTGACGTGCAGTACTTCCGTTATTTTGCCCAGTCATATCGGCTTCAATTTCTTGAGATGGCGTATCGTCTACACCAAAACCAGAGAAGCCTTCACCAGCTTTTGCAGCAGCGCGGCGACGCCATTCCAAGTAACTCAAACCCATACATAGTACAAAAATAGCGCCAATAATTCCTAGAAATGGTGCGGCATAAATATTGGTGCCAAAGAATGTGGTAGGAATTACGTTTTGGATTTGTGGCGTACCAGGCAATGCATCCATCGTAAATGTAAATGCACCCAGCGCGATGGTTCCCGGAATTAAACGTTTTGGAATATTAGCTTGTCTAAACAACTGATTGGCAAAAGGATAAATTGCGAATACAGCAACAAAAAGACTCACACCGCTATAGGTTAAAATTGCACCTAGTAATACAACCGTTAAAATTGCCTTTTTTACCCCAATCCATCTTACGATGGTTCTTGCAATAGACTCGGCAATTCCTGACATTTCAACAACTTTACCGAAAATTGCGCCAAGCAAGAATACAAGAAAGTAATCTTTAATAAAGTTCACCATTTTGGGCATAAATACACCCGAATAAAACGGTAAAACATTAGCTGGGTTAATGAGTAGAACAGCAAGTAAGGCACAAATTGGTGCCATGAGAATGACTGAAAAACCCTTGTAAGCTGTATACATTAACAGCCCAAGCGAAAGTAGAATTACAAATAATTCCCACATATATTCCTTCTCCCTAAAGAATAGATATTAGGTTCAATAAAATTACCAAAAGATATTTAGGTTATCCCAAACCTAAAATGATAAAAATCACAGTATCTATGAGTGGTAATAGGTAAATGAGCTTAAAAACAAAATATCACTAAAATATTTAAAAACAATGTAATTTATTTAAATTTTAAAATACTAATAAAATACAAATGTTTATGTTTTTTAATTGGTAAAATTCATCTATTTAAAAATTATTATTGTTTTATAAAACTTATTAATTATTGAGTAAATTAAATTAATACCTCTATATTATTTAATAAAGATAATTAAATAATATATTTTTTAAAATAATTTAATAAGTATTCCTCTAGTCAATTTTTTTAGAAATATTATATTAGAAAAATCTTTATATAAATTACACTTCTAGGTGCGCTGAGTGGACTAAAGAACTGACACGACTGAACTAAGAAAAGCCCTCTTTAGAGGGCTTATATTTTCAAGTAGAAAAAACTACTCTAATTCAGATCCTATCATTGATTAAATTTGATATTGATCAGCTTTAAGATTTGGTTGTTCTACAAGTAATTCGATAAAAGATGGAATTGATGTAGTATTAAGCAAATATGGGTTAAATTCATCTACATGGTGATGAAAAAAGAAGTCTTTTATTTTCGTATTTATAGGAGCAAATTTCATACTCCAGTGTTTAAATAACCGTTGTTCAGCAGGTTCCGAAAAGATGATTTCGCAGTTCTGATGTCTTGGATCTTTCAAAATTAATTTATAAAATAACGATTCGACCTGTTCTTTCTCGCCTTCTAAGTATTGCAAGAAATACCCATTACCATAGTAAAGCACTCCTGTAATACCATTATAAGAGTTAAATTTGACTGCTTCTGTAAGAATATCGATTAAATCTTGTTTTACTTGACTATGTTCACTATTGGTTTTACTTGCATACATAAAGCCGATTAAACTCATAGCGATAACTCGAAGATATATGTCAGTTGGGCATTCTGACATCTACCCTCCACGCTTACAACCTGACCTATTTAAAACCTTATATTTAAAGAGTAAAGATTATTATCATTTTGAAAATAACAAACTTTAACAACTAGAATTTTTTTGTAAATTAATACCAACTTAACAAACCAACCAGAAAGTATTAATTTCAGTAAAATTGAAAATTGTCTTTAATTTATGGATGTCTAATGGAGAACCATGAAATTACTCTTCAGGACGAACATCATAAACAACTTAAGATTGTCAAAGTTCAGGATGTCCGTTTTGATGTAAATACGCTTAACAATAGTTATCAATGGTTATGGGTATTTGATCATAGTTCAGAGTTTTTCCCATTTGAATTGTGGGATCAGCTCGACAATGCGACTGTTCATCAAAAGATAAAGCTCGATAATCAAGTTTTTAAAATTATCAAGATTTTGTCAAAGAAAACTAAAGTCAGGCCCTCTTAACTTATAGCTGTACGAATAAGATAAAAGCTTAGGAAATGGTCATTCCTTAAAGTTTTTAAATCACTACTGGATTAGCAAGCCAATCATATAGAAATTGTTCTTGGTAATGAGTTTATTGAATTTGTTCAGCTGTCAGCTTTTTTATTTCAGCAGCTTTATTCATTACAGAATTAGAATTATTTACAATGGTATTAAAGCTCTGAATAATGTTGTTAGTAATCGGAAACTGTTTTGCTCATGTCTATTGTAGTTTGTGATACCAAATCACCTCGATCCGTAATTTGCGACATTTCTTCTACTAAACCTTTGACATTACGTTTGGCATTCTGTTAATCAATAACAATGACGAGATGGGATTCTTGCGCCATTTTACTTTCCAAACCACTGTGAGTTTATGAAGGTGGTTATCTATATTTCTTTGACGCACTTCAACGAAGCTGCCTTTAAGTCATTATCAGCTTTGTAGATCATATTTGAGTTAGAGGCACTTAACGTTATTCTAGTTTCGAGTATATCTTTGTTTAGAAGCTTCACTTCTAGAGTCATACCATTTTGAATGTAAATCATATTATTTGCATACTTAACTTTGTTGAATACAACATGTCCACTCGTATCATCACAAAGTATTCCATTGCCATCTGAATCAAGTTTTATGGTTGATATGCCTGGCCCGATCGAAATCGTCCATATACCAGACACTGAAGGTGTTGACGGCTGCACTTCGCTAAATTTATTATTAATCAATTGAGTAGATGGATTTACACATCCACTCAATATAAGTGGTACTATCACTAAGCTAAGCATAGTTTTATTCATTAATTTTACCCTTATACAATTTCATTTATCTTTTAAATTAAGTTTTAAAGAATTTAAAATTCACAAATATTTTAATTGAATTAAGACTAGCTTTATATTGAGATATAGTTTTTTTGATAAACAGCATTTATTTAATCATGGTTATTCAATAGAATGTCAATGTAAAATCTTGATAAGAAAACAAAATATGATGTGGCTTAAATTTATCTTGTACCCTCTGGGAATGTTTCTACTATGGCAAATCATTTTCATCATCGAACAACTTTCTTTAGAGTTTTTAAATACACCACAAATAGTTGTAGGTATAATTGCGCTGATCATAAATTGCGGTATGCAAATTTTGATTGGTTATAAAGTTCCTCAATTAGCACCGAAACATAAATTTGTAGCGAGTATTACATACATCATCTTATTCACTTTTTTAGTAGCAATTTATTCAACAACTATTTTATTAGAAGGCTTAAAAGTTGCCCCTCAAGCAATTTGGCTAGGTTATTTATTTTTCCATGTAGTTGGAATGGCTCTATATTTTGCAAACAACACGGATGAATTCTGCTGGGAAAATTTACTAAAGTAGTTCCACATATTGTTCTCAACTTTCTTTTTCATAATTTTTGTCAAAAAACATCATATTAGACAAATTTTCGTATAAATTACCCTTCTAGGTGAGCTGAGCAATCTAAAGGAATGAAATGACGCTTAAACAATTAAAAGCTTTTTTAGCTCTTGCGCGTACCCTCAACTATGCCAATGCATCTTTAGATTTACATCTTAGCCAATCAGCTTTAAGCCTCACCATCAAAAGCCTAGAAGAAGAATTAGGTGGGAAACTATTTAACCGTAATACTCGCCGTGTTGAACTTACTCAGGAAGGCAAATCACTTATTCCCTATGCAAAAAAATTAATTGCCAACTGGGATGAAATGGAAAATGATGTCAAACAAAGATTTAAGCTCAACCGTGGAACCTTAAGTATTGCCTCTATGCCATTTGTGACTCATGCAATTTTGCCTGAGGTGATTCATCAATTTTTAGCACTTCACCCCAATCTAAACTTTTCAATTCAAGATATTCCAAATGAGACCATTATAGAAAAAGTCCAAGATGGTATTTTTGAACTTGGTATCTGCTTTGAACCTGATCTCACTGAAGGCTTAGAGTTTAAGCCACTGTTCGAAGAAGATTTCTTGGCTCTATTACCTAAGACTCACCCACTCGCTCAATCATCTTCTATTACATGGCATGAGCTTTGTTTAAATCCATTTGTGACATTACAAAAACCTTCAATTGTTCGTTATTTGGTTGAGCAAAATTGTTTGCGAAATAATATAACGCTCGATTTGAAAGTTGAATGTCACCAAATTTCATCACTTTCAAGCTTCGTTGCTTACGGAATTGGAGTAAGTGCTATTCCAAGGCACTTCGCTAAACATATTGATAAAGAACATAATGTGTTGATTGAATTAAAAGACGAAACTATTCATAAGACAGTGGGAATTGTTTATAAAAAGAACTTTGAAATTTCAAATATTTCTACTCAATTTATTGATGCTCTGGTTCAATATAAATTTTAAAAAATTAAAGACTGCATTTTAGGGTGAGCTACGCGCACGCTTAAGCTAAATTTATTAATTTATATCATTTTCAATATCTTAAAACAAATTATTAAAGGTTTTAGCGTTTTATACGTCTGTTTTTTTGTTGTTAATTTGATAGCATTCATTGACTATACTCATTAATCCTTTAAAAAAATTAACTTCTATAACACAAATTGAAATGCTAAAACTAAGCTTACTAAGGGATATAGGATAACAATAGAATGAATAAAGTTTATGCCAATGCAGAGGCAGCACTGAAAGATGTTATTGCAGATAATCAAACACTTGCCGTTGGCGGTTTTGGTTTATGCGGAATTCCTGAAAAACTGATTGTTGCAGTTAAGCAAAGTGGCGTGACTGGTCTCACTTGTATTTCGAATAACGCAGGTGTAGATGACTTTGGCTTAGGTATTTTACTTCAAACCAAACAGATTAAAAAAATGATTTCTTCTTATGTTGGTGAAAACAAAGAATTTGAGCGTCAGTATTTAAATGGTGAACTTGATGTAGAACTCACCCCACAAGGCACTTTAGCTGAAAAGTTACGTGCTGGTGGTGCAGGAATTCCCGCATTTTATACTCAAACTGGTGTAGGTACACTCATTGCTGAAGGTAAAGAAGAACGTACTTTTAAAGGCAAAAACTACATTTTAGAAGAATCATTAACTGCGGATATCGCGCTTGTTAAAGCGTATAAGGCAGACAAAGCAGGTAATTTGGTGTTCCGTAAAACTGCTCAGAATTTTAATCCTGAATGTGCGATGGCTGGAAAAATTACAATTGCAGAAGTTGAACAGGTTGTTGAAATTGGTGAATTGGATCCGGATGAAATCCATTTAGCGGGTATCTATGTAAACCGCATTGTACTTAACGCATCACCTGAAAAACGCATTGAGCATAAAACTTTAAGCACGGAGGCAGTATAAAATGGCTTGGTCACGCAATGAAATGGCACAACGTGCTGCAAAAGAACTTGAAGATGGTTTTTATGTCAATTTAGGTATCGGCTTACCTACTCTAGTTGCCAACTATATTCCTGAAAATATTAATGTTTGGCTTCAATCTGAAAATGGTTTATTAGGTATTGGCGAGTTCCCGACTGAAGAAACGGTTGATGCTGATTTAATTAATGCTGGTAAACAAACGGTTACTGCTCGCCCAGGCGCTGCTTTTTTCTCAAGCTCAGCATCTTTTGCCATGATACGTGGTGGCCATGTAAACATTGCTATTTTAGGTGCAATGGAAGTTTCTGAAAATGGTGACTTGGCTAACTGGATGATTCCAGGTAAGAAAGTCAAAGGTATGGGCGGCGCAATGGACTTGGTTGTTGGTGTCCAAAAAGTTGTAGTGCTTATGGAACACTGTGCAAAAGATGGTACGCCAAAAATTGTGAAAAACTGTAGTTTGCCTTTAACAGGTAAAGGTGTGGTTCATCGCGTAATTACTGACCTAGGTGTAATGGACATTACTCCACAAGGTGTAGAGCTGATTGAACTTGCTAAGGATGTCACGCTTGAACAGATTCAAGCTGTTACAGGCGTCGAATTTTATAAAACATTAGTCGCATAAAATTAAATTTTTAGTAAGAAATATAAGACTTAAGTTAGAAAGTGAGCTTAAGTCTTAACCCTTTTAAGCACCGGATGTGCTGTCTATAAATAAGAACGAGAAGGATTTTTCAGCTATGGAAAAACAGCAAGGAATTTTTGAAAGATTTGCTCTTCGGATTAGTGACTGGTCTGAAAAATGGTTTCCTGATTCATATATTTTTGCACTACTCGGCGTCATTATCGTGTCAGTTGCCGCTTTAAGTATTGGTGCCCCAATTCACGATGTAGCGACTTCTTTTGGTAATGGTTTCTGGAGTCTTATTCCCTTTACCCTGCAAATGACAATGCTGATTATTGTAGGTTATGTCGTTTCTGTTTCTAAGCCAGTAAAGTTTCTGATTCAAAAAATGGCACGTATTCCAAATTCTGGACGTGGTGCTATTGTTTTGGTTGCAACAGTTAGTTTGTTAATTTCACTGGTCAATTGGGCTGTTAGTACAATTCTTACTGCACTTTTAGTGATCGCATTAGCGAAACGTAAAGAGTTGAATATGGATTACCGTGCTGCAGCAGCAGCGGCCATTATTGGTATGGGTGCAACTTGGGCGCTTGGCATCAGCTCTTCGGCAGCACAGCTTCAGGCAAATAAAAGCAGTCTGCCAGAGTCAATTTATAATCTTACGGGTGTTATTCCATTTACCGAAACGATCTTTCTTTGGCAATCAATTGCAATGACCATTATTTTGGTGATTGTTTCAATCGCAATCGCGTATTGGTCAGCTCCAAAAGGTAATAATGTTAAAACGATTGATAGTTTTGACGTTCAGTTTGAAGAAGACAAACCACATGAGGAGAAATCAACGCGTCCGGGCGACTGGTTAGAAAACTCACCTATTTTAACGATTATTGTGGTTGCTTTAGGCGTAATTTGGATGTTTTTTGAATTTTCAAAAAGTAATCCAATCATTGCTATTTCAAGCTTAAATACATACAACTTTGTGTTTTTAATGCTTGGTCTAGCATTACATGGAACACCACGAAACTTCTTAAATGCTGTTGCAAAAGCAGTTCCAGCCGTATCAGGCATCTTAATTCAGTTTCCACTTTACGGAAGCATCGCTTTTATTATGACACAAGCTTTAAACAGCCAAGATTTATCACTGTCGCACTATGTTGCCGAGTTTTTCGTTTCAATTGCATCAAAAGAAACCTTCGCAATTGTGATGGGAATTTACTCTGCCATCCTTGGGTTCTTTGTACCCTCTGGCGGTGGAAAATGGATTATCGAAGCACCATATGTCATGCAAGCAGCAAATGATTTAAAAGTTCATTTAGGCTGGTCTGTACAAATTTATAATGCAGCCGAAGCTTTACCAAATTTAATCAATCCATTCTTCATGCTACCAATGTTAGGTATTTTAAAACTAAAAGCAAAAGATGTGATTGGTTTTACAGTCACTCAGCTCGTTGTTCATTTTCCGTTAGTTTTATTTTTATTGTGGTTCTTTGGAAGAACGCTTAGCTACACCCCACCCACTTTTTAATTTACTGGCGCCTTTAGTTTCGGCTAAAGGCAAATTTAGCAAATACATCAATAAGAGATATTAAGATGAGTTCAATTGTTATAGTTTCAGGTAGCCGTACTGCAATGGGCGGTTTTCAAGGCAATCTATCCGCTTTAACTGCACCAGAACTTGGCGCCGCTGTAATTCGTGAATCTATTCAACGTGCAGGTGTTGCACCTGAGCAAGTAGATGAAGTTATTTTTGGTTGCGTATTGAGCGCAGGTATTGGTCAAGGTCCTGCTCGTCAGGCGATGCGTAAAGCTGGTGTGCCTGATCATGTGGGTGCAGTCACCATTAATAAATTGTGTGGGTCTGCCATGAAAGCCGTATTAATGGCATCAGACACCTTAAAAGCTGGTAGTGCCAATATTATTGTTGCGGGTGGTATGGAATCTATGACCAATGCGCCTTATATTTTGCCTAAAGCTCGCGGTGGTTACCGTATGGGTCACGGTGAAATTAAAGACCACATGTTTTTAGATGGTCTTGAAGATGCTGAAACTGGCCGACTAATGGGTTCTTTTGCTCAAGATATGGCAAACACCAAAGGCTTTACACGTGAACAAATGGATAATTTCGCGATTTCTTCACTTAAAAAAGCGCAAACTGCGATTACAGAAGGTTACTTCAAGGAAGAAATTGTTCCTGTTGAAGTAAAAACACGTAAAGGTGTGGAAGTTATCGATCAAGATGAGCAACCATTAAAAGCTAATCTTGAGAAGATTCCAACTTTACGTCCTGCTTTTAGTAAAGACGGTACAATTACAGCTGCAAACTCTAGTTCTATTTCTGATGGTGCTGCTGCGTTAGTACTTACCACAGAAGAATATGCTCAAAGCCATGGTTTAAATACTTTGGCAAAAATAGTTGCAACTTCTACGCACTCACAGCATCCAAGTGAATTTACCATTGCTCCAATTAGTGCAATTCAAAAAGTACTTGAGCGTGCGGGTTGGTCTGTTGACGAAGTAGATGCTTGGGAAATTAATGAAGCTTTTGCAATGGTGGCAATGGCACCAATTCATGATTTAGGTATCGATGAAGCAAAAGTCAACGTACATGGTGGAGCATGTGCTTTAGGACACCCAATTGGTGCAACTGGCTCAAGAATTATTCTTTCTCTTATCTATGCTTTAAAACGCCTAGGTAAAAAGAAAGGTGTTGCTGCACTATGTATTGGTGGCGGTGAAGCTACAGCTGTCGCAATTGAAATTTAAAAATCAAGAGCATAGAAGATGTAAGTGTTTTTCTTACATCTTCTTTTTTAGACTTTAAAAAGTTCATAACAGGTTTGACGGAACCATTTATGACTACTTTTATGATGGCAAGACATATGCCAATGCTGTTTAACATCATAAGTTGGGAAGTCTAGAGGTGCTGGTAAAATCTGTAAATTTTCTCGAACTAATAAGACTTGGCTTAAATAATACGGCACCGTTGCAATCGCATCTGTTTCCTGAACGACCAATCCTACCCCTAGATAACTTGGCAAGCGAATTAGAATATTTCGATCCAAACCTTTGTTCTGTAATTCATTTTTAATATGGTAGTGCCCGATTCCCGCATCAATATCAATATGATATTCACGCATATAATCATCTAAAGTAAAATTATTTGGATCTAAACGAGGATGGCTCTTAGAGCTAATCACAACATAATGTTGTTTGAAAAATTTCTGCTGATAAAAGCCTTCTTCTAATTGGGGTAAAAAGCCAATTGCGAGGTCAATTTCACCATTTGCCATTTGATAGCTAGTTTCTGGTGTGATCGGCCGAATATTCAAACGAATTAAAGGAGCCTTCTCTTTTAAATAGTTTGTTAGTTGCGGCAACAAAACCAGATGAGATACATCTGTCATCGCAATTGTAAAAAGTTGATCCGAAGTAAGCGGGTCAAAGTTCACACTAAAGTTATTAATGCTTTCAACCTTATCAATCACTTCACTAATGAGTGGAAAGATTTCTTTCGCTAATTCGGTTGGAATCATCTCATTTCCAACACGAATAAAAAGTGGATCATTAAAATGCTGACGGATTTTGTTCAGTCCATTACTAACACTCGGTTGTGTAAGGCCAATCGCATCAGCAGCCATTGAAACGCTTTTAAACCGATAAATATGATAAAAAATATTTAGTAATCTACTATCTAGATCAAACAAAATTGTCTCCGTCTGGATCAAATAATCCATTCAAAAAGGACTGAAAACAGGTATAGTTTAGATGAGAATGCTAAACCTGTTTTTAAATTATTGATGTATCGTCTAAATTAACAAAGAATCTAGACCGTCGGCAATGCTTTATAAAGCCTTTCATCATAAAGACAAAAGCATAGCCTCTTTATTTGGTTACTTTGTATATAAATCTAGTGAATACAGCTCATATCATTATAAATTTTAAAATTTAATCATGCTGAATTTGAAAACCTTTCCAGATCTGCTGGACTGCTTTGTTATCACTTAAATTATTTTTAAAAATATAAATATCTTGGGGAAGACAATACTCATGATGATCTAACATGACCAGTTTTCCGTTAGCAAGATCTTCCTCAACATTAATTTTTGGAATCCATGCCACGCCAAGACCTTGCAATACCAGCTCTTTCAAATTGGTTGCATTATCAGTCTCGTATAAGGTTTTATAGATCAACTTACCTTCAATCAGTTGATCTACCAATTTTCGCAAATAAGCATGTTTACTATAAGCAAGCAATGAAAAACTATTCTGAATCGTATGCTTAGGTGTATGATCTGCTTCGGTAGCTGACACTGGAACAATCTCTGTTTCAGCAATCTTGATCCCACTTAAAATATCATCACCAACACGATTAATATGAGATCGATCTGCATAACAAATCATAAAATCGCAGGCACCTTCTTTTAAAAGAGATAAGCCCTCACCACTGTTCGTTGCGACAATTTCGATTTTTAAATCACGCATAAACGTTGGGAATTTTTTTAGAAAAGTCGTTAAAAAACCAGATGCTAATGAGTGGACTACACAAAAACGAATCGTAGATTCGGTTTCATTTTTGATGTTTTTAATCAGCTTAGCTGTTTCTTCTACCTGCTTCTCAATATTTTTAGACATGACCAGCATAATTCGCCCAATGTCTGTAAATTCAATATTATTTTTATTATTTCTAATAATAACTTCAGCTCCAATCATCTCTTCTATTTGCTGAATTCTACGCGTAAAAGCAGATTGGCTAATAAATCGTTTTTCGGCTGCTTTTGAAATAGAACGCTCTCGTTCAAGTGTCAAAAGGTCTTCTACCCAACGTACTTCTAAGTTCATTTTTGCATTCCCTTTTTATAGTTATGTCCTTAATTTGTCTGCTTGGGAAGCTGAATAAATAGCTGAATAGATGAATGAAATATATAAAACATGGGAGTACCTGCAAAAATGCGATGGAAGGATGGCAAAGCCAAACGATAAAAGTAAGTATTTAATAATTCTGACATAGAAAAGAGTGTAAGAGAATAAAAGACTTTCATTTAGCGCAACAACTCATACAAATATAAAATTATTATTCTAAAAATTATTTTAAATCAAAAAGTAAGGTTGATATAACTCAAGTAAATGATCACTTAAGCCTTAATAAAAAATAAAAATAATCTTATGATTTCATCACGTTTTAATTTTTATAAAAAAAAGTCCGCACCTTGGGGAAGAATACGGACTGTAAAACTAAAATGTTGCTAATTTGATCATTTCAGGATTTAAGCTTTCTGACCTAATGAACTCATTCAAATCAGACGATATATTTGCAGTATAGTTCAACTAAATAAACCTGACTATTCTACTAAAGTATCTATTCAAGATTGAACTGAACTAAATTTCTAATATTCACCAATCAGATAATATAGCTTTCTTGAAATTTCAACCATCATATTCGCTGTATATTGAGTAATTTCAAAAACTTGCTTTTTCTGTGGATTAAATACCATATTATCTTTTTCATCGCTAAAAAAAATATAAGTGGTGTATTTATCCATGTGATGGATATGCTCTTTTAAGCTTACTTTTTCCCCAGAATTGGGATCATAGGCGATAAACTTCATTCTCATGAATTTTGTCTCTATACATACAGTCTTTTATCTAAAATTTAATAAAATCTAGATAAAACAATATTTTGATGGATAATATAAAACAGTTAAGCTGAGTAATCGTGGCTACTTATAAGATATTGCTACAATCCTATTTGCCTTGTTTACAGAAGTTTCCGCAGATGCAATAGACTGCTTTGCTTCTTTAAGCAGATGAGAAGTTTTAGACTCGTTCTTCTCTTCACCCTGAAAAAGTACACAGTATGTAAAACTACCCAAAATAATTAATGTAGCTGTGACTTTCAACATAAACTTAAAAACTAAGATTTTTTCGTATTATAGTGTTTTTTATGTGAAATGCATCACATTTTTATATAAATTTATTAGATAAGCTACACTTTTAGGATTGCAGATCTTATTAACTTACTTGATATTTCACTTAAATTAATGAGTCTAAAATTTTGCATACAGTTATTTTTCAAATTAAATGATCATTTAATTCATTAGATAACTTTTTGTGTTAAATATATCTAAACAATAAGCTATTAATTTAAAGAGTAAAATTTAAATTTAATGGGAGAAGAAATAAGTTTTTTAATTTTCAGGGTTAGATAAAAAGAAACTTGATATGCAAAAAACGCATAATTAACTTGATAAATGCATTAGAAGTGAAGCATTTCGAAATCTAATATGAATCATCTACTCTACTAATTCGAAGTTTAATGATGAACGCTGAAATCACCACCCGTATTGAGAAGGATCTTATTGGTTATAGAGAAATCAATAATAATGATTATTACGGAGTTCAAACATTACGTGCTCTAGAAAACTTCAACTTAACTCAAAGCAAAGTTGGAAATTTTCCTCATTTAATTAAAGCCTTAGCAATGGTAAAACTTGCTTGTGCTGAAGCTAACTATAATCTTAAAAGCTTAGATCAAACTAAATTTGAAGCGATTGAATATAGCTGCAATCAACTTATTCGCGGTAATTTTCACGACCAGTTCCCAATTGATATGATGCAAGGCGGTGCTGGTACTTCAACCAATATGAATGCAAATGAAGTATTGGCGAATGTTGCTTTAGAATATATGGGACATTCTAAAGGCCAATATCAATATCTACATCCAAATAACGACATTAACATGTCACAGTCAACAAATGATGTGTACCCTACTGCAATCCGTTTAGGCTTATTGTTAAGTTTAGATGAATTAAACCTTCCTTTTAATAATTTAATCTTAAGTTTCCGCAACAAGTCTCAAGAGTTTGCTCACATCTTAAAAATGGGTCGTACTCAGTTACAAGATGCTGTGCCAATGACATTGGGTCAAGAGTTTGGTGCTTTTGCAGTAACTTTACAAAAAGACCTTGAGCAAATTAATACGCTTATTCCAAATGTTTTAGCTTATATGAACCTTGGCGGTACGGCGATTGGTACGGGAATTACCACTGAATATAGTTACCGTGAACTTGCGATTCAAGCGCTTGGAAAAATTTCTGGTAAGAAAATTAAGTCTGCCCCTGATCTAATCGAAGCAACTTCAGATATGGGTGACTTTGTTCTTTTATCTGGTTTATTAAAACGTACCGCAACTAAACTTTCAAAAATTGCCAATGACTTGCGTTTACTTTCAAGTGGCCCACGTACTGGTATCAATGAAATTAACTTAGAAGCACGTCAACCGGGTAGTTCAATCATGCCGGGTAAAGTAAACCCAGTTATTCCTGAAGCGATGAACCTTGCTTGCTTCCAGATTATTGCAAATGATTTGGCTGTAACTTTAGCTGCTGAAGCTGGTCAATTACAGTTAAATGCAATGGAACCACTTATTGCATTCAAACTATTTGAATCTATGGATTTGCTTGGTAACGCGATGGCAATGTTCCAAAGTAAATGTATTGATACGATTACGGCGAACCCTGAGCATTGTAAAGCTTTAGTTGAAAACTCAATTGGTATTGTGACCGCACTTAACCCATATTTGGGTTATGAAACTACAACTCGTATTGCTAAAACTGCAAATGAAACTGGACAAAGTGTATTAGCACTCGTTCAGAACGAAGGCTTATTATCAGCACAAGTGCTTGATGAGATCTTGTCGATTAATAATATGGTTAAACCAAAAATGTCGGCTTAATTCCTGAAAATAAAAAAGGAGCTTTTATAAGCTCCTTTTTTATTTATTCTATACTTTAAAAACTGAAAGTTGTAGAGAACTGAGCTGTACGTGGATTACCTAAGAATAAATAGTCATCACCCATAAATGCCCCTACATCACGCCAATATTTCTTATTAAATAAGTTATCAATATTGAATCTAAAAGTAGTGTCATGCCCAGCAAAATTTGTTTTATAGGCAGCACCAATATTAAAGACGCTATAGCCACCTACTTTTGCAGTTCCCTCTTTATTTGCATATTTACTGCTGCTGTATTGCATACCACTGAGCAATCTTAATCCTTCAACAGAAGGTACTCTATAAGATAACTGTGCAGTTGCGCGGACTTTCGGCACATTTTGAGTTTGATGACCTTTGTAGCTGTCATTATCAATATCAATAAGACGAGATTTGGTGTAGGTTATGCCAGAGCTTACGTCAACTGTATCGGTTAAAGCGCCCGTTAAACCTAACTCAACACCTTGGTTGTGTTGTTCGCCTTGTTCAATAAAATCGAAAGTTCCATCTGCATTTACTTTGCTATATTGATTGTCTTGTTTTAAATCAAAAATAGCTGCTGTTACCAGGAAGTTGCGTATTTGTTGCTTAACGCCAATTTCATATTGTTCAGAATTTTTAGGTGATAAAACTTCTAGAGCATTATTAGCAAACCATGGAGCTTCACCACCATCTGATAATCCTTTCGCATATGAAGCATAAAGATTAGTTTTAGCAGTTGGGCTATACATGAGCGCTAATTGCGGTAAGAACTTATTTAAATCGGTGTCTCGGCTTTGCTGTCCATCTGACTTATAGGCTTGCTCATCAAGATGAATAAGCTTCCCACCCAATAACGTTGACCATTGATCGTTAAATTGAACTCGGTCAGATACAGTAAGTGCAGTCTGATCACTTTCTAGGGCTTTGTAACGATCGCCTAAGCTGTCTGATGATGGACTGTAGTCAACCGTATCTTGATAGATATTGCCTGTTCCTACCGCTACATTCAGAGGTGTATGGTGCTTTAAGGTTTTATAAGTACGTTGTAATTCGAAAGCAACTTGATGCTGAATGTTGCCAGTATTGAACTGTCCATTTAAACCAGCAGAAAACTGGTTGGTAATTCGCGTGTCATCTGGGCTACGGAAATCGTAAATATCATAATTACCGTGTTTATCAAAAGTATTGCCTAAACCAGAATATTCACAAATATCGTTATAACATCCCCATGGGAAAGCACTATTATCATCAATCACAACACGACTTTGCGATGCACTTAAGCTACCATTCCATTGATCGTTAAATGCATACTGATATTTTAAACTCACATTTATACTGTTATTTACAACCGGTTTACTCCAAGACTGATAACCCAATAAACGGTCTTGATCTACATTTGTTGGTACTTCTTGTCCATCAAGCAGTTGATAACCCGGTACTGAGCGTTGGCTTTGATGCTGTGCTTCAATATCAAACAGTAATTTAGAGCGATCATTAATTTTCCAGTCTAAAGCAACTGAACCAAACTCACGCTTACCATTTGCATGATCAACATTTGGGTGAATACTTTCATGCGCTAAATTTATTCGATAGCCAAAATTATCATTTAAAAAGCCGCCTACATCTGTTGCAAGTGTATAACCACCTTCTGAATTTGCATCGACCGTAATAGTTTTAATATCGGCAGGTCTTTTAGTTACATAGTTAACAACACCGCCAGGAGTCGACATGCCACTTTGAATCGCAGAAATACCTTTTAAAATCTCAACTTGCTCTTTATTTTCTAAAGCTACATTTTGCTCGCCACGTATGGTATGGCCGTTAATGAGATAACTAGAGCCTAAATCGAGGGCAAAACCACGTGCTACAAAGTTTGGATAGTAGCCAATAGCAGCGTAGCCATCTCCCAACGATGGATCATTTTTAATAACATCAGTTAGCGTTTTTGCATGTTGATCTGCTAGGCGCTCAGAAGTAATGGTGGTAATAGATGCAGGAACTTTCTTTACATCGCCTGTTTGAAAACCAGATAAATCAACTTTTTTTGAGGAATACAAATCGTTAGAGTTTTGAGTGGCATTCACGGTAATCGTTGGGAGCTGCGAAACCTCCGCTTCATTTGCATAAACGACAGATGTTATGAGTGCAATAGATGAAGCCAATACTGTTTTAGAGCATGTCATGAAGTGAAGATTTAACGAACGTCTTTCCATTGAATAACTACCTGCCATACCGTGCATAATTTGAAGCGCTAGAAGTAACTACTGAGCCTATTTTTAGCCACGCAAGAATACAGTGACAAATATCGAGAAACAACAAATTATATAATTTTTAGATCAAGTAAATTTTGTGTAATAAAGCGTCATCATTATATGAATATCGTTTATTTTCTTTGAAATTAGGACTATAACTTTTTAAGTATTACCAAATAGTCAAAATAAAACTAAGCTCAGAAATAGGTCTAGACCAAGGAGGAATACAATAACGAATATGGTTAATAAATTAGATGTTTGATTTTAAATAAAGTTTATGGTGCATTGATCAACTCACTAAATTAAGGAATTGTTCGATTATCGATAAAAATATCTTTAAATCGAACAAAAGATCATAGAATCACTAGAATGGAAATTTAAAATTATAAAAAATGAATGGAGAGGAATTCTAAGAAAGTACTCAGGATTGAGTGATATCTAAAGATTCATTCTATTTCCTGTTCAGTACATCTGAAAATTTCTATTTTTTTCTGCTAACTGACGGAATATCTATGACATATACTAAGGAAGAAAAGAGCAGCAGAATACGAGGGATTGTAGGCGCAGCTTCAGGTAATTTGGTTGAATGGTTCGACTTTTATATCTATGCGGTATTTGCTGCTTACTTTACTCAAGCTCTGACTGCACCAGACATGGATAGCACGACCAAATCGATCTACGTTTGGGGTGTATTTGCAGCAAGCTTTTTTATGCGTCCTATTGGTAGCTGGATATTTGGGCGCATTGCAGACCGACACGGTCGAAAAAAATCAATGATTGTCTCAATTTGCTTAATGGCTTTGAGCTCTTTTCTATTTGCAGCCCTACCGACTTATGATCAAGTTGGTTTATTTGCTCCATTTCTTTTACTGGTAGTACGCTTACTTCAAGGTCTATCGGTGGGTGGTGAATATGGTGCCGTAGCAACCTACATGAGTGAATTAGGCTTAAAAGGTCAACGTGGTTTTTACTCTTCTTTTCAATACGTCACACTCTCTGGTGGCCAGTTACTCGCCAGCTTACTCGGTGTAATTTTATTAACGTTTTTGAGTGAGGACCAATTGCTCAATGGCGGTTGGCGTATCCCATTTGTTATTGGTGGTATTGCTGCCATTGTATCTTTACTCGCACGGAGTCGTTTAGAAGAAACGCTTTCTCATCAAGATAGTGAACGTGAAGAGTCTGGTAGCTTAAGAGAACTCTTTAAAAAACATTGGAAAACCTTTTTATTGGTGGTTGGTTATACCTCTGCGGGTTCATTAACGTTTTATGTAGAAACTGTTTATTCAAAAACCTATTTAACTAATTTAGGGATGGATGGAAAAACCGTTGGTTATATTATGACCTTCGCGCTATTTGTCTATATGTGTGCTCAACCTGTATTTGGTTCAATTTCCGACCGTATTGGGCGACGTTCTTCAATGCTAGCATTTAGCTTATTATCTGCGATTTTTATTTATCCAGTGATGGCAATTGGAATGCCTAATTATATAGATTCGCCGATCATCATTACCTTACTACTCATTTTTATGATGATGATTTTGAGTTTCTATACATCTATTAGTGGCTTAGTAAAAGCTGAAATGTTTCCACCTCACGTACGCGCACTCGGCGTAGGATTTTCATATGCGGTAGGTAATGCTATTTTTGGTGGTTCTGCGCCTTCAGTTGCCTTGCAATTCAAAGCTGCTGGAATTGAAAATACCTTCTTTATTTATGTGATTATCATGCTGATTATCTGTTTCTTGTGTAGCCTTGCGCTTCCGAAAAAACCAGACTATTTAGAACATGATCACTAAAAACTAAAAGTTAGATATTCTTCTAGAGCTTTTTTTAGAAGAATATCTTTTTAAAATAATAAGAAATTCACTTTTGTTCTGTATCTTATAGCTGCATAGTACATTTAACCTATTCGATTCATTGGCAATTGCTAGTTTGGTACTGTTGATCTATATAAATCAATTTTTTGATGGGATAAAAAATGGAAAACGAAAAATCCCCTTTACCTGAAAGTATTATTCAAGTCACCTTCTGGCAAGCCTTTTTATTTTGGCTGAAGCTCGGCTTTATTAGCTTTGGGGGGCCAGCTGGACAAATCGCTGTAATGCATCAGGAACTGGTTGAACAAAAGCGCTGGATATCCGAAAAAAGATTTTTGCATGCCTTGAACTACTGCATGTTGTTACCCGGTCCTGAAGCACAGCAATTAGCAACCTACATTGGTTGGCTTATGCATAGAACTGCTGGAGGATTAGTTGCAGGTATTCTATTTGTATTGCCCTCCTTATTTATTTTAATTGGGCTGTCTTGGGTCTATATAAAATTCGGAGATGTTCCTGTTATCGCAGGTATTTTCTATGGGATCAAGCCTGCCGTTACCGCAATTGTCTTTCATGCAACGTACCGTATAGGTAGCCGTTCGCTTAAAAATAAATTTTTATGGTTCGTCGCAATTGCTGCGTTTCTTGCCATTTTTGTCTTAAAGCTTCCTTTCCCACTTATTGTACTATCAGCTGGTATTGCTGGCTATTTAGCCAGTAAAAAGTACCCAGAACTTTTTTCCTCAGTCGCTGGGCATAAAGCCAGTCAAAAGGATTATGGTCCAGCATTTATTGATGATGATACCCCGACGCCAGAGCATGCTAAATTCCATTGGTTGCGGTTAGCTAAACTTATTTTTGTGGCAATCGTTTTATGGTTATTGCCAATTTTAGCTTTAGGCGCATATTTTGGGTGGCATCATTCTTATACTCAAATGGCGTGGTTTTTTACTAAAGCTGCATTACTCACTTTTGGTGGGGCTTACGCAGTTTTACCTTATGTCTATCAAGGTGCGGTTAATAACTTTGGGTGGCTTTCACCTACTCAAATGATTGATGGACTCGCTTTAGGTGAAACCACACCAGGCCCACTGATTATGGTTGTTGCTTTTGTTGGTTTTTTAGGAGGTGTGAATCATGCACTACTTGGTCCAGAACATCTATTTTTTGCTGGTGCATTAGGTGCAATCATTGTTACTTGGTTTACTTTTCTCTTTTCATTTGTCTTTATTTTTGCTGGTGGTCCTTTTATTGAATCGACCCATAATGAAATAAAATTTACTGCACCACTCACTGCAATTACCGCGGCTGTGGTTGGTGTGATTTTAAATTTAGCATTATTTTTTAGTTATCACGTGCTATGGCCACACGGTTTTTCTGGCCACTTTGATGTTATCGCAGCCTTAATTGCCATTGCTGCATTTATTGCCTTATTCCGCTTTAACATTAACGTGCTGTACGTCATTTTTACATCAGCACTGATTGGTTTAGGTATTTATCTTTTATAAAAGTTAGTCATGAGTCCTTTAACGTAACTGTGAAGGACTCATTCCATAAAACTGTTTAAAGCGATGGCTTAAATGACTCGCTGAACTAAAACCACATACTAGGGCAATATCTTGTAAAGAAAGCTGAGATGACTGAATTAATCCCTTTGCCTTAGTTAAGCGTCTTTGCATGACATATTGGTGAGGTGCCATATTCATAGATTGTTTAAACATATGGGCAAAATGATATTCGCTTAAATTAACAACATTTGCTAAATCAGACAAAGTGAGTGCTTGGTCTAAATGCCCTTCAATCCAGTCTTGAATATATTTGAGTTTATGAGGTGCCAGTCCACCTTTAATGACAGGCTGCTGCCACTTAACATTGCTATATCTTCGAATTAAATGATTTAGCAATAAACTGGCAGTTGTACTCATTTGTAAATGGTTTGCTGAATCATTCCAATCACAATCCAGCAAGAAAAACTGATATAGCGCTCGAATCTTTTCGTCATCGTTAAAAACAACTTCGTTTAGTTCAATTTGATTCGGCTCTTTGTCCCATATTTTTTCGGCGACATCACGCAAATGTTGGTCGGTATAATACAAGTGAACGAACTTAAGCCCGCCTCGTATATCCCAAGTAGACTCCTGATGTTCAGGCAACAAACAAAAACGACCCGGCCCACCGCCATTTTTCCAGCCCGCAGGGGTTTTCTGATAGCTTTCATAGCCATCTTGAATATAAAGACTTAAAGTATGGTGATCGCTACAGACACTTACACGATCTTGCTCATTAGACCAAAATGCAAGTTGCATATTTTCATCAAGCACCACAGTTTCGTGAAGCTTGGCTTTAGATTGCTGTAGCTGTTCTAAAGTTTGATAGGCCATGCAAAATTAAAACGAATATCATTGAGCTTAAGTTAACCATATTCAGCAAAATTCAGCTAGTTCAGTTATATAAAAAGCGCAAGATCTTGCATGTATAACACAAGAATATATACGTGAAAAATTAAGCATTCCTAGATACTTAAGTTTGGTAATCGAGGATGAACTTATGAATATTTTGCTCTATGTTGCGGTGGTGTTGATTTGGGGAACAACATGGATTGGAATTGCCGTTCAGAGCCATTATGCAACACCCATCGTCGCAATTTTATGGCGTTTTGCTATTTCAGCCTTATTACTTTGGGTTGTTTTATTATTTTCAGGAAAATTACAGCGAATTGCTTTAAAAGATCACTTGTTTTGTATGCTGCAAGGCCTTTGTGTTTTCGGCCTAAACTTTATTTGTTTTTATACCGCGGTTAAATATGTAAATAGCGGTTTAGAGTCCGTTATTTTTTCAATGGCTGTTTTCTTTAATGCCATTAATGCTTTTATCTTTTTTAAGCAAAAACCTTCACCAAATTTTGCTCTAGCTGCACTTTTAGGACTAGGTGGTATTGTTTTACTCTTTTGGCATGACCTTATTAATAGTCAGTTTAATGCGCAGTTATTAATGGGTATTGGGCTATGTGCGGTTGGCACTTACGGTTTTTCTTTAGGGAATATGATTAGTGTTAGACACCAAAAACGTGGTCTAAATATCTTTTCAACAAACTGTTATGCCATGACTTATGGTTCTTTGGTGATGTTAAGTCTAGCCTTATTTACTGGCCAAGATTTAATGCCTCCGATGAATGTCCCATTTTTAAGTTCGCTACTTTACTTGGCTGTATTTGGTACAGTTATTGGGTTCTCTGCTTATTTTTCGCTGGTTGGGCGAATTGGTGCTTCAAAAGCAGCGTATAGCACTTTACTCTTCCCGTTAGTTGCTCTAACAGTTTCTACCTTCTTTGAAGGATATGAGTGGACCTTAAATGCATTATTTGGAATTCTTTTAATTTTACTTGGTAACTACTTAATGTTTAGTAAATTTGAAATTGGAAAGAAGCTATTTAATAGTCAAAAAAGTTGTGAGAAGCAGGCCTAAAAGCCTGCTTTTTTTATAAGTAATAATTCACCTCTAGCAGGACGTTTTTAGCATCAGCTCAAAATCTTTTAAAGCCGCTGCTGCTGTAGCTAAAGGTGCGGATGCTCCTCCACTTACAACAAGTTCACCCATTTCTTTCGTTAACACCCGAATGCATTTATTTGAACCTTGCAGATGAGCAAAAGGATGATGTGTTGGAACTAATCTTAATTCAACACCTGTTTGAATTTTCTGATTCTTAATATGAATAAAACCGACCAAACGAGGAATTAGATCTTCTTTTTTCCAATCACGTATATGGTCGGCTGTAACATGACTAATTCCTTGTCTTGGAATATCTTTAATTTTTACATCAGCTCCTAAAACAGTATTGGCTAGTATGGTAATTTTGGCAGCGGTATCCCATCCATCCACGTCGAAAGAACTGTCATGTTCCGCAATACCTTTTGCTTGAGCTTTTTCAAGAGATTCTGTAAACGCACATTCATTTTGCAACATATCATTCAAAATAAAATTTGTGGTTCCAGTAAAAACACCTTCTATTTCTAAAATCCCACAGCCAGCTAAGTTATATTCAAACAAATCAACAGTCGGTAAGGCCGCAGCCGTTGCACCGCTAAAAAATAATTTTTGCTTGTGTTGATGAGCCAAGTTAATTAATTTTTTGCCTTCTACGACTAACGCTCCTTTAGATACTGCAATCGCATTCATGCTATGTGTTAAAGCATAATTTAAATAAAATAGGCCTTTCCCACCGGTAACATAATCACTTGGGCCAGTCTCAATAATGACATCTGCTTGAACCTGTTCTAAAAACTTTTGCTCAGTTAGTCCTGCTTGATATTGGGTTTTATCTAACCACTTTGAAGCTTGTAAACCATATTGATCAATTAAACCTGATGATGAGTTGCAGATACCCACTAAACGGGCATCAATTTGATATTTTTGTTGATAGTATGTTGATCGATTTGAAAGAAGCTCTGCAATTTGTTGCCCAATACGTCCAAAACCACAAATTGCCACGTTAACTCGCTTCATATCGCTTTCTCAAAAATTTCAATGGTTTAAATCCAAAAGTTTCCAAAGTTAATGTTAAGGCTTCATTTGGAAACTTTGTATTTATAAAGGTAAGTTAAAATACTATATCACTTAGATATTTGTGAGATTAACAATCTTAACTACCATATAAATTGCGACAGCAAACACCATTAAAGCAAAGACTTTTTGTACAATTGCAGCCGGAATAAAACGAATGGCTCGGCGGCCTAACAACATACCGAATGCACATGCGAGAGCAAATGTACTGGTAATGCCTACAGGATAGTGAAAACCCTCTGCAATATGCATCACAATACTCATTCCACTGATGAGAAAAATAATCATGAGTGAAGTTGCAACAATACTATGCATATCCAAATTTGTGACTTTTCTAAGCGCTGGCACAATTACAAAGCCACCGCCGACTCCTAACATACCAGTTAAAAGCCCAGCAATAATTCCGATGCTGGCAAGAACGCTTCCCGTTTTAAAATTCCAGATAAAGCGTCCCGTACTTGGGTTGACCTGACACGGCGGGTTATGAAAGTCTGATACTCGGTTACTAATAAGTCGATAACCTACTGTAAACATGACCAAGCTAAACATTAACATGAGCCAGACAGGTGAAATCGCGTTGGCTATTAAAATTCCGATATGTGCCATAGGGGCACCAATTAAGGCAATCCAAATAGCAGCACGATAACGAACAATCTTTTTAAATAAGCCTTCAATGGTTCCAATGAGTGTAGACAGCGCAACTGCCAATAACCCAATCGGCGCAGCTTGAGCCACACTCCAGCCTTGACTGGTCATGAGCGCAGGTACAGCAAGAATACCGCCACCTGCGCCAGTAAGACCAAGTAAAAAGCCAATCACGATGCCTTCAACGACAAGTAATAACATATCAAAAGCCTAAAATTGCATATACATCATTTGCAGTAGACTGCTGTTTAATGAGTGAATAGATCTCATCTTCTTGCGAAGCTTTAGTCGCTTCTCAGGACAAAGCGTTGCTTTACTTATCCTCTTCCACTCGAACATAGTTCTCGTCTTGCGCTCGGACAAAGCGTTGCTTTGTTTATCCTCGCTCAGGTTTGACCATCCACTCGCGGCCTTTGAGCATGCCTTGCCAATAAATCGGCGGTAAAATCTGCTCTTTAAGTAACCAAGCCAAACGAGATGGCTTTTGCCCATCAATCACCCATTTTGGAAAACTTGGAAGCAGCTTGCCACCGTAGCCAAACTCAGCCAGAACGATTTTTCCACGCTCTACAGTCAGTGGACACGAGCCATAACCGTTGTATTCACAAAAGTTTTGCTCACCTTTTAGTTTCGCAAGAACATTCACAGCAACGATTGGTGCTTGTGCCCGTGCCGCAGCAGCAGTTTTTGCATTAGGTGCATTCATCACATCACCTAGAGCAAAAATATTGGCATGTTCGGTGTGTTGTAAGGTTTGCGGGTTAACACTCACCCATCCAGCTTCATCAGTGAGCGTACTGGCACGAATAAAATCAGGCGCTTGTTGCGGTGGAACAACATGCAACATGTCAAAATCGGTTTCGACTAGTTCTGCATTTTCATTGTTCACTACCTTAAACCAAGCCTTCTTCGCAGGCCCATCTACTTTGACAAGTTGATGGTTAAAGTGCAGTTCAGAACCATATTTTTCGACATATTGCATCAGTGCAGGTACATATTCTTTCACACCAAATAAAACACCGCCGGTGTTATAAAAATGGATAGAAATATCTTTAATTTTGCCTTGCTTTAACCAGTAGTCGGCTGAAAGGTACATCGCTTTTTGAGGAGCACCAGCACATTTAATCGGCATAGGAGGCTGGGTAAAGATTGCCTTTCCGCCGTTTAACTGTTGCACTAGTTCCCATGTATACGGCGCTAAATCATAACGATAGTTAGACGTCACCCCATTTTTACCTAAGGTTTCGACTAAGCCTTCAATGCCATGCCAATTGAGTTTTAAACCAGAACAGACGACCAATGCTTTATATTGAATGGGTTGGCATCCTTCCAAAATAACCTGATTGTGCTCAGGGTCGAATCCGGCAACAGCAGCTTTCATCCATTTCACTTTTGAAGGAATCACACTTGCCATTGAGCGTGCTGTCACTTGCGGCTTAAAAATTCCAGCCCCTACCATGGTCCAGCCGGGTTGATAATAATGCGTATCTGCCGGATCAATAATAACAATGTCCAAGTTCGGTTCACGGCATAAAAGACTAGACGCTACAGAAATTCCAGCTGCGCCTGCTCCCACAATCACAACGCTATAACAAGGAATTGTCGCTGATTCATGATCACGTTTTAAAATACGTGGAACTAGGCCTTTTAAGTTAAAACAAAGTTTATTCCCCGATTCAACTAACAGTGCTACATCTTTTGGAGCAACTTCGGCCAAAGCCCATAAACTGATTGCACGCATACCAGAACGGCAATACGCTAAAACAGGTTTCTGGGCATCCTGATAAAGCTGCTTAAACTCGGCAACTTGTTGGTCAGTAATTTTTCCGCTGGTCACAGGCTGATAAATCACTTTTAGGCCATATTGCTGAGCTGCTTCTTCAATTTCAATTACATTGGGTTGATCTGCACCTTCCCCATCTGGACGGTTACATATCAGTGTTTTTACTCCCTGATCTACAATTTTCGCGACGTCATTAGCAGTAATCTGGTCAGCAACATAAAATTCTTGATTAACTCGTTTAAGTTCCATATCGCCACCTTATGATTGTGAAGTTGAACCACAGGCCTGATTGGCAGGTAGTGCTTTATCGATTTGTTTTGGATATGGCAGATTTAAATTATTCATCAATTTAATAAAATCTTCTCGTGAGCGATTCTGACCTAAACGTGAATTTTTTAAACGTTCATAACCAATCGTTGAAGACAAACGCCCCTTATAATCGTGCCCCGGATACACAATAGTTTCGTCAGGTAGGCTGAAAAGTTGCTTATGAATACTGTCATAAAGTGTGCCTGCATTACCTTGCTGGAAGTCAGTTCGACCGCATCCATCAATTAATAATGCATCACCAGTGAAAACCATGTTTCCTAACAAATAACTCGTACAAGCATTGGTATGGCCTGGGGTATAACGTGCTTCAATACTGTGGTTGCCCAGTTTAAGCGTGCAACCATCTGTAATTAAAATATCTCCGCAATTTACATCAGAGTTTCGGTGTAAAACCGATTTGCAATGAAAACGTTCCCGAAGTAAATTTGCAGCAGTAATATGGTCTGCATGAACATGTGTATCTAAGGTATAGATGAGCGTAAATCGATGCTGCTCTAATTCTTTTGTATAAATCTCCATATCTGATGCGACTGGATCAATTAAAACAGCCTCTCGTGTTTCTTCACACCCAAGCATATATGTATAAGTCGAACTTTCCTGCTCAAAAAACTGCTTAAATAACATGATTTATACCCCAATAATTTATTTCTTTCCTATATTTTGCAAATAAGATGCCAATTATTTTAAATTAAATAATAAGTATAAAAATCAAATACTTAAAATGATAAGTAAAATTAAAGTTAGAAAATAAATTCAGCTTGATGTTCCTTTGAAACTCAAGTATGTTTCAATGAAACGATTATGAAACACAGACAATGGCAAAGTTAAATTTTGAGTCAGAGCAAGATTTTTTTATTTTATTTGAACAATTAAAAGCTTTATTCCCAAATGCGAGTCTGTTTTTAGCAGACACGACGACTCAAGCAATTCACTATAAATTTAATACAGATGACATTTCTGTCGAGAGTATGGCAGCTCTGACTCAAGATCATCACAATCAATATCTTGAAATCAATACGCATAAAATTAAAAAGCGATTTATCTATCAAGAGCATGACATTTATATTAGCGAAAACCATTTTATTGGGAAGCTACATATTTTACAGCCAGTTGGCACAGAAGATAATATTGCTGATCAAGTGCAATTAACAGAGCAGTTACAAGACTTAGCCAAGGTTTTTAATAGTTGCTCACCAGAAATGGCCCGCATGTTTTCAATTATTCAAAGAGTGGCAATTACTGAGTTTCCAGTGCTCGTCCGCGGCGAATCTGGTAGCGGTAAAGAGCTTGTGGCAAAAGCAATTCATGATTATAGCCAACGTAAAAATAAGATTTTTGTAGCGATTAACTGTGCAGCTTTAAATTCTAATATTTTAGAAAGTGAACTATTTGGGCATGTGAAAGGCGCTTTTACAGGAGCAATTCGTGACCATAAAGGCGTTTTTGAACGTGCCGCAGGCGGAACACTGTTTCTGGATGAAATTGCCGAGATTCCTTTAGAGCTTCAAGCTAAATTATTACGGGTGTTAGAAACAGGTGAATTTACTCCTGTAGGTGGTGAAAAACCGATTCAAGCCAATGTCCGAATTATTACCGCAACACATAAAGCTTTACGCGAAGAGGCTAAGGCTGGGCGTTTCCGTCATGATTTACTCTACCGTTTACGCGTAATTCCAATTTTTATACCGCCACTCAGAGAGCGGAAAGTCGATATTCCTCTTATTGTCGATCAGATTTTAAAAGAAAGCTCAACTCAACTCGACACCATGCCTCGTCATGTCAATCAAAAAGCCATGCAAGTTCTTTTAAATTATGACTGGCCAGGAAATGTTCGTGAGCTTAAAAACACCCTGCTTTATGCGTTAACCATGGCAAATGGTAAGGATGAAATTGAAGTTGAAGACTTACCAAATGAGCTTTTAAATGCAGATGATTACGTTAAATTGCCTGAGACAAATACAGAACTTACCCCTGAAAATGTGCAAGCAGCTTTGGAAAAATATAACCACAACCTGAATATGGTGGCTAATATTTTTGGAATTAGCCGCACTACGCTTTGGCGATATAGACAAAAACATAAGCTTTAGGTAGGTATTTATCTGATCTAAGGCGTATCATACTGCACTTGGTTAGGTCCGTTAGTTCAAAGGCTTTCTATGATTGTTCGCGATAAAAACAGCGTTTTTAAACTCTTATTTGCATGGAAAGGAACAGTTCTACCCAAAGTTTTGCCCGCATTGAGTTTTGTTGTTCTTATTTCAGCATGTGTAGTCTGGCTTTCTTATTATCATTGGATTCAAATCCCTACCGTTCCCGCAATTGGATTTACCATCTTTGGCGTTATTCTTTCAATTTGTACCGGTTTTAGAAATAACGCGTGTTATGACCGTTGGTGGGAAGGACGCAAGTTATGGGGCGCTTTAATTGCCAATGCCAGACATATTGTCAGAGATAGTCATGTTCTATCAAACGAGCAACGCGAGCATTTAATTCATCAAGTCTTAATTTTTAGTAATTTATTGCGCGACCGTTTGCGCCAACAAACAGCAGAGCCAACGAAATTTCTTGAACATGCTTATTTAAATAACTCTTCACTTGATCACTTAAATGAACATATTAATGCCCCCCAGTTTGTACTCGAAAATATTCAAAAAGATTTAGTCAAAACCCTAAAAAACGGCGAAATTAGTGACATTATCTATGGCACATTGACGCGTCATATTGTTGAGCTAGGCAATATTCAAGCAGGTTGTGACCGAATTGCTGGTACGCCTTTGCCCTACTCATATTCAGTACTTTTGCACCGTGCTGTTTATTGTTTTTGTTTCATTTTACCGTTTAGTCTTGAAGCAGCTTTAGGTATTTGGACACCGCTTATTGTCGGCTTAATCGCTTATATGTTTTTAGGGCTAGACGCCCTAAGTGCTCAAATTGAAGAGCCTTTCGGTTTGCAGGAAAATGATTTACCGCTCGATTCTATTGTGCGTTTGATTGAACGAGAGTCTTTAAGTTCTTTAGGACAGCCATTACCCCCTATTATTGAAGCTCAAAACAATAATTTACTTTAATAAAAAAGAGCTATGATTCGCTCTTTTTTATAGGTTTAAGTGTTTATTTATGGATGTACAATAATCTTAACAGCTGACTCATTATTATGAATTAAAGTTTCAAAGCCTTGTGAAATCAAATCATCAAGTTGAATGCGCTGCGTAATAAAAGGTTCCAGATTTATTTTACCTTCTTCGACCAGTTTAATGGTTTCCTGATGATCATTCACATAGGCAATTGTTCCTCGTACATCAAGCTCTTTCATCACCACACTATGCACATTAATTGATGCTGGATGGCTCCAGATCGAAACAATCACTATCACGCCTGTTGGTTTCACTGCCGCAACCAAAGTATCTAGAACTTTGTTAACGCTACTACATTCAAATGCAACATCGACGCCACCACCATTGGTGATTTTCATAACCTCAGAAACCACATCAACTTCTGACGGGTCTAAAATATAATCTGCGACTCCCGACTCTTTGGCTTTTTCTTTACGTTTTGCACTCAGCTCAGTAATGATGACTTTAAGCCCTTTCGCTTTTAAAATTGCCGAAAGCAATAAACCAATTGGGCCCGCACCACCAACCAGAGCAATATCACCTGCTTTAGCGCCACTTCGTACATAAGCATGATGACCAACCGATAACGGTTCAATCAAGGCAGCCTGATCCAGTGGAATTTTATTAGAGATTGGGTGTACCCAACGGCGTTTAACTGCAATTTTTTCCGACAAACCGCCACCACGACCACCTAAACCAATAAAGTTCATATTTTTAGAAAGATGATAATTATCGCCCGGTCCAGTTGGTACATCATCGGCCACAATGTAGGGCTCTACGACGACATGCTGACCAATTTCAATGTCATCAACGCCTTCACCTACGGCATAGACCACACCTGAAAACTCATGTCCCATCGTAATCGGCGCAGATTCGCCTGAAATAGGATGTGGATGTCCACATGGTGGAATAAAAATTGGCCCTTCCATAAATTCGTGCAAATCTGTACCACAAATTCCACACCAAGCTACCTTAATGCCTACAGTGCCAGGAGTGACTTCTGGTTCAGGGATATCTTCAATACGAATATCCCCTCTGTCATAAAAACGCGCTGCTTTCATTATTATCTCCCTCAAATCAGGATGTTGTTTTAGCGATAGACAATTCCGCCGTCCGTTAAAATGGATTGACCCGTAATATAGTCCGAATCTTCACTTGCCAGAAAAGCAACTAATGCCGCTACATCGTCTGGTGTTTGAGCTCTACCTAAAGCAATCCCTTCCACATACTTTTTATAAGTTTCACCGATTGCGGCACCTGTTATTTCAGCAAACCGTTTATCGATTTCAACCCACATGTCGGTTCCAACAATTCCGGGACAATAACCGTTTACCGTAATACCGTGACTGGCATATTCTTTTGCGGCGGCTTGGGTAAGCGCACGCACTGCAAACTTGGTAGCAGAATAAACACCTAGCAAAGCAAACCCGTCGTGGCCTGCAATTGAGCAAGCATTAATGATTTTGCCTTTATGTTGGCGTTGCTTAAATTTTGCAGCAGCAGCCTGTATGCCCCACAGTACACCGCCAATATTGATATCAACGATTTTGTGAAAATCATCTGGTGTTGTATCTGCAATAGCCTGAACCTGAGCAATTCCAGCATTATTAATCATGATGTCAAAGCCACCAAGCGTCTGCTCAGCATCGTTAATCGTTGCATAAATCTGTTCACGATCACTGACATCGGCAATAAACATACTGGCATTTACGCCTAGAGCTTGAATCTCTTGCTGTACAGCATTGAGTCGATCTTGTTTCATATCGACCAATGCAATTTGTGCTCCTTCTTGCGCCAAGCGCAGGGCAATCCCACGGCCAATGCCTTGAGCTGCCCCTGTCACTAACGCGACTTTATTTTTTAATCCCTTAACCATTTTCAACTCCTGTAAATGCAGAATTTCTACATATGAATCGCTCGTTGCATTGAAGCCAAAATGGATTCATGCATGGCTTCTGATAATGTTGGATGTGGGAAAATCACTTGAGCTAGACTTTCATCAGTTGCTTCTAGATATTTAGCAATTGCGAAACCTTGAATGTGCTCGGTCACTTCATGGCCTACCATGTGTGCACCAAGTAGCTCGCCCGTTTCTGCATGTATGACAGTTTTAACGAAACCTGACGCATCTCTAATTGCTAAAGCTTTGCCATTCGCAGTTAAAGAAAACTTGCCGATTCGTATAGGTATATTCTGAGCTTTTGCTGCACTTTCTGTCAGACCAATACTCGCCACTTGTGGATGAGTAAAAATGCAACCCGGAATTTGGCTACGGTCGAGTGAATGCACGTTTGCTACGCCAGCAATTTTTTCGACACATATCATGGCTTCATGGCTTGCTTTGTGGGCAAGACACGGTGCTCCAGCAACATCACCAATTGCGTAGAGGCCTACTACGTTGGTTTTACAATAGTCATCAATTGCCACAAAACCTTGTGGATTCAGTTCTACGCCTAAACGTTCCAGTCCTAGTCCCGCGGTATTAGGCTGTACACCAATTGCTGAAAGCACACGGTCAAAAACAATTGTCTGGACATCATTTGCCGTTTCAATTACACAGTGAACTTGCTCATTTTCAATTTGAATACTTTGAACGACAGCATCGGTTAAGACCCTCATTCCTTTTTGTTCAAATTGTTTTCTGACAAATTGAGCAACTTCGGCATCTTCAGTCGGTAAAATCTGCTTGGCTAAATCAATAAGCGTGACCTGACATCCTAAGTCTTGATAAAGACTAGCAAACTCACTACCAATTGCACCTGAACCAACAACCAGTAAACTTTTTGGTAATTG
Source organism: Acinetobacter sp. 161(2023) (assembly GCF_037027805.1). Taxonomy (NCBI): domain Bacteria; kingdom Pseudomonadati; phylum Pseudomonadota; class Gammaproteobacteria; order Moraxellales; family Moraxellaceae; genus Acinetobacter; species Acinetobacter sp. 161(2023). The sequence continues at coordinate 74,996 of NZ_JAZEYD010000009.1, read as the reverse complement.
CTCTGGTACAAGCGCTTCTTTATAGCTCCAAACGTACGTTTCATCGACAGGAAGCTGAGGAACATTTCGAGCTTTAGCTCCAGTTGCCAAAATGATGTGTGCCGCACTCAAAGCCTGACTGTTACCTTGAGCATCGGTCACTTCAATTTTTTCTTTCGCTGTAAATTGAGCACGGCCATTAAACACTGTCACCTGATTCTTTTTAAGTAAGTAATCGATGCCTTGTACCAGCTGTGCTGAAACTTGTCGGCTATGCTGTACAAGCTTTTGAATATCAAAATCGAGTTGAGATACTTGAAAACCAAACTGTCCGGCATGTTTAAACTGAGTTGCAAGCTCTGCCCCAGCAAGCAAAGCTTTAGTTGGAATACAGCCCCAATTTAGGCAAATTCCGCCTAAATGTTGCTCTTCTACAATTGCGGTTTTTAATCCGAGCTGGACTGCACGAATTGCAGCCACATACCCACCCGGTCCCGCGCCAATCACAATTAAATCAAATTGAGTTTCTGACATGCGGGTTCTCCTACACCAAAATTAAAGCTGGGTTTTCAACAAACTGCTTAAAGCTGGCCAAAAATTTCGCCCCAACTGCACCGTCAATGACTCGGTGATCGCATGACAACGTTGCTGTAACAATCTCACGAACCACTACATTGCCATTTTCAACAACAGCACGTGATTCAGAAGCACCTAATGCCATAATTGCACCTTGCGGTGGATTAATAATGGCATCGAACTGTTTAATGCCTAACATTCCTAAATTTGAAATGCTAAAGCTGCCGCCCTGAAACTCATCAGATTGTAACTTGCCAGTCTTGGCACGCGTTGCCAAATCACGCATGTCATCGGAAATCTGTGCTAAAGACTTCTGATTTGCTGCTTTTACAATGGGTGTAATTAAACCGTTTGGAATAGCCACGGCCACCGAAATATCCGCTTGAGAGAACTGTAAAATTGATTGAGTTGCCTCATCAAATTGAACATTCACCTCAGGTACTTTAATCAGTGCCGCCGCCACCGCTTTAATTAGCATGTCATTAATAGAAAGTTTGACTTGTGGAACAGTCTCATTAATCTGTTTACGTAAATTTTGCAAAGCCTCTACGTTTAGATCGACCACTAAGCGGAAATGCGGTGCATTACGTTTTGCAGCCTGTAGCCGTGAAGCAATCGCTTTACGCATACCATTCATCGCGACTGTTGTAATTGTCGATTGTGGTTGAACAGCACATTGAGCAGATTGTTCATTTACCGATGCAGGGTTATTACGGTAGTAAACTGCTTCAACATCTTCTTTACAGACACGACCACGAGTACCTGAAACGCGGCAGTCATTTAGGTTAATGCCCCATTGTTTTGCTAAACGGCGTGCTACAGGTGTCGCTGAAACTTGACTATCGTCGGCAGTAGATTTAACCGCTTTAGCTTGAGTCTGTTGCTTAACATCCGGCCATTGACCTCCAGCAGCTTGTACAGATTTCTGGATGTCCTGAACACTAATACGTCCTTCACGACCAGAACCTGTGACTTTTGCCAAGTTCACATTGTGCTTTTCTGCAAGCTTTAACGCATGCGGTGTTGTAAACAACTCATCAGATGTTTGATAGCCTTGTAATGACTCAGGTACAGCATAGTCACTTTTAGCTACCTTTGCAGGAGCTTGAGCACTTGCAGCTACAGACTGTGGTTGTTCGGCTTTTTCAGCAACAGGTGCAGATGTTTCCGCTTTACTTTGCTCACTAGGTGCTTCAGGGGCTTTAGCAGCTGAACCGCCTAGTGATGCAATAAACGTTTCAATTTCTGCATCAGAAACTTCACTATCAGCACATACCGCAATAAGACCACCAACGGGTAGCGTATCACCGTCTTTTGCCAAAATTTTACGAAGCGTTCCAGCAAAAGGCGCTTCTAACACATTGACGATTTTTGTGGTTTCAATTTCACAAATTTCATCGCCCTTATTAAAACTATCGCCTTCTTTAATCAACCATTGGGCAATCGTGCCTTCTTCCATGGATAATCCCCATTTCGGGATCTCCAGCGTTTTAATTTCGCTCATCCTAAGCCTCCAATGTTTTTCGAACAGCTTGCTCAATACGCTCTACACTTGGAATCCATTCTTTTTCTAAAACAGGAGAGAATGGAACAGGCGTATGTGGTGGCGTTACGAGTTCAACAGGTGCTTTTAAATAATGGAAACCTTTCTGTGCAACCAATGCAGCAACATCATGACCAAAACCACAGCGCGCCGCTGACTCATCCACAATCACAACACGCCCTGTCGATGCCACAGACTCTAAAATTCCTTCTTCATCCAGAGGTGAAATTGTTCGAGGGTCTACAACTTCAACCGAAATACCATCTTTTGCTAGCTTATCTGCTACTTCATTAGCGCGGTGTACCATCAAACCTAAAGCAATAATGGTTACGTCTGTACCTTCTCGGGTGTAATTCGCTACCCCAAAAGGAATGGTATAGGCTTCATCAGGAACGTCACCTTTAATGTCATAGAGCATTTTGTGCTCACAGAACACGACAGGATCGTCATCTCGAATTGCTTGAATTAAAAGTCCTTTCACATCATATGGGCTAGATGGAACCACAACTTTTAAACCTGGAACTGCGGCAAATACGTTATACGGTGACTGAGAATGCTGAGCTGCCGCAGAAAAACCAGCACCAATCATGCCACGTACAACCATTGGCGCCTTTGCTTTTCCACCAAACATATAGCGGAATTTAGCAGCTTGGTTATAAAGCATGTCATGACACACGCCGTAAAAATCCATAAACATTAAGTCAGCAACAGGACGTAAACCTGTTGCAGCAGCACCCGCGGCCATACCAATAATTGCAGACTCGGTAATTGGCGTATCAATAACACGTTCCGAACCAAATTCTGTCCATAAGCCTTTGGTTACACCAAGTACACCGCCGAAGCCTTCAAGCTCATTATCTTCAGTATTTTTACCACCATGTCCACCGCGCACATCTTCGCCCACAACAAAAACAGTTGGGTCACGGCGCATTTCTGATTCAATGGCTTCTTTAATCGCATTACGAAAACTTTTATTTGGCATCTTTACTATTCCTTTAGTAAGAGACATAGACGTCGGTAAGGAGTTGTTCTGGTTTGGGATATGCCGCAGCGCGAGCTTTAGCAACTGCATCATCAACATTTGCCTTAGACACAGCATCAATCTCGTCTAATTTGGCTTCATCAATTTTGCCTTTAACTTTTTCTCGGAAAATTTTCAAAGGATCTTTATTTTCTTTAACGAAATCGACTTCCTCTTTTGAGCGAATGAGGCCCGGGTCACCTTCAAAATGTCCATAAAAACGGTTAGTAATCGTCTCAATGACACTTGGACCTTCGCCACGGCGTGCACGTTCAATGGCAGTTTGAGCAGCTTCATAAACTGCAAAGAAATCTGTACCGTCGACTTTAACCGCTGGTAAACCAAAACCTGCTGCACGACCAGCAATATCTTTGCTTCCGACTGCATAATCATGGCCCGTACCTTCGCCAAAACCGTTATTTTCAAAGACAAAAATGACTGGGAGTTTAAGCACAACTGCCATGTTCATTGCTTCGAAAGTAAGGCCTTGGTTTGAACCACCATCACCTGTAAAAGACAGCCCGATACCGCCAGTTTTTAAGGTTTTCGCTGTTAGTGCAGCACCAATTGCTAAAGGAGGCCCACCACCCACAATCCCGTTAGCACCAAGCATGCCTTTATCTAAATCGGCAATATGCATAGAGCCGCCTTTTCCACGGCACAGCCCATCATCTTTACCGAAAATTTCCAGCATCATGCCGTGAATGTCACAACCTTTTGCAATACAGTGTCCATGTCCACGGTGTGTTGAAGTGATATAGTCTTTATCGGTTAGGTTTTCACAAATTCCGACTGCTACAGCCTCTTCTCCACTATATAAGTGAATAAAACCTGGAATATCACCATTGGTATTTTCTTCGTGAAGTCGATCTTCAAATTCACGAATATCACGCATGCTTTTATATGCTGCGAGTAATTGCTCTTCCGTTAATTGCATATCCTTTTCCTTTATTATCTTGATTTTAAAAATCTAACCAAGTTTCAAGCGAAAATCTAATTCGCTATAAATACTTAAACGCAAAATTAATAATTGATCTATTAGACTAAAAAGTTTTTATTTAAAATATTATTAATTCTTTTTTAAATTTCAAAAACTTAACCAGCAAAAATAATTTTAAAAATTTTTTATAATTTTCATCAAGTTACAAAACAAACCTTTAACCAACCTTTCTTATTTTAGAGTATTAGCCACATCCTGTGCTTTAATTAATTTTGATTTATTAAAAAGGTTTAAATAAATCTTTAATTAAAAAAATAGGAGTTTAATTAAGTTTTAAATAAAATGGAATTATTAATATGGATTTTAAAAGACAAGTTGAAACTGGTATTAAATTACGAGGAGCTGATAAAGTCGCCCGTATTCCAATTAAGGTTTTACCAACAGAAGAGTTACCTACTAAACCTGAATGGATTAGAGCAAAAATAACCGAATTTGAAGAAATCAAGCGCATAAAAAATTTACTGCGCCAACAGAAGTTGCATAGTGTTTGCGAAGAAGCAGCATGCCCAAACTTACCTGAATGTTTTGGCGGAGGCATGGCAACATTTATGATTATGGGAGATATCTGTACTAGACGTTGCCCTTTTTGTGATGTTGCTCATGGTCGGCCAAAACCTTTAGATGAAGATGAACCTAAACATTTGGCTGAAACGGTCGCAAACTTAAACTTAAAATATGTCGTGATTACCTCTGTAGACCGTGATGATCTACATGATGGCGGCGCCGCACATTTTGTAAAGTGCATTGAAGAAATCAGAAAACGCTGCCCAGAAACGCTGATTGAGATTTTAGTACCAGATTTTCGCGGTCGTTTAGAAACAGCTCTTTCAACTTTGAGCTTATCTCCTCCAGATGTGTTTAATCATAATATTGAAACTGTTCCGCGCTTATATAAAGCGATGCGCCCTGGTTCAGACTATCAACATTCACTAGAGTTACTAAAACGCTTTAAATCATATTGTCCCGATATCAAAACCAAATCTGGTTTAATGGTTGGATTAGGGGAAATTGAAGCGGAAGTGCTTGCGCTACTGAATGACTTAAAAGATTATCAGGTAGACCTTATTACCATTGGACAGTACTTACAGCCTTCAAAGTCACATGCCCCTATTCATCGATTTGTAAACTTACAAGAATTTGAAAGATACACGCGACATGGTAAGCGATTAGGTTTTAAAAATATTTGGAGTGCACCTATGGTTCGTTCTAGCTATTTTGCTGATCGACAATATTTTGGAGAATCTGTACCAAAGCCTTTTAGTCGACAAGATGTCTTATCTTAACGATCATGTAATTAACAAAACTTATCCAATAGGCTAATGGTCAAGACTCATAAAAGTATTTAAGGTAAGGAGATAACGAGGAAATAGTCACAATAAAAAAGTTATAACTGTTGAGCGGCTACGGATACGCCATTTCAATGATAAAGGAATTTCGATATGGATATGTCAAAACAATTATCATCGCCTTTTTTAGATACTACGCCGTCATTATTTCGGCCAGAAAAGTCATCTCATTCTAAACAATTAGCAAAAAAGCCATCAGTTGATCTTGATGCTGCTCCTTTATTTGACCTAACCGAAGAATGGGAACATTCGTTATTTGGTCGTTCTATTCATGAGTGCCATCGGAATTTAATGCACATTGCTGAAGATGCCGATATGGCAATTGGTGTGACCGATCCACATGGCACGCTACTCTGGACATGGAGTAGTACGCCTATGCGTTCATCGGCAGAGCAAGTCCACTTTGTTGAAGGTGGCCAATGGTCTACTCAGGCAGTAGGCCAAAATGCAATTGGTTTAGCATTAAATACTCATTCAGCTAACTGCGTTTACTCACACGAAAACCAAATGAATAGTGTAAGAGATTGGGTATGCTATGCAGCACCTATTACCGATACAAATACAGGCCAATTTTATGGGATTATGAATTTATCGACTAAATATCAAAAACATAATTCTCTTGGTCTTTTAGCTGTTGAAAGATGTGCTGATATTGTGAAGCAAGCAATTCAGCTTCATCAGAAAAATATTTTATATATTAAGGCGTTTGGTACACCTAAAGTTCAATATAACCAGCACAGCCTGACATTGACTCAACGTCAGATTGAAATTCTGTGCATTCTGACACTTTGTCCTGAGGGAATTAACCTTGAAGAACTTCACTATGCTTTATATGGTGATCGACCAGTAAGTACCACCACCTTAAAAGCAGAACTTTCTCAACTTAGAAACCTAATACCCGACGTCATTGAGTCTCGCCCTTATAAACTTAACTGTGAAATTCAATGTGATTTCTTAATGGCAGAGCAAGCATTAAACCTAGGTTTCACATCGACTACCCTTACTCTCTATAGAGGAAGTTTTTTAGCTAAATCAGAAAGCCCATTTTTGTGCGCATGGAGAGACTGTTTTGATGCTCGCTTGAGTCATGTAATTTATCAGATTGAAGATGTTGATCAACTATTACGAGTGGTCAGTCGTGTGCCAGATCGTGTAGATGCTGTTGAACGTTTACTTGAATTATTACCAGAAGAAACACCTTATCGAACTAAACTTTTAAAATTACTCGAATAAAATAAAAGGGAGAATATCTATACAATATTCTCCCTTTTATTAAGGTGAGATCAAGCAGAGGCTTGAAGCTGTACCTTATAACAATCATCTAAAGCTAATTCATAATACCGAAGACCTTCTTCAGCAGCATGAAATGCTTTTTGCTGCCAGTCAGGACGATCATTACATAAACGCTTAATCAGCTCCATGGCTTCATAAGGATGAAGATCATCATAATGTGCATGCGCACGTAACCAAGCCAAAGAACGTTTATCAATCGTTACTTCAGGATGATCAGTATAGGCATGAATACCCTTATAGACCTGAATAGACCAGTCTCCAGTTGCCCATTCAATTGCCAGATTTGTTGCAGCAAGACACTCTGCCAAATTACCGCGATGACTCATATTCCATAAGAAATGGTTTACTGCATTCATCGCAGCTGGTGGCCGCACACTATCAAGCTTGTCTACAGTTAAACCAAAACCTCCAGCCCAATCGCGATACCATTTTAAGTGTCGCTCTTCTACCTTAATATTTTGGATTAACCAATCTCGTGCTTCTGTAACGCCAGGTTCAGAAAACCCTGTTGCTTTGCCTAATGCCCCAGCCATATATGACGGGAAATGCGCGACTAATGGATAGAAATTAAGTAAAGCATAACGGAAACTATTTAGGCTCAATCCCCCATTGGCCATTTCCGAAAAAAACGGATGTTTACTCACCCGTTCTTTCGCTGGTAGCAGATCATCCCAGAACTGCTGTGACCATCCATTATGCGGTGTAATTTCTAAATGCATTCCATATTGATTTAGAGCAGTCATTGCTAATTTTCCTATTTATATGACAGCAATCATCTGTATTTCACGCTACAAGTCTATCCGAAAATGATAAAGATACAATCGTTAATCGACCATTTGTAACTTTTTTCGATGGATTGCGATTCTTTAGATAATTGTTACGCTAATCATTGAAATGTCGTGATTTTTATCACATTTAACTTAGATAAAAATCATTACTTTTTTAAAAAAACTGTATTATTATTTTGAATAAATGACACATTATATAATCAATATTTTTAGATGGAACTTTACCAAAAATAAGTCTCATTTTATGACAACTTCCAATATAGAGAGCATTAATTATGAAGTTGCAGGGTTCCAATATATTGGGACAGGAACAAATAGATTTATTAACCACACGAGGATTAAATTTCGTATGGTTTCCAAAGCAGCTTGAAACGATTTATCGTTTTCAATACCAAAACGGTGCTGCCTATGAGTTCCGCTATAGAGCTCCTATTATTTTAATATTATATATATTTTTAAGCTTTGGTATATATCAAGTATTGCCAACTGAGCAAGTTTTACCCTGGTTTAGTTATTATTCTTGGGTTGGTGTCATTATTTTTCTTGCCTGGATTTTATCATTCATTAAAAAATTAAATCAGTATTTTGATTATTATGTAGGGATTGGCTCAGCTTTAGCGGTAGCAATTACTTTTATTTTAATTAATGTTATTGAAAATGGCCAAGAGAATGTTCTTTTTCATGCAGCGATGATGTATGCGATTGTGATTATCTATGGTGCAGTAGGTATGCGTTTTTATACCGCCATATTTGCTGGATGGGTTGGAGGACTTGTTGGAATTTTGGCAAGTAACTACTTAAATGGGGTAATCGACTGGACTTTCTTAAACCGAACTTACACCTTCAGTAGTTTCTTGGGAATGACTCTTGCCTATGCAACTGACCGCCAACATCGAGAAAACTACTTACAAAACTGCATGATCGAGCTGAATCGCATTGAACTCATGCAACAAGCCCAGCAATTATCTTTACTTTCACAACAAGATTCACTCACTGGTTTAGCAAATCGACGTTATTTAGATGAAACACTGGATAATGAATGGCGACGTGCTTTGCGACATGAAACACCGCTCACCATTATGATGGTCGATATTGATTATTTTAAATCTTACAATGACACATTAGGGCATTTAAAGGGAGATGAGTGCTTAAAAGAAATCGCAATTGCTATTTCTTCTATTGCTGCCCGTAGTGGTGATCTAGTAGCACGTTATGGCGGCGAAGAGTTTTTACTGTTATTCCCAATGACAAATGCTCAGCAAGCTTTGATCCAGGTTGAACGTTTAATGAGTGCGATTGATAAAATTGCAATTGAGCATCCATGTAGTGATGTTTCACCACATGTCACCATTAGTGTTGGAGTCGCAACCACAATTCCTCGTCTAAACGATTCAATTTCTGCTTTTGTAGCGCGTGCTGACCATGCTTTGTATAAAGCAAAAACGAATGGGCGTAATCAATATAAAATCGCTGTAAACGAAGAACAAATTGTAGATTTAACTTAAAAATTCAAACTTCTATTCAAAATGATTTTTGATCAACGATTATCTCTCTTAAGTTTCTTATAGCTCCTTTTTCAATTAAAACGAATAGAGAAATACAATTAGCTTTTCCATCCGTGGTAAAGCTAAAATATAATTTAGAAGCAATAGTATAAAAAACCTCTTTTATTTAAATTTAAACCAATCGTTAAAAACAACTTATATAAACTTAATAAATTCAGTGATATCCCACGCATTAATATCCTATTTTAGAAATTAAAATTATAAGCTTTAGTTAATATAATATAGAAAAATTCCACTTTATTAGAACCCACCTTTCAGCCTCTTCCAGAATTTAATTAAAAAATAGAATAATGAATTTTGTACTATTCTTTGCGGCCCAGTGGAAACAGCTTCAGCTGAAAATGGTAAAATCGAAACAATATTCTCATGGATTGTTTCATAATTTGGATAGGCTTCTTTTTTTATTATTTCTATAATTTTTTGTATTTCATCAATAGATAAATTTAAAAATCTCTTAATTTCTTGAGCTGTTTTTGATTCAATAGATAATAAAGCACAAACTCTAGTGACATTAACAATCTGCTCTGCATGAATATTTTTAAAGTTTGGATAACACACAAGCTTATAAATAATTTTTGTCTCTAAATGTTCTTTAGACACTATATTCTCGTTATTTATTATACGTTCTTGATGACTTATTTTAAAATATTCATTCTTCTCAATATCTTGTAGAATATTTAGAAGCTCCTGATATCTTATTGGTCTCTTCAAACCATACTGATAGCCTTTTAAGAGCTCAGGATTATTACTTAATACGATCTTAATTTTTTTAGGAATAAGTATATTGGTATAACCACTATCTAAATCAATAATATGTATATCTGGATTGTCTTCGCTATATATCCAATTCCCCACAAGATGAGATGACAAAGATAAGTCATGAATAACTTTTATCATTGCCTCTAAATTCTTAGGCAATAGCCTATCCTTTGACATACAGCCAATTCTATATGTGCACTGATTCATTGATATTTCCCCAATTTCAATGATGACTTTGAAAATTCTTTGTTTAAAGTAATAAAAATTTAAATATGTAATAAACTTATATAAAAGCAATTTGAGTAAATTAACTTTCAGTGATAAATATAGATATCGGGTGCAGTAAAAATTAACAATATTTAATTGCCAAGTTCTACAGATGAATATACTCAAAAATAATTCGCAGAATATTATATTTATATAAATATTATAAGACAAGAAAATAATTTAAAATTTAATCAAACTCTATGTAATAAAAATTAAAACCCCATATTTAAATTAAATATGGGGTTTTATTCACTATAGTCAAAAATTATGACTACGGTTCAATTGGAGCAAATGGCGGAATAACATCTGCATTTTGAGCACGATGACGTAGGAAGTGATCCATCAAAACAATAGCTAGCATGGCTTCTGCAATCGGTGTCGCACGTACACCTACGCATGGATCATGACGACCTTTAGTCAACACATCGGTATCTTCACGATTTAAATTAATCGTTTTACCTAGTGTCGTAATGCTTGCTGTTGGTTTTAGTGCAATAGCGACTCGAATGGTCTGACCACTTGAGATACCACCCAAAATACCACCTGCATGATTCGCTAAAAAGCCATTACTGGTCATTTCATCACGTGTTTCATGACCAAACTGTCCAGCAACTGCAAAGCCATCACCAATTTCAACACCTTTAACCGCATTAATACTCATCATCGCGTGAGCAATGTCAGCATCTAAACGGTCAAAAACAGGTTCGCCCCATCCCACAGGAACTTTTTCAGCTAAAATTTCTAGCTTTGCACCGCAGCTTGTTCCTTGTTCACGTAAAGAAGTCACCAAGGCTTCAAAACGCGAAACAGCGTCTACATCACCACAGAAAAATGGATTATTTGGAACTTCATTCCAATCCAGTTTTTCAGCAACTTCATTACCAATTTGTGTAACATGGCCACGAATTAAGACACCAAATTTCTCTGCTAAATATTTTTTAGCAATTGCGCCTGCTGCAACACGCATAGCAGTTTCACGAGCACTTGAACGGCCACCGCCACGATAGTCACGGAAACCGTATTTTTGCGTATATGTATAGTCGGCATGGCCAGGTCTAAAAGTTTGGGCAATATTGCCGTAATCTTTTGATTTCTGATCAGTATTCTCAATCAACAAACCAATTGGTGTACCTGTCGTTTTACCTTCAAAAACACCTGAAATGATTTTAACTTGATCAGGCTCTTTACGTTGAGTCGCAAACTTAGAAGTGCCCGGTTTACGACGATCAAGATCTTTTTGCAAGTCTTCTTCAGACAGCTCAAGGCCCGGTGGCACACCATCAACAATGGCCATTAAGCCAACGCCATGAGACTCACCGCAAGTAGTTACACGAAAGAGTTGTCCAATAGTATTCCCTGCCATATGCCCAACTCCTTATATTTGCTCTTCAAATAGTTTTCTATAACGGCGACATTGTTCAGCAGTCAAAGCAAAAATACCTGAACCGCCTTTTTGGAAAGTGAGCCAGTTGAAATCAATCGTATTAAAGTTCTGACGCATTGACCATTCAGAATTACCTACTTCAATGACAATGAGACCATCTTCAGTTAAGTAATCTGCCGCTTGTGCAAGCATTTTACGAACTAAATCTAAACCATCTTGGCCTGCTGCCAATGCAAGTTCAGGTTCATGTAAAAATTCTTCCGGTAGGTCAGCCATATCTTCAGCATCAACGTATGGCGGATTGCTTACAATCAAATCATACTGATTTTCAGCTGGAATCTTGGCAAACAAGTCAGATTCAAGTAATGCAACTTGATATTGCTTATTGTGGTGTTCAGTATTAATTGAAGCAACTTCTAACGCTTCTTTAGAGATGTCAGTTGCATCTATTTCAGCGTCTGGATAAGCATAAGCCAAAGCAACTGCAATACATCCAGAACCAGTACACATATCTAAAATACGGTGTGGAGTTTTAGGCTTTGCATTTTCTGGCAAATTATTGAGAGCTTCGCGCATTTGACCATTTTCATCTAAACAATATGGTGCAAAACGTTGCTCAATTAATTCTGCAATTGGTGAGCGTGGAATGAGTACACGTTCATCTACATAGAATGGCTTATTAAAGAAATAAGCAAGATTTAATAAATAAGATGTTGGAATGCGGTCATTGATACGACGTTCCAATAAGCTTAAAAATTCTGCTTTTTCGCTTGGTAATAACTTCGCATCTAAAATTTCTGCGTCTGCTGACCATTCAAGAGATAAGGTTTGTAAAACTAATGCAGAGCTTTCTGCAAAATAATCTTCAGTACCTTGTCCTAAATGTGCATCATGTTGACGTAATGCTGATACCCCAAAACGAATGAAATCTCGAATTGTTGATAAATTTTCAGCCGCTTCCTGTAAATTTTCAGGGCTAATCGTCGGTCGCTCCACTTAGGCGTCTCCAAAGGCAAATTTTGCAAAGTGACTATTCTACTGAGTGAGATACAGCAAAGCAACGCTTTGCCCTATGAACCAGAGTTTTACAGGCCTATCTCGAACAATCACACGTTAAAATCAGAATACTTTGTTTTAATTATAAAATAATAAAATTTAATTTAGATGTTCAAAACAAAAAACAGCCCTTAAATGATGGGCTGCCTTTAAAGTTTAATTCATTTTAAAGCTTAAGCTTTTCGGCAACATAATCAGAGTCTTTATCCCCACGGCCCGACAGATTTACCACAATCATGGTTTCTTTCGGTAGTTTTGGCGCTTCACGAATTGCCCAAGCGACAGCGTGTGAGCTTTCAAGCGCAGGAACAATGCCTTCAACACGAGAAAGTGTCATAAAAGCATATAAACATTCTTGGTCAGTAGCGGTGCTATATTCAACACGTCCTAAATCTTTTAAAAAGCTGTGTTGTGGTCCAACACCCGGATAGTCTAGTCCTGAAGCAATAGAGTGCACAGGTAAAGGTTCACCCGCTTCATTTTCAAGGACATAACACGCCATACCATGAATTTGACTTGGCTTACCTAAAGTTAGCGTTGCTGAATGCATATTGGTTTCTAAACCATGTCCAGCAGGCTCAACCCCAACAAGTTTTACGTCTGAGTCATTTAAAAAGGCTGTAAATGCGCCTATTGCATTTGAACCACCACCGACACAGGCCACAACATAATCGGGGCTTTTTCCAAATCGCTGATGCGTTTGATCTTTAATTTCATTGCCAATAATCGATTGAAAATCACGAACCATTTTAGGGAATGGATGTGGACCTACAACAGAACCAATGGCATATATAAAGTTTTTTGGATCTTTTAAGTATTCTTCAAATGCACTATCTACAGCATCTTTTAATGTTGCTGTACCACGTGTAACTGCCACCAAATGAGCACCCAAAATTTTCATTTTGACCACATTTGGATGTTCTTTTTCAATATCGACTTGACCCATGTGAATTTCACAGGGAATGCCTACTAATGCACAAGCGGTTGCCAATGCAACGCCATGCTGACCAGCACCTGTTTCAGCAATAACTTTCTTTTTGCCCATATATTTAGCAAGTAAAGCTTCACCCAAGCAGTGATTAATCTTGTGAGCACCAGTGTGGTTCAAATCTTCACGCTTTAAATAAATTTGTGCACCACCTAACTTTTCAGAAAGACGCTTCGCATGAAATAAGGGACTTGGACGGCCTACATAATTTGTAAAAAGGTCTGATAGTTCATTTTGAAATTCAGCTGTATGGCGAATTTCTTCATAAGCAACATTAATTTCATCCATTGCTTCTTTTAAATGTGGAGGAATAAATTGTCCGCCATATTCACCAAAAAATCCTTGTTCATTCGGCAAAGCAATACCGTTAATTTGATGTTGCATATCATCCCTCTTTTAAATTATTAAAGTTATTAAGCTTATCGAGAAAGGTAACGCGTCAAATCCTCAATGCCTTTTAGCGTCATTGGATACATATGATTTTCAAAAATCTCTTTAATCCAACCAATGGTTTGAGTGTAATGCCAATACCCTTCAGTTTCAGGATTTAACCAAGCTGTTTTATCAAAATGTTGACGTAGGCGACGTAACCAAACCTCACCTGTTTCATCATTCATGTATTCAACCGAGCCACCCACCGATTTCAGCTCATACGGTGCCATACTGGCATCACCGACTACAATTACACGATAGTCGCGTCCATAGGTGTGAAATAAATCCCATGTATTCATGCGAGTTGCTGTTCTTCGGTAGTTATCTTTCCAGACATAGTCATAGAGACAATTATGGAAATAGAAGTACTCAAGTGTCTTAAACTCACTTTTAGCAGCACTAAAGAGTTTTTCGCATTGAGCAATGTGAGCATCCATCGAACCGCCCACATCGAACAACATCAGCACTTTTATTCGATTTCGACGCTCAGGTACCATTTGAACATCTAGAATACCTTGCTTGGCTGTTTCACGGATTGTACCGTCAACATCCAACTCTTCAGCTGCACCTTGGCGCGCAAATTTACGCAAACGGCGCAAAGCAATTTGCATCTGACGAGTACCAAGAACTTGGTCATCATCTAAATTTTGATATTTACGCTGTTCCCAGACTTTAACTGCCGAACGTTTACGCCCTGGCCCACCAATTCGTACACCTTCAGGATGATCCCCAAAGGCCCCAAAAGGTGAAGTACCACCAGTACCCACCATGCGGTTACCTCCCTGATGTTTTTTATGCTGTTCGCGTAACCGCTCTTCCAGCATTTTCATCAGTTCTTCTAAGGAACCTGCTTTTTGGAGTTCTGCCCGTTGTTCAGGAGTTAAATGCTTTTCTAGAAGTTCTAAATCAAACCAGTCTTTTGGCAATTTATGAACTTGCTTGAGTAATTCATCCAGATCAAAGGTTTCAATGCCATCAAAGTAATCTTTCATGGCGCGATCGAACTTGTCAAAAAAGCGCTCATCTTTAACTAAAATTGTTTTAGCAAGTTGATAGAACTCTTCTTGATCGGCAAAAACTAAACCTTCACTTACTGCACGGTTTAAGTCAATAAGTTCACGAGTTGTAACTGGAACACCGTATTTACGTAAGGTGTAAAATAACCGCACAAACATGGGTTATTCCCTCCTTTAACGTCGAGACATGAAAGCCAAACGTTCGAGGAGTTGCACATCCTGTTCGTTTTTGATCAGCGCACCATATAAAGGTGGAATCGCTTTTGATGTATCTCGATTGCGTAATACATCTTCTGGCATATCATCTGCCATGAGTAAGCTTAACCAATCAATTAACTCAGAGGTTGATGGCGGTTTCTTCAAATTAGGAATTTCACGTAGTTTAAAGAAAACCTGTAAAGCTTCGTTGACGAGTGTTGCAGAAATATTCGGGAAATGAACCGCAATGATTTCTCGCATGGTCACTTCATCTGGAAACTCAATGTAATGAAAGAAACAACGACGTAAGAAAGCATCGGGTAATTCTTTTTCATTATTCGAGGTAATAATGACGATTGGGCGTTGTGTTGCCGTAATGGTTTCACTCGTTTCATAAACATAGAAAGACATTTTATCAAGTTCATGCAACAAGTCATTTGGAAACTCAATATCGGCTTTGTCAATTTCATCAATTAACAATACACAACGTTCTTCACTCGTGAAAGCTTCCCACAATTTACCGGGTTTAATATAGTTCTTAATATCGTAAACGCGATCATCACCCAACTGGCTGTCTCGCAAGCGAGAAACTGCATCATATTCATACAACCCTTGCTGTGCTTTGGTTGTCGATTTGATATGCCAAGTGATTAGTTTTAAGCCCAAACTTTGTGCTATTTGTTCAGCAAGTAAAGTTTTACCCGTACCTGGTTCACCCTTAATCAGTAAAGGCTTTTGTAAAGCACGAGCTGCTTTTACAGCGAGCTTAAGACTATCCGTCGCGATATATTGATCTGTACCGGTAAAATGTTGGGTATCAGCAGACATGTAAAGACCTTATTTTTCTATTTCAATGGTTAGATGGAACGCATGCTTTTGTTCGTTGAATATTTTGACCAACAATATCCAATCACCAAACCTAGACCAACTACAAACAGAATTAAAGATAAATTTGACCAGATTAAAGGGCTATCTTTGGTTAAAACACCAAATAGTAGTCCAAAAATAGCTGGTGCTACCGATGCATTCGGTCCTTCAGACACTGTTGGTGTAACTAAAATAGCAAAGGCAATAAGCCAGCTAATTGCACCAAAAGTTGTAGGAAGGCGACGCATTAATCGCCACCAACACCATAAAGCAATCATAGCGCCTATTCCATAAGCTGTTAAAGCAATAACACCTTCAGGAACAACATCCAAAAAAGAGAATAATTGATTCATTATTCCAGTTTGATCTTCACGCACCACGTAAGCCCTCTGGTTCAACCGCATTTGGGTTAATTAACCCTTCTGGTGGCATCTGAATAAAGAAACCTTTTGTTTGTAATGAGTCTAAAACATGTAAAACATTAGCACGCGCCAATTTACGTGTTGGAGCTAATTCTAAATGCATGACAAACGTTGCACGACCAAACGCTTGTACAACAGCTTCAGGAATATTTTCAAACGGATCAGCTTGTTCCGCATCGTCAGGATAGTTTGGACGAGCAATATACATGTACATTTCATCTTTTTTGCTCGATCTATAAATATCACAGTGCATTTCAAATCAACTCTTGAACTAAGGACAGCATACATGAAAAAAAACGACTCACACACGCAGGTTTGTTTACGCATCAGTCGTTTTTTTAATTCTTGGGAAATATTAACCTACAACATTGATTAAGGTCGATAATAACTTTGTTCCAGATAAAAGCTGGCTTCTATAATAAATTAACAAATATTTGATTTAAAACAATAAATATAATTATCATTTTTAATAAAATAAAAACAATTTTAGAAAAAAATAAGAAATCGTTCATTATTGAGTATTTTTTGTAATCTACTTCTAATACTTTCACCCTTTAATGCTATGAAATTTATCATATTAAACTTAAATATTATCTTTTTTAAATTCACATTTAAGTCAAACTTCTAACCACTTACTACACATTAGCAGACATTACTTAACTGGTTTAAATTCTCAATATGTTTCAATAATAAAAATCTAAATCATAGATATGGAGGATGAACCTATGCCTCGCGGTGATAAAACAGCTTACACAGCAAAGCAAAAACGTCAGGCTAAACATATTGTTGAGAGTGAAGTAGATAGAGGTCATTCTCAAGAAGAAGCTGAACGTATTGCATGGTCCACTGTCAATAAACAGGATGATGGCGGTAAGAAAAAGTCTCACTAAAACAAACTTTGAATACTTCTTTAGCTT
This sequence comes from Acinetobacter sp. 161(2023), assembly GCF_037027805.1. Lineage (NCBI taxonomy): Bacteria > Pseudomonadati > Pseudomonadota > Gammaproteobacteria > Moraxellales > Moraxellaceae > Acinetobacter > Acinetobacter sp. 161(2023). Next base: position 57,579 of record NZ_JAZEYD010000009.1, on the reverse strand, counting down.
GGGCTAAAGAAGTATTTTTATCAAAAATAAATTAATAGTGTTTAGAAAACTCGAGAGCTCTTTATATAGTCATCGCTTACTTGATTTAAGGCATTCAAAATAGCGCTATCATCTTGGCTTAACAGAGCTTCATTAAGGCATTCCATATAGCCTATAAGCATAGTCTTAGAGGTGTTGGCAAATTCAGAGGTTACTGCTTCATCTTCATATAAAATCACGTAGCTACGTGCAAATCCATAGATTAAATAGACTGCTGCTTTTTCTTTTGTATTTTGAGATTCTTTAAGAGACTGTTCACTAGCATTTTTTAAATCTTTAAATGCATCTGTACCAGTAGATTGATTTTTGAAAGATAAAAGTATTGTTTGGAAGTTCATATCCATATTCCACTCAAAAAGTAAAGCTACAGAAGATGATAAAACCTGTCAAATAAAATCATGATTAACATAAGTTTAAATGTAAATAAATTTATGTTTACTTCCCCTAGATCACGAAAAAATCATGCAACAAAAAACCACCCTTGTTTTAAGGGCGGTTTGGTTAAAACGTATCAATAATTAGAAGCTTATTTCAATTGTGATTGTGGTCCCGGAATGCTCAATATCAGTTGAGACATTAAACCCTTTGTTTTTAAGCTCTTCTTCAACCAGTGTAAGATGATCAGGACTTATGGCATCAACAGGAAACCAGAAAGTTGCTTTTCGCTTCCCTTCCTTAGATTCAGCCTCAGTACCAGTTAAAATTTTTTCCAATATAACTTCTTGGTTTATTTTAAAGTTTTTAGCGTTTTGACGAGCTTGTTCAGCATTAAAGTTGTTAAGCATATTTATCTCTCTAATTATTAATTTATCTAAGTTTATAGCATAAAAAGACTATATAAGTTTTAGTGTTGTGTAGTTAAAACCAATCAAAAATAGAAGCTTATTGATTAAATAACTTTTCTACCCATTCAATAAATTTCCTAGCATTTCTATTTTTAAAATCTTCCTTATTTGGAATGTAGTAACACAGCTCTGATTGAATAGGTTTAGTTTTCAACTCCTGTAAAAGATTCGCCTTAACGAACCTATGGGTAAGTGTAGCAGAACAAAATACTAATCCATTGGCAGATAAAGCCTCATGTATGCCAAAAATTTCCTGATCAAATTTCTTAATTGTCACCCTCTTTTTGTCCCATCCATTCACCTCAAGCCAGCTCTCTAATGGTGGGCTTGGTAATGCTTTATTTTTCCACTCTGTGGTGAATAACGTTATTGGCTCACTCATATCTTTAGTCAGAGCAAGTTTAGATGCACCAAATACATTAAAAGACTCATATTTAAGGACATCTTTAGAAGGTACTGAAGATACATCACCATATCGAATAGGCAATGTATATAAGTGACTTTCTAAAGCTTCGCCTGTAGAAAATTCAACTGAGATATCGGGGTGCAATTGATAAAATTCATTTATAGAAGGAATTAACAGCATTGCAGCTAGTGAAGACGTACTAGCCACTCTCACTACATTTCCATTTACTGTTATTTCATCTAATGCATCTTCAATTTTACGAAATCCTTCAGAAATTGCTACAGCCAGTCTGTCACCTGTGGTTGTAAGCGTTATTTTTCTTACCTGTCGATGAAATAAGTCAACGTTTAATCTGCTTTCTAGATTAGTAATATGATGTGAAATTGCAGTCGGCGTTAGCGAGAGTTCTTCAGCAGCCAATTTAAAACTTCCCAATCGAGCAGCTGATTCAAATGCCTTAAGTGCTTGTAAAGAAACTTGCATGCTTTCTCCCAAGTTATATTTATAGGTGAACTAAAATCATCTATAAATGTAATTTTCTCGTTTGTCTACTTCTCTTTTAAAACTCAAAATAAGTTAACTCCTAGCCCTTATGGAACTCATGATGAGTAAGATGTTACACATAGATGCAAGCGTAAGAGCTGCGATTAACCCTAATCCAAACCATAATTCGATTTCTAAAAATATTGCCAACCGTTTGGTCAGCTCATGGAAAAAGCAACGGCCTATAGATGAGTATATCTATCGTGATGTAGGAATGAATCCGCCACCACTTATTACTCAAGACTGGATAGATGCTGTCTTTACACCTGAAGACAAAAGAACCCAAGCTCAATGTGATGTCTTATCGATATCAGATCAATTAATAGCTGAAATTTCGAGCTCAGATATTATTTTAATTTCTTCTCCTATGTACAATTACGGTATGCCTGCTCAACTTAAAGCATGGTTTGACCAAATTATTCGGATGAATAAAACATTTGATTTTGACCTTGCTCGAGGGGACTTTCCTTTAAAACCTATTTTGTCTGGAAAAATTTTAATCATTATCACGTCTAGTGGGGAATTTGGTTTTGAGAAAGATGGCATTCGTCACAACATGAATCATCTTGCTCCTCACCTTCGTACTCTCAGCAAATATTTAGGCGTAGAGAAAATTTATGAAATTTCTTCAGAATATCAAGAGTTTGGAGATGATCGACATATAGCGTCATTAGAACATGCTTTTCAAAAATCTGAAGAACTTGTAGCTGAACTTTCAGGTTTATTCACAAAAAATCATGAGAATATTAATACTTAACTTTTTATAACCTACTGACATTTTAACTGAGTTCTAGCATTAAAAATAAAAAGCCAACCCAATTGGGTTGGCTTTCTTATTTCTGCACCGAAACAAACTTATAGTTATATATTATTTATATTGAAATTGTTTTTCTTGTATCCAAGAATATACAGACCTGTATGTTTAATCAATTGAATTTTTCTCATTGAATCAGTTAATTTAATTCATTATCACTTTTACAAATTAAAACCTCTTCGATTCATCACTTTACTAGCTTTTAAAATAAGTTGATTATTTAATATAACTAATATAACTATTCATTTTATTAACTATTAACATTGAATACCTATTATTTTAAACAAAAACTACTCAATTTAAACTATTTACTATTTTTAATTAAAAAAGCCCATCACGAAGATGAGCTTTAAAATTTTAACGATCAAATCATTTTAAATGGATAGACTTTCTTTTTCTTCTTGAAATAACTGAATTAATGGTTGAGTTAATAGCTCGTAACGCCAACCCAAAAGATAATCAGGTAAATCTTGTTCATCCCCTTGAGAAAGAACATGTTGATGAATTGCGTTTAGCCATTTTTTTCTAAGTAATACTTCTTTAGGAATAGAAGTCTCACTTATTGCATGGGCAAGCACCATATCCATTTTATCTAAAGTTTCTTTCGAGGTTACTTTAAAAGGTTTGGCAATTCTGGTTGGCCATTCACTTTCATGAGGTAAATCTTTAAGTAATTCTAGAATCGTTTTTCCATATTCACGGACTACATTTGGGCGAATATCTTTAACTTGCGAGAGCTGAAAATTATTACGTGGATTCTTTTCGACCATATCAATCATGGTTGAGTTTCTAAGAATAAAACTACGTGGCTGATTCGTCGCTTTAACAATGTATTCACGCCATTCACTTAAATTTTGTAGTTGCATCAATTGACGGCGCGAATGACGATAATTACCAACATCGCTATAGAGTAACTCTGTAGGCGTTTCACTAATAATTTCTTTAGTTAAACTACTACAATCTTCAAGAACATAGTCATAAAGCCCTTTCTGCTTAAGCTGTTCTTGAATATGATGCGCTAACTTCATTATATATAGAACGTCATTTGCCGCATAACAGAGTTGCTGAGGCGATAAAGGTCGAGCCAACCAATCAGATCTTGTTTGATCTTTTTCAATGTCAATGTCGAGACAGAGCTTTAGAGCACCTTGGTAACTTACTTGTAGTCCATGGCCTAAGAAAGAAAGACCCACTTGAGTATCAAACACATTAAGTAAGTCTTCTTGATCAGCGTAATGGTAGATTAAATCGATGTCTTCTCCACAAGCATGAAAAATATTTTGCTGTGCGAGAAATATTTTTTTCCAAAACTGACTTAAATCTAATGAAACACCATCCAACAGATAGACATTGCCATTTACATTGACTTGGCATACTCCAAGTTTAGGCCAAAGTGTGTCAACCTTAATAAATTCTGTATCAAGTCCATATATCGAACATTGATCCATTTTTTGCAGAACATCAACCAAATCGGTTTGCTGTTGGATAAACTGAAACATGCTTTCTCAAGTAAATGCAAAGAGTGCTTAGAACTCTGGTATATATAACATAGAAGTAGGAAATTACCACTTAAACCTTTTTGAATACTCTATTTTTGAACAATTTTTCGAAAATAGATAATTTTTTGATCTTTTATTTATATTTTTAAAGTTAACTCCAAATATACATTGTTTAAAATCTATCAGATCTTTTTCATTCTTATGGGCTTTCATATTTTATTTAAAAGATCTTTTGTAATTAAAGACAAAATAATATTTGCCTTTATATAGCTAAATTAATAAATCTGATTCAATTTTATATAGCATTAATGAAACAAGCATCGAAATGCTTATTTCATTCTCATACGATTATGAACTGCCTGACTTAAGGTATGGCTATCTACATACTCCAGTTCACCACCTTGCGGTACACCTTGAGCAATACGTGTCATTTGTATGGGTAAGTGCTTAGTCGCCTCTACCAAATAATGAGCGGTCGCCTGTCCCTCTACAGTCGCATTTGTTGCCAAAATTACTTCTTCAATTTTGCCTTGACTTAAACGCTGAATCAGATAAGGAATACCAATTTCTTCTGGGCCAATACCATCTAAAGGTGAAAGATGCCCGCCTAAAACATGGTATTTACCACGAAAACTTCCGCTTTGCTCAATCGCCATGACATCTGCTGGTGATTCAACTACACACAATAGTTGATCTTCTCGCTCAGTTGAGGCACAAATATCACAAATTTCATGTTCAGTTAAAGAATGGCAAACACTGCACTCATGAATATAACTTGAAGCTTCATGTAAAGCATGGGCTAATGCAAACGCGCCTTCTCTATTTTTCATCAAAAGATGTAATGCCATACGTTGAGCCGACTTCGGACCAACGCTAGGCAATATACGTAAAGCTTGAACGAGTTGTTCAAATCTATCACTAAACACAGAATTTCCTTAGAACATGCCCGCTAAGCCAGGTGGCAAGCCCATACCAGAATTCGCTTTTTGCATTTTTTCTTCAGAAATAACTTCTGCTTGACGTACAGCATCATTTACCGCTGCAGCAATCAAATCTTCAATCATATCTGGTTCATCTTGAAGTAATTCAGGGTTAATTTCGATACGTTTTACAAGATAGCGACCATTCATGGTTACTTTAACCAAACCGCCACCAGCTTCTGCGTGAACTTCAGTTTGAGCAAGCTCTTCTTTCGCCTTTTTTATATTTGTTTCCATATCTTTTTGCATGCGCTGCGCTTGCTGCATGAGCATATTGATATTCATAACTTTACTCCGTATCTCTATCAAATCTTTAAAGTATTATTCGTTATCTGGTAATACTTTATAAAAACTTAATCTCATTGAACCAACCTATGCGATTAAAATACATACAGATTAGTGCTTTGAACTCAAATTAATCCGTAATTCTGACACAATAGACTAATGTTTTCTATCAGTATCTCTCGCTCTATTTCACATAGCTACATGAGTAACATGCTTACACTTAGGCACACTTCATAAATACCTAAATGTTAGACATTAAAAAGTCTTATAAAAATTTGAATCACTATTGAGATGCCTGTAACCCTTTATCAATTGTTTTATATTCAGTTAGAGGAACTTTTTTAAAGGAAGTATTTGCTTCTTGAATAGATTTATCTGCTTCTTGCACCGATTTCTCTGCATTGTTAATCAACAAGGTTGTCTCATTTTCTGGGTTCTGATTCGGTTTGGTCAGCAATTTGTAACCCACTACCCCGATTACCCCCACTACAACAACGATAGCAATAGGCTTAAGCATTTTAAAACTCACATTTCTTTTAATTAAATTTAATTTCTTTATAACCTGTGCTCTTAGCTCTCATTTGAATAAAAATGTAGGTTTTTTATTGTAATTCTGAAATTTGAATAACATTTAAATAAAAAAACCATCTCGATTAAAGAGATGGTTTCATGAACAAGATAGCTATTTCGATCGAGATAATTAGATTAGATCGAGACCACGTGAGATATCACGAATAATATCGTTAATATCTTCTAAGCCCACAGATACACGTATTAAACCCTCTTGGATGCCTGCTGCGGCTTTTGCTTCAACAGAAAGTTTGCCGTGTGTAGTCGTTGCAGGGTGTGTAATTGTTGACTTCACATCGCCCAAGTTACCCGTAATAGAAATAAACTTGGTATTATCGATTACCTTCCAAGCACCTTCACGTTCGCCTTTAACAACGAAAGAAACAATCCCACCAAAACCACTTTGCTGTTTAGCAGCAAGTTCATGACCATCTTGAGTTGGCAAACCAGCGTAATAAACTTTTTCTACTTTTTCATGAGTAGTTAACCATTCTGCAAGAATTTGAGCACTCTCACAGTGTGCTTTCATACGCAAGCGCAAGGTCTCTAAACCTTTTAAGAAAACCCATGCATTAAATGGACTCATTGATGGTCCAAGCGTACGAACAACACCAAAAACTTCTTCTAATAACTGATGATTACCGACCACAGCGCCGCCTAATGCGCGCCCTTGCCCATCTAAATATTTAGTTGCAGAATAGATTACAAGGTCTGCGCCAAATTTTAATGGTTGCTGCAAAACAGGTGTACAGAAACTGTTATCAATCGCCAGTAATGCACCATTTGCATGAGCAATATCAGCAAGTGCTGGAATATCTGCAATTTCAGCTAGAGGGTTAGATGGTGACTCAACAAATAGAAGTTTAGTTTCTGGACGTACTGCATTTTTCCATGCATTCAAATCACATAAATCAACAAATGTAATATCTACACCAAACTTAGCAATATATTTTTCAAATAAGGCAACAACTGAACCAAAAACTGCTCTTGAACAAATAACATGATCACCGGCTTTTAGATATGCCATAGCAACTGACAAAATCGCGCCCATTCCAGAGCTTGTCGCAACAGCTCGTTCAGCACCGTCTAAAGCTGCTAAACGTTTTTCGAACATCGATACAGTCGGATTAGTAAAACGAGAATAGATATTTCCTTGAACCTGACCAGAAAATTTTGCTGCAGCTTCAGCCGCATTTTCATATACAAAAGATGAAGTCAAAAAAATCGGTTCGCCATGTTCACCTTCAAAACTACGAGTATGTCCGGTACGAATGGCTAAGGTATCAAGTTGGTATTCTAAATCATCAGACTGGTTCATTAAATGTTCGCCTTTACTGGTCATGTACTAAAAACTATCATCATTTTGAGTGTCTAAGGTATTTAAGGTCAAGGTAAACCTTAAAATTATCGCTTAGACTTTATTCAACTTTAGTAAATAGTTGGCAAAGCAAGATGAAACTCATAAAGTCCCTTGTCTCTGAACAAAGTCAAATCAAGCACCTTTCTGCCCGACTATTTCATTCAAAAACATTGGTTCTGTCACAAAGCACTCCATTTGAGGTGATTGGCGAATTCAATCAAACGCGTATTCGTTATTACGCAGCAACACAAAAAAAATTTAAAGAGCCTTTAGTGTTTGTTGCCCCACTCGCAATTAATATGGCGATATATGATTTATATCCTTATCGTTCTCTTATTAAGTACTTTCAAAATGCGGGCTTCGATGTCTATTTAGTCGATTGGGGACATTTAAAATTTAAAGATAGACATCTTAACTTTTTATCATTTATTGAAGATTTCATTCCTAAAGCAATAGAACTCATTCGCGCACATTCGGGAAGTGAGCAAATCTCGCTTCATGGCTGGAGTATGGCAGGCATATTCGTTACTTTATATGCTGCTCTGAACCAACCCAACCATATTAAAAATTTAATTGTTCTTGGTAGCCCAATAGATAGTTATGCATCTGGCCATATTGGTAAGCTCTATCAAACAATAAACCATTTGATTAGTCGCAATAAGAAGATTCAGGAACGTATTTACTCTGGATTGCCAAAACGTCTGATTCATAGTCCCGGAATTTTAAATTCATTAGGTTTCAAAATTCTTGATCCTAAAGGTTGGTTAGATGGACATGTGCAATTGCTAAAAAATCTTGATAACCTACAATTTGTACAAGAGCATGCCACCCTAAGTAACTTTTTAAATAATATGATTGACTATCCGGGTGGCATTAATCAGGACATGTTGTTTAATGTCTGGCTACAAAATCCGTTAAAACGCGGCTTTATTCAGTTAAAAGATAAGAAAATCGAATTAAAAAATATAGATTGTTCCCTCTTAGTTGGCGCGGGTCGTAGTGATCAACTGGTAACTGCTGACGCTGCTTCTCCATTAAGTCAATTGACAAGCAGCCAAGATGTCACGTTTACTCTCATCCCTGGTGGTCATTTAGGCCTAATGTCGAGTCAAGCAAGTGCTCTGGAGTTTTGGCCAAAACTGGCGGCATGGTTGGCTGAACGTTCAACGCAAATTTAAGGATGTGGTATTGCTGACTCTGCCTGCACATTAGAAAGCTCATTAAAGCGATTAAATATTGATATTTTCTGGATGCTCCAATAAGCAAACAAACAGTAAGTACTGAAGATGCTTATTTAAAACAAAGTGACTAATGATGATGTGAAAACCCCATTATTTAAAGTAAGCACATTTCTATGAAACTTTTTTATAGTCTAAAACACTAAATTTGTGAAATTTTAGAAAGCTTGACGTTATGTCGGTACGTGAATAATTTTTTTGTAATCAGGTGATTTAAAGTAATTAACAATCATTTGTGCACTTTTTTCAGACACAATCTTAGTTTGTTCCATTTTTGTTAAATAAGGATTGGTATGTATACAGCTCGGCAGCAAAGTATTTGCAAGCGGAGGAAAATTTTCTCTTCCTCCTAGAGTGATTTTTTCAATGAAACTTGCCAACCACATAATGTACTCACCCTTATTCTTAAATGCTGGCATTAAGCTAATATCGAGCTTAACTGCACACTCCTCGGCAGGTTTATTTAAGCATTCTTCAAAATCAATAAAATTATATTTTAGTCTGTATGGAGTTCCTTTTATCTCTTGTCTGATCATATTTATTAAACTATTTAGATGCTCAATAATATCTTTTGAGAAAAATTTATCTTCTTCAGATTTTTTATAAACTCTTTCAGCAATGAGTAAAAACTGTGGCATTTCCTATTTCCTTTTAATTTTGTCTCCGATGAATAATCAGATCCTTTAAGGAAGTATAATGAATATAACATTGCTATATGTAAGCAGCTTAGAGTAAAAAGTAACCAAAATAGTAAACAAGAAAGTAAGCCGCACAACCAGTCACACAAATTAAATATAAAGCCAATTACGTCTCAATATATAGATTTAAATTAATATACTTCGAAATAACTTTTATAAAAAAAAGCCCATTTCAATTATAGAAATGGGCTACAAAAACAAAAAACTATCAAACGCAGCAATTAAGGACAATATAATAGAAACTAAAATATGTAAAATCAATACATCTTTCAATTAAATTGTAAACTAAGATTAATTTTGACTTATTTATATTTTACAAATCAAAAGGAAAAGTCCCTTTCCATCTAGTTTAAAATAGATCCAGTGAATTCTACTTAACTCATAATCAAAAAAAGCGTGACAATTATCACACTTTTTATCTTTCTAATGTCATTAATATTTTTTATTAACCTCCTTTCAAGTTTAAATCGCTTATTTAGCAAATGAAGGAGTATATTTTTCTATCTTTATTAAGAAATAAAGTAAATTAATTAGGAATCAAATTCTGGAAATATATATAAAATTCACCTTAAGTTTATGTTTTTATTTGATTTTTATAAGATATTGATATCTAAGGTTTTTATTTATTTTGTGAACAATTTATCAACCAAAATAACACTTGAGTAATTAATAGTCATTGAAATATTAGTAATAAACCTTATATTGAGTACAGGTTCATACCTTTAACTGAGGAAACGCTCATGAATAAATTTATGGTTGCAGTCTTTACTGGCATGGTGAGCATTGCTGGTTTAAGCGTTCAAGCTGCAACACCTGAGCAAGAATGTCAGAAATTGCAAGACGATTATAATTTGATTTATGCATCAAAAGGCTTTTGTTTTAAAGATCCCGATGCTAAAGAAAAATATGGTAATGAGAACTGTCATACGACAAAACCAAAGTTTTCTGACAAAGAGCAACAACGTCTTGATGCTATTAAAGAGCGTCAGAAAGAATTGAAATGTAAATAATTTTTAAAGGAATAATACATGGCATACGATGATCAAAATATCTTCGCAAAAATTTTACGCAATGAACTTCCAGCGATAAAAATCTATGAAGATGATCAAGTTCTCGCTTTTATGGATATTATGCCTCAAGCCGATGGTCATACATTAGTTATTCCAAAAACACCTGCTGTAACGCTCCTTGATTTACCACCAGAAGCAGCAGCATATACCATACAAATTGTTCAGAAGATTGCGAAGGCAATGGAAAAAGCTCTCAATTTAGAAGGTATTGTCTTAATGCAACTTTCTGGAGCAGCGGCAGGACAAACCGTTCCACATGTCCATTTTCATCTTATTCCTACAAATGTGCATCAACTTGGACGCCATGCTGTAGAGTTAGGAGATCAAGAAAAAATCAAAGCATTAGCTGAAAAAATTAAAGCAGCTCTTTGATTTTTAATGTATTAAAGCGGAGTTAAAACTCCGTTTTTTTTTCGTCTAAAAACTATAAAAAATTAATATAACTAATTTATTTCTAAATTCCAGCTGTCATAAAACTGTCATTTATTTTTCACGCCCCTGTCACAAAATTTACCGATACTGCTTAGCAAGTTGGTGAGCTTTTGTAATTTTTTGTACACAAGTCAACTACAAAATAAATAGTTAACTAGGCATATGCCATTTTTAAATACTTTTTGGAGAAATCTCAATGAAGAAATTGCTACTCGCTGCCGCAGTTGCAACTTTGAGCATAAACGCGGTGCAAGCAGCGCCAACTTTGTATGGCAAACTGAATGTTTCTATTAACCAAGTTGACAATAAAAATTTCGATGGAAAAAGTGACGTTACCGAAATTAACTCAAACGCTTCTCGCATTGGGGTAAAAGGCGAAGAGAAATTAACTGACAAGCTGTCTGCTGTTTATTTAGCTGAGTGGGCAATTTCCACTGATGGTTCAGGTTCTGATAGTGATCTTAGCGCTCGTAACCGTTTTATCGGTTTAAAAACTGAAGGCGTTGGTACATTAAAAGTAGGTAAATACGATTCTTACTTTAAAACTGCTGCTGGTAATAACCAAGATATCTTTAATGACGATACACGTTTAGATATTACTAATATCATGTATGGTGAAAACCGTTTAGATAACGTAATTGGTTTTGAATTAGACCCTAAATTATTAGCTGGTATAACTTTCAACATCATGGCTCAAACTGGTGAAAGTACTACTGATAATAAAGCAGGTGAAACTGGTAAAGACAGTAAAAATAATGGTTTTGACTCTGTATCAACTGCGCTTGGTTATGAAAACAAAGATCTTGGCTTAGCAGTTGCTGCGGCAGGTGACTTTGGTATTAGAGGTAAATATGCGGCTTACAGTCTGAAAGATATTTATACAGATGCTTACCGCGTAACAGGCTCATATGACATCGCAAAAACAGGTCTTGTAATTGGCGCTTTATGGCAACACGCTGAACCTACTGATCAGTTGACTGCATATGGTCAAACATACAAAACTGATGGATCAGTTGATAAAGCTGGTAAAGCTTACCGTGATTTACAAGAAGAAGCTTATTCAATAACAGCTGCTTATAAAATCCCGAACACCAAACTTAAAGTGAAAGCAGAATATTCGTCTGCTCAAACACAAGTAAGTGGTCTATCAGATCGTACAATTGACTTATACGGTGTAGGTCTTGATTACCAAATCAACAAACAAGCTCGTTTCTACGGCATTGTTGCTCAGCAAAAACGTGACTGGTTGAGTGATAACGACAAACAAACAGTTGTTGGTACTGGTATCGAATATAACTTCTAATCAGTTACATTCAATTCATATCTAAAATAAAAGGGCTAATGTTATTACTAGTTGGTAATAATATATAAAACCCCTAAAAAAGATCCCTAACAGGGATCTTTTTTACTATTTATAGATTATTTCTTACTTTTAATGTAAATTTTTCAATGAATATTACTAGTAAAAATTATATAAATATAAAATCTACACACAAGTAATTACTATCCTAGTAATTATGAAATAATAAATCTAATTTAATATTTAAAAAATAATAATTAAAAATATAAACAAAACAATTAATAAATATTATATTTAAATAAAACTAATCATTTAATTAATATTAATTATCTTGACTTAAATAATTATATTCGATATTTTTTGATCAAATTTATTCAGAGTTTATCTAAAATGCTCAAATCTATTAAGCAAGTAAAAGATGATTTTTTAATTTCAGGAAAATCTATTGCCGAGTGGTCAAGAGAAAATAACTTTTCTCCTGACCTTGTTTATCGGATTCTAAAAAATAATAGAATCCCACGGCGTGGTGAAAGTCACAAAATTGCTGTACAACTTGGTATCAAGTGTCAGAAAGCTATAGATTAGTTTTTGATGCAGAAAGTATAAAGACCCATGCGCCAACATGAGTCTTTATAGGTTTGTCTTTTTACGTGCCGTAGCAAGACATTTCTATTCTATGAGACATTAATAACTTTATCAATGTTTACGTACTTTCTGCTTTTTTTCTTAACTTTTAGTTTAAGTGGATAAGTATATAGATGGTAAAAATAATCGCTAAAATAGTAGAGGATAATTCTGGTGTTTATCTTGAAATACCAGTTCTGTTGGACGAAAATCAACAAGTTCTCATGCCACTTTTAGAATATATTCTTACATTAAAAAGAAATGGCAAAAGTTATGCAACTCTTTCGCAATATGTAAATGCATCAAAACTTTTGTTGGAATATATGAATGCAAATATTAATTGTTTTGCTACTCCCCTGTCTTTATTCGAAGGTTTTAGTAGTCGATTATATACTGGAACTATTGGGAACGATGGCTTAGACCCCTCGGGCCTGTATTGGTTACCTCATAGTAAACAAGTCTCTAGAACATATATCACTGCATTAACGAAAATAACTGATTGGCTGTCTGCTAAATATGGTGAAATCCCAGTAAATCCTTTAATTGAAGCTGACAGTTTAGAGAAACGCCTTAATTACGCAGCATGGTTTCGCAAAAATCAACACAACTTTTTGGGGCATATTAAAGATAAATATATTAATTCTACTGTTCTTTACGTTCGACAAATTCAAGGAAAACGCCCTTTAGGAAAGCAATTTCAGGATGCTATAGAATTTCCTGAAAAATATTTTGAAGCTTTCTATTGTCAAGGGATTGGTGGAGCTGTAGATGCAAGAGTTGCTATACGTGATCAACTTATTGTATTACTCATGCATGGTGGTGGATTGAGAGAATCTGAAGCTTTTCACTTATGGATTGAAGATGTCCTCATTGACCAACTTAATCCTTCAAGTGTTAAAGTTCGAATTTATCATCCAGCAGACGGAAAAGCTCCCCACAACTGGCGTGGACGTTCTGGTAAAACAACCCGAGCAGCATATTTAAAAGAAATATATGCTTTAAGCCCGCGAAATGACCTAATCGGAAAAAAACATGTCGGTTGGAAAAGTCGAGTAACTGACAGTAAAGATGAATACCTAGAGGTACATTGGTTTCCTCTTATTTTTGGTGAGGTTTTTGCCAAACTGTGGCAAAACTATACAAGATTTCTTGCAAAAATTGATCGTAATCATCCATATGCATTTATTAGTTTCCATCGGAAACATATAGGAATGCCTTATACTTTGAATGCATTTCATGACAATTATCGTCAAGCATTAAAGCGTATTGGACTTAAAACATCTAAAGCGGATGGGTTATCTCCGCACTCACATCGTCATAGTTATGGAAGACGTTTAAGAAGAGCTGAAGTGCCAGAAGTTATAATTAAAAAATGCTTACATCATTCTGCTTTAGAATCACAAAGAGTTTATACGACGCCCACCATAAAAGAAATAAATAATAAACTTAATGCGGCAACTGAGCGTCTGCTAAACCCTTCTGAATTAGAGGAAAAAAATTTTTCTTGCAGCTGGGAAATGTTATCCGAATATAGTTCAACCATTTTAGGTTCAACTGATTATTTACACAAATGGATTTAAAATTAGGGCAAAATAATGGTTAATAAAATGGTATTTAAAAGAAAGAACAATGATGGTCGTAGTAGTGATTTAACTTTACAATGGCTTGTAAAAAATCGCGGAAATGAGTGGGAAATATGGCGACAATTTGCTGAAGAGTGGATTAAAAAACAAGATGCTGCTGTTAGTGGTAAGTTAAAAGCTTTGTGTAACTTTTTTGATGTTTATCTTGTCGATACATTGCCCTTTACAGCTGATGTTGTGAGTTTCTTTAATAAGAATAATTATAGAAAACCATCAACTGCTGATTTTAAAAGCGCTTTACTAAAAAAAACGAATAAAGGTGATAATAGACAAACAGCAGCATTATTAATCTATACGAAGCATTTTATTGATTGGCTGATAGATACACATTTTAGTGTAAAAAATGATTATGGTGTAACAGTTCGTTTATATACCAATCCATTCGAGAGTGTAAAAGTTCAAAATAATACTCATGAAACAGTATATAACCCACTGCCGTATCGTTACATTTGCAATTTACGCCATATTATATGCCCCAACCCAAGAGGATACTTTTCAGATTGGTTATGGGCACAAGCGAATGGTAGTGGTTGGTTTGAGGTTAATAAGAATCAGATTGATGAAAATGATAAGGATTGTGTCTGGAGAATTAAAAAAGTTACTCGCAATGGTAAAGTAACAAACATTTATCAATTATGGTCACCTATAACAAGCATGGTATTGCTTATTAAATTACACTTACCTCTACGTTCATATCAGATACGTATGCTTGACTCTGGCGAATCAGATTCAATGAGATATGAAAATGGTAACTGGATTAAAAATACACATTCTTTTGCTCGTATCAACCACCGCAAAGGTGTATTTCGTCTATTTAGAGATAATGCATCTGGATTAGAATCGACCGGATTTTATATCAACACAAATAAAACTGCAGATCAGAATAAAAATGAATTTGAGCGCGGTTATGAAATTCCATGGCAAAATGACGAGGTTTTATATTGGCTTGAAAAATTACGTAATTGGCAAGAAAAATATAATCCAATCAATAAGGCTACTGACTGCTTAACGCTTGAAATGAAGCACACTATCATACTAAAAACAAAAGCTAACTTGAAAGAAATGGGACATATTTGCTTTTTATTTCGTGATGCTAGGGCAAAGAATGTTGCAGATCGCAGTAAGCCAATTCAAGAAATTTTAGTTCAGAGATTCTGGTATAAATTATTACATCAGTTAGAAAAAAATCTTTTCATTTCTGGTGATACTTTGTCAAATGGTCACCCACTTAATCTAGTTCATAAATATAGCAATACTCCTGAATTAGTAAAAACGAAAACTGAATTTCCATTACACAGCCTTCGTGTATCACTTATCACCAGCTATGTTCTTGATGCCAAGCTTCCATTACCTATTGTATCGAAGATACTAGCAGGTCATTCGCGTCTAATCATGACCCTTTATTATACGAAACTCACCCCAACAATTATGAAGGATAAAATGAACGAGGCGGAGAAGCTTCTCGATAGCAAAGCACAGGAGAGTGTTAAAGTATTTCTGCAAGATGCTGAAATACGACAAATTGAGCACAAAATGGCCTATCACGATAATCTATCTATTGAGGCGGCATTAGTTAAACGAAATCCCATCGGCTGGGAATATCGTCATCATGGACTATGCCTAGCGGGCGGAAATACTGTTCGCTCAAACGAAAGTCAAACAATACCTGGCTGCTGGAATGGTGGAGCACTACTCAAAGATTCAACTGATATATTACGAAAAGTTTATGATTCGGTTCCGCATGGCTTAGAAAATTGTGTGCGGTGTCGTTGGTTCATTACTGATGCAAGTTATCTCCCAGCACTTAATGCGCATCTTAACTTTATGAGTTACAAAGCACATGAAGCTGCTAATTTAGCAATTAAATTAGAATATGAGATTGAAAAAATAGAAGAGTCCAAATATGAAGCTGAATATGCAGGTCAATTATTTAAAAAACACGATGAACTACAAGCACTTCAGCGCCGATACGAAAAACAGTTAGTCGAAGCTGATGAATGCGCAAAAGACTGGATTGCAACTTTTAAGTTAATTCGTCGTATCATTGAAATCGAGCAAAAACGAACGGAAAATGATGTCGTCAATAAATTAATAGCTGTCGGTACAGAAAGTGATATTAAAGTCGATTTTATAGAAACTAAATCAGAGTTGCTTCATCTTTCATTGCTTTGCGATGATGCAGAAATCTATCCAGACATGCTCGATGAAATAAGAAAAACATCAGCCATTGAGCGCTTGACTCAAAGTCTTAGTCGATTAATGATGCGTAAAAACTATACACCTCATCTCTTAATGCTTGATCCGGAACAACAACTTATTGCAACGAATGCTATGTTTCGTCAAATGGCATTACTAGCTGACCCGAATAATAAGCTTGATGGGTATAAAAAAGTTGCAAATTATTTAGAACTTGAACAATACATGCAAGATAGCAATTTATTAGATGTCGGAATCAAAGCTCTAGAAAATAATATGAACCAAAAAATTTTAAAGTTATCAACTCTCGGTTTAAAACAAAAAAAGTATTTTAAGGAATAATCATATGAACATTGATATAAATGTTTTATTAGAAAATTTAAAATTAGATAAAAGTCCTCGGACGGAAAAATCATTAGATCAACTCAATTCTTTATTGAAAGCTCGCTATAATTCAGGAGAGAAAGATTTCTCAATTGCAACTATAGGGCGAATATCAAAAGCAAATAATGGCGTAGGTACTGTCAGTATTCGTAATAAAACAGGTGTGCATTTTCGTTTACTGATCGAAGCGTGGGCGACGAAAGCCAATACCACTTTGAAAAAACCGCATGTAACCCAATCAAGAGTACTTAATATACCAACTGATTTACAGTTATTAACAAGATTAGATGATCCCGCATTGAGAGCAGTTTTTGGCCAAATTATTGCTGAAAAAAATAAGCTTAAAGTAGAAAACAATATTCTTAAAAAAAATGCAGAAGTCATTGTAGACATGCGACCAAAACAAATTATGAGATCAAACAGTGAAAATCAATCAATAGAAGTCTTACCAGCGTTAAATGATATTTTTCTTCCCAGTGAAATTGAGGCTTTAAAAGATGCTATTGATAAGAAAAAAATGGAATTCCGCGGACTGACTCCTTCTGAATCTGGAGCAGTAAAAGATGAAAATGGTCGTATATTATTTAAAACAGGTTTTATATTTGCAATACGGAAAATATTAATGCACATTTCTGCCTAACTTGAATAGAACCACCTTATTGCTCTTTCAATTTAAAAAATGAGATTCTGATGAATTATAATTATATATTTCATATAGAATATATATATGTAATGATCTATACCCTCTTGAGGTATAGATCATTGGATAATTAAATTAAATTTTTAACCACTTCTAGTAATACATTGGCACCATTTATAAGCTGATTTGGCTCTGTAAACTCGCGAGGATTATGACTAACTCCTCCTTTACTTGGAACAAAGATCATGGCTGTAGGAGTAATCCGTGCAATCATTTGAGCATCATGACCAGCACCAGAAGTCATACGGCGGTAGCTAAAACCTAATTTATTAGCAGTGCTTTCAATGAGCTGAACAATCTTTTCATTAAAATGAACTGGCTCAAATCGAGCTAATTGCTTTTGTTCAACCTGAACACCTTCTTGTTCTTCCAATAATTTTAAAAAATTATTTAATTTATTCTCAGCATTTTTTAATTTGCTTTCATCTGGATCACGCAAATCAACCGTAAATTCGACCATTCTTGGTATGACATTAATTAAATTAGGATGAACCTTTACACTTCCAACGGTTGCCAAAGTTGTCTTGGCTTCTACAGCTAACTCTCTTAAAAATGTATTTACTGAAGCTGCCGCAAAACCAGCATCATGTCTCATCTCAGTTGGAGTTGTACCTGCATGATTTGCCTTTCCCCTAATAATAATTTGTTGCCAAGAAATACCTTGTAAGTTTTCTACGGCACCTATTTCTATATTTTCTTTCTCTAAAATTGGCCCCTGTTCAATGTGAAGCTCAACATATTCTTGAGGAATAATGGTTCCTACCTTTAAATGACCCGCATAGCCAATTCTCGATAACTCGTCGCCAAGACGAGTTCCATCTGTACCGATCACATTTAGGGCTTCTTCAACTGGCATCCCACCCGCGTAAACTAATGAACCCATCATATCAGGTTGATATCGTACACCCTCTTCATTAGTAAAAGCAGCAACAGTGATCGGACGTAAAGGAAGAATTCCAGCTTTACGATAAGCTCTTACAACAGCTAAACCAGCCAATACACCATAACAACCATCGAGTGCACCAGCATTTTGTACAGTATCTATATGTGATCCCATCATTAGTACATTCTCATGACAGTTTCCATTAATAGAAGGTAAAGTTCCGAAAATATTACCTATCTCATCAATTTCTATATTTAGAACAAGTTCCTTCATCCATTGAACAACTAAGTCACGGCCTTTCTTTTCATCATCAGTTAAGGCAATACGCGTACGCCCTCCAACGTCCGAGTCAGCACCTATTTCACCTAATTCATTAATCTGTTTAATAAGAAGCTCACCGTCAATTAACATTTCCATTTGTAATGACTTAACATCTTCCATTTCAATATATCCATAATACTAACCAATAATTGATATAATATTTCTTTAACTTGATTCTTTTTTGATAAAATGAGTTCTCATATGAAATTTTATTGCGTATTGATCCAAATTAGCTGAGTAAATTATGTCACAAGTTCAACTTGATCAATTTGATCTAAAAATTCTTAAGATTATTCAAGAAGACGCCCGAATTGCTCAAAAAGATTTAGGTGAGCGGGTAAATTTGTCTACAGCTGCAGTAAATAGAAGATTAAAAAAATTAAGTGATGAAGGCGTAATTAAATCTTATACAGCCAATATTGAGGCAGCTTTTTTAGGTCTTCCTATTACTATCATTGCTATGGTTGAAATTTTAAGTGAACAGCATGAACATTTGGATAATACAAGAAAACTTTTTTCAAACTGCGAATATATTCAACAATCATATTATGTTACTGGCGAATGGGATTTTGTACTAATATTTCAAGTAAAAGACATGGATCAATATACGGATATTTCTGAAAAACTATTTATAAAAAATAATAATGTAAAACGTTTTAAAACACTTGTAGCTATGAAAAAAGATAAAGCTTCTCTTTCAATTCCCATTTAAATAATAAAAAGGCAAAGCACTAATTCGCTTTGCCTTTATACTCATTAGACTAAACTATAAAAAATTGCAGAAACTGTAATTATCCCAATCAATGTAACAAAAACATTACTAGCTTTATTACGATATGCTGCGAGTGAAGGAATCTTATATATAGCATACATAGGAAGTAATAAAACTAAGATTGCTCCGGTAGGCCCACTAATACTCACAATAATATCGAGAATACTTGGATTCTTATAAGCAACAAACCAACAGGTCAAAATCATAAATATAAAAATAATTTTATCGACAGATCCTTTGGTTAGATTAATTTCTTTCCTTTGACATTGATCAGAAATGATATCTGTTAATGTCTCATGTGCACCAATATAATGTCCTAAAAAAGATTTCATAATTGCAATGAAAGCAATTAGAGGAGCAGCCCATGCGATCACTGGAGTGTTAAAATAGTTAGCAAGATACGAAAGAATAGAAATATTTTGTTCTTTTGCAGATGCTAGGTCATGAGGAGATAAACTTAATATACAACTATAGACAAAAAACATGACAACACACACCATCAACATATAACCATATCTTTGAATCTGTGCACATTTTTTATCTGCTTCTATCTCACCATATGCTTTACGTTGCTTGACTACAAAAGGTGAAATAATCGGATAATGATTAAATGAAAGGACTAAAACAGGAAAGGTCATCCATAACGTCATCCAGATATTATTATGATTATTTGAAGTTAAAGTAAAGTTTTCAAATATGGCAGTATTCCAATGAGGTATTAGCCAAATAGCCATAAAAATTAATGAGATAATAAATGGGTAGACTAAAATACTCATTACTTTTACTGTTATATCTTGGCCAAAACGGACAATAAATAACAAAATACAAATTAATATAAATGACAATAAAGCACGTGGTGGTGCGGCCAAATGCAATTGGTGAGTTATAAAAGACTCAACTGTATTTGTTACTGCTACTGCATATACCAATAAGATCGTATAAATTGCCCAAAAATAAATTAAATTAAAAATACGACTAGCAGTAGTTCCCCAATACTCTAAGATTACTCCAGTAATACCGCTCTCTGGTTTACTAGAGGATAAAATAAATCGAGCAAATGCACGGTGAGCAAAAAAAGTAATTGGGTATGCTAACAGTGTAGTAATCAACAATGGAATTAGACCGCCAATTCCTGCATTAATGGGTAAGAATAAAACACCAGCTCCAATTGCTGTTCCAAACAGCCCTAGCATCCATGTAGTATCTTGTGAA
This sequence comes from Acinetobacter sp. 161(2023), assembly GCF_037027805.1. Taxonomy (NCBI): domain Bacteria; kingdom Pseudomonadati; phylum Pseudomonadota; class Gammaproteobacteria; order Moraxellales; family Moraxellaceae; genus Acinetobacter; species Acinetobacter sp. 161(2023). Next base: position 36,765 of record NZ_JAZEYD010000009.1, on the reverse strand, counting down.
TTCCATTTATTACTATCCAAATACCCTTTCGTCTGATTTAAAATGTTTGACATAATTCTTGCCTCTGAAACTTATTTAGGTTTTCGAGGAATGGAAATGCCTTAGAATGCAGAACAGCTAAATATCTTATTATAAAAATTGAACATAGTTGCCCATAAAGTAAATTTATAAAATTTACTCCTCATTTATAATTAAGTTTATTTAACGTTATTCTGCATTAAATGGACATAACAGTTCCTTCTGTTAAATCATTAGAAATACGCTTTTTAGTATTTCTTCCTTTTATAAAGGCAAACGAGTTCTGATAATTTCAGCAAAATATTGGGCACCAACGCTTAATATATCGTCGTTAATGTCATAGTTAGAGTTATGAAGAGGAATAAATCCCTTTCCATCTTCTTCAACACCATTTCCAATAAAAGCGAAACAACCTGGTACTTTCTCTATAAATGCTCCAAAGTCTTCTGAAGCCATCATAGCTTGAACATTTGCATCTACTTTTGATTCACCCACGATATTAATTGCCGCGTTAACAGCAGTATTAACGCAAGTTGCATGATTCACGGTTGGAGAAAATTCATGTGTATATTCGAATTCACATTCGGCGTCATGCATTTTACAAATGCTTTCACAAATGGTACGCATTCTATTTTCTAACATTGTCTGTACATCTGGAGAGTAACTACGCGTATCTCCTGTAATAACAACATTGCTAGGAATTGCGTTACGAATGCCATCAGTATGAATTTCTGTACAAGAAATCACTGCAGGAACACTTGGATCAAGATTACGTGAAATAATAGTCTGGAGAGCTAAGATAATCTCAGCTGCAATCACTAACGGGTCTTTGCCCATATGAGGTCGAGCTGCATGTGTTCCTTTACCTTTAATTTTAATAGTGAAATTATCCTCACTTGCCATAATCCCACCTACTCGAGTACAGATACTACCCGCTGGTAAGCCTGGCCAATTATGGACACCATAAAATTCATCGATTGGAAAGCGCTCTAATAATCCCTCACTCATCATAGCTTTAGCACCGCGGCCATGTTCTTCTGCGGGCTGAAAAACAAACCTAACCGTTCCATTAAAATCACGATTTTCAGTTAATAATTTAGCAGCACCCAGCAGCATGCTCATATGACCATCGTGGCCACAAGCATGCATTTTTCCATGATTTTTAGAGCAATAAGATTTACCGGTTGTTTCAGTAATATTCAATGCATCCATATCAGCACGTAGGCCAATAACAGTAGGATTATTGCCCACTGTTAAGTTCGCGACTATACCTGTTCCACCAATTCCGGTATGAACATCTAAACCCATGTTTTTTAGTTGTTGAGCAATATATTCCGCTGTAGTAATTTCTTCAAAACCCGTTTCAGGATTAGAATGAAGCTCGTGTCTCCAACGGTGTAACTGTTCTTCAAAACTTATTAAACTCATCTAAATTCCTTGTCTATCCACAATATCTCTATATTTGATTAAATAACCTTGTAGTTAGTAGGGATAACATCCTTCCCACACCACTTTTCTATATAGATCTGTGTTTGTGTCACCTTCCGTACTAAAAATCAGTACAACTGATTCTTCATTTAAACCTAGACTTTCTTTTAGATCCGCCTGCTCTGGGCTGTTACTAAGTGCATAAAGTAAACCTAGATTAATTGCACCAGAAGGACCACTCGTTATGGGGTCATCACCCTTTAATGGATTACCTAAAATTCTCATTCCAGTCGCAGCTATAGAATCTTCGACCTTCGCAAAAGCAAACGTACAATCTTTTAAGATCGGCCATGTAATTGGATTGACCTCGCCACAAGCTAAACCAGCCATAATTGAATTTAAGTCACCATCAACTGCAATAAGCTGTCCAGATTTATCTTGTGCAGATTGATAAACACAATCGGCAGTAACAGGTTCCGAAACAATAGCTTTAAAATTTTGGACACCAAGCGCATCAACCAAATACCCTAGAATTCCACCAGCCATCGCCCCTACACCTGCTTGAAGCATAATATGGGTAGGTACTAAATCTTTAAATTCATTGAGTTGTTCTACAGCCTCATCAGCCATAGTCATATAACCTTGAGAAATCCATGTCGGAATCGTCTCATAACCATCCCACGCAGTGTCCTGCACAAGAAGCCATCCATTTTCCTGTGCTGTCTTGTTAGCTAAACGAACGGTGTCATCATAATTTACATCTGTGACAATACAATCAGCGCCTAAAGCTCTGATTCTTTCTACACTTGCTTTTGCAGAACCTTTAGGCATGAATACAACCGCTTTTTGCCCCATTTCTCTTGCAGCCCAGGCAACACCGGTTCCATGATTTCCGGCTGTGGCAGTCGTAAATACAACAGTTTCTTTCAATAAAGTTTTAATATTTTTCAAATCAAAATGATTCATATCAATATTTAACTTTTCAGCAAGCAGTTTAGCTAAAGCATATGAACCACCGAGAACTTTAAAGGCATTTAAGCCAAAGCGTTTCGATTCATCCTTTACTAAAATATTTTTTAAGCCTAATTTTTTAGCTAAATATTCTAATGAAACTAAAGGAGTGGGATCATATCCTTCGATTTTTCGGTGTAGATTACGAACTTGACTGGCTATCTCCTTATTAAAAAGTGGGCTACTCTTTCCTGAATACAATTCGTTATTACTAATACTAAACATGCTCTATCTTGCTCTTTAAATCCTATGAAAAAAATGGCTCGTAGCCTTATGAAGGCTTAAAAGCGATAACTTCAATTTCGACAAGTGCATCTTTAGGTAATCGAGCAGCTTCAACACATGAGCGTGCAGGTGAATTATTTGTTCCGAAAAACTCTAGATATACTTCATTGAATTCTGAAAAATCAGCCATATCTGCTAAAAAGCATGTTGTTTTGATCACGTATTCAAGTGAAGAACCTTGAGCCTCTAAAATACTTTTAACATTGAGTAATGATTGATATGTTTGCTCACGAATACCCCCTTCTGGAAATTTCATTGTTTCCGGAATTAAAGGTAATTGCCCTGAGGTAAAGATTAAATTTTGAAATCCAATACCTTGTGAATATGGACCGATTGCTTCTGGTGCATTCTTCGTACATATAATCTGTTTCATTTTAGTCCTCATTGAACTACATCATCATTTTAAATAACGAACTAACTTATAACCATTTAATTCGTAATATTTAAATTTATAATTAATGATGGTAAATATAACTGTAAATTTAAAATTCCATTTCTCTACAGCTTAAATTTAGTTATTGAAGTAGTATTTTATAAAACTATTTAGGTTTTATTAACTTCATTACTAGTTATTTACATGATTCAAGAATAATTAAATATCGAATCAATAAAATAGAAACTATAAATATGGAAAATTAAATAATATGATTATGTATAATCTCTTTGGCTTAGTAATTATTACTAATAAGTTACTTAAGAAATATACACAACGTCACAACAACATAATTATTTGTTGTAGATCTAGAATGTAATGAGTAATCAATAAAGTCAAAGAACTTGAACGAGATTTACTTAAATACATTTTTTTTATGTTTTTTGGGGCTTTTTAATGAATTAAATTTACTTTTAAACTCATTTAGAGAAATTAAATTTCTTATGGATTTATCAATTTCAACATATGACTATTGAGAAAATATTGATAGTTATCATAATTCTACTCCAATTTACCAATTGGGTTTATAAAAATTAATAAATAATTCAAAGAGATATGATAAAGAATTTATCTACTTAACAAACGCCACAACTTTCATTAGGTTTATAACTCGTGCTTTACATATGTAACATAGCTGCTTCTAGTCATAATTTCTCACAAATATTTGGGGATGATATTCTTAGATGAAGTCAATCCACTGCTGCATCTTACCACCTGCTTAGCATTCTATTTTGTTCAATTTATTAAGACATATGCATGACTCCTACTTCTTAAACTTCACAATAATCAATTAGTTCTTAAATTATTTATAAATTCCGCTAAAAGCAACTAGAGACGCTAATACTAAAACTTTAATTATTACCATATCTTCAATTATTTAGTGGAATGTTGGGATATCCATCTTTCAGGATATGGCCATTCAGCAAAGACTTATTCGACCTTCTATAAGCCTTGAAAATTTTGATAACCCAATCAATTATTTTGTATTAATTTTCTCTAGTCTTTAAGTTTTTCTTAGATTCTTTATACATTCTCTCATTATGAATTGTTAATTTTATGGCTTTTTATAAGAAGCATCTTTCAATAAAGATTTTCTTTCAACCCATGAAAGTTAATCTGATTTGTTAAGTAATAAAAAAAACTCAAAAATAAAAATACACATGTTCTAAATTTCATTTTTTTTTAATAACAAGGTTTTCCCTTTATGTCTTATTTAGTGATTACATTAAAAGTTCATATATCTAATCAGTCTGGACCAGCTTCTAATATTCGTATCTAGTGGTGGATTAGATGAGTAAAATTTTTTTCAATATTCCCAAACTGCCTCCCCAAGCATTAAACCTACTCGTCCCCTTTTTCTTAACTTTCATTATGAGTGGGGTCATATCAATCATTAGCGTTATCAAAAGTATAGGACTAAATACAGCGTTAATCGGCATATGGTTACCGACATGGCTTTATTCTTGGATGGTGGCATTTCCAACGGCTTTGGTTGTATTACCTTTGGCTAAAAAATTTAGCCTGCTATTCGTGACCCCCCGTAGAATCAGAGTACAGAAAGATGCCTCCAATATCTGAAACAGTATATCTAATCTATAAAACTCTATTCATTGGTATAGGCGCTACATTTATTTTAGATTTATGGGCTTTGCTCCTAAATAGGTTGTTTCATGTATCTATCACGAATTGGGCAATGGTTGGCCGCTGGCTGGGGCATTTACCATCTGGCCAATTTATACAAAAAAAATTAGTAAATGCTCGTCCAATCCCTTTTGAAAAAGCCCTGGGTTGGTTAGCCCATTACATCATTGGTATTGTTTACGTTCTTATACTCATAAGTTTTGAAGGAACATATTGGTTTACGCAACCAACAATTCTTCCTCCTCTTTTAATCTCATGGATACTAATAATTGCACCCTTCTTTGTGATGATGCCTGGTATGGGTGCTGGTATAGCAGGATCAAATACTCTTCATCCAGCAAAAACCAGATTTTTTAGTTTTATTGGACATTCTATCTTTGGGCTAGGCATGTTTATCAGTGCTTTTCTTACGAATCTTCATATTGGTTGAGCAGCTACAATGTTAATTAATGCTGATTTCTCGCAAATCGCTATTATCCGATCACAAGATTATCATTGGGTAAAATCTCCTGGTGGTGAGGTTGAACGAGTTATGTTTGACCGCATTGGTGATGAAACTGCTCGAGCAACAAGCTTAGTTCGATATGCCCCACAAACAGCATTTCCAGAACATCAACACCCCCAAGGTGAAGAGATTTTCGTGCTGTCAGGTGTATTTACTGAAAATAATCTTCAGCATTATCCAGCAGGATGGTATCTACGTAATCCCCATGGCTCCTTTCATACACCTTCAAGTGGTCAAGATGGTGCTTTAATTTTCGTTAAATTAATGCAACTCCCAATGTCAGAAACAGAACCTTTACGTATTAATACAAATGATCCTAAACAATGGAAAACGATTAAGAATCGTCTGATTTGTCCATTAATTTCCACAATTTATGAGCATACTTATTTAGAAAGACTCCATATTAAGCAAAGCTTTGAAGCAACATCTGATAAAGGATTCGAAATTCTCATTATTAATGGTCAATTATGTCATGAACATATGACATATGAAGCAGGAACTTGGATACGGCTCCCTCCTAAAACTCACCTCAAATTCTATGCAGGCTTTACCGGTGCAACACTCTATATAAAAAAAGAGCATCTGAAAGGCAGCCTTTAAATGATTAAGTCAAAAATTATTATTATTGGTGCTGGGCTAAGTGGGTTATATGCTGCTTATTTATTAGAGCAGGCTAATTTCTCCGACTACCTTTTATTAGAGGCTAGAGATCGCCTAGGTGGTCGCATCTTTAGTTCACATGGCTTTGATTTGGGGGCAACATGGATTTGGCCTGAAATGAATCCACAGTTAAGGCGATTAGTGAATGAATTAGATTTGCCTGTTGTTGAACAAGCTGCAAATGGCGATGTAATCATTGAGCAAAGCCAAGCAACGCCTCCCGTACGATTATCAAATCATATTTGGTCTACTCCATCTATTCGACTTAAAAATGGAATGGATCATCTTATTCAAGCTTTAAAGCAAAAAATTCCTGCTAATAAAATCAAGATGGCACAACAAGTCACCGATCTTATTTGCCACAAACCGCATGAGATTGAAATGACTGCCCAAGATCATGCAGAGCAAAAAATCACTTATCAGGCACACTCCATTTTATTGGCTATCCCACCTCGTTTAGCCATACAGAAAATAAAATTTACCCCTGAACTTCCCCAGTATATTTCACAGCAATGGCAAAAAACTGCAACATGGATGGCCCCCCATGCCAAATATCTTGCCATTTACCCCGAACCATTTTGGAAACAACAAGGTTTATCTGGTCAGGTTCGTAGCTCTATTGGGCCTATGGTTGAAATTCATGATGCATCTATACCCAATGATCAAGCAGCATTATTTGGTTTCTTAGGTGTTCCATCTACAGCACGACAAAAAATTGATGAAAAAGATCTCATTGTTCACTGCCAAGCACAGCTTATTCGACTCTTTGGAAGTCAAGCAAACAAACCAGAACTGGAATTGCTTAAAGATTGGTCAACAGATTCATTTACAGCAACAGAAGCAGACTGGATGAACCCAGCCTCAATACACGCTTTCTCACCAGATATAACACCGACTACCTCAATCTGGGATAACCAGATTATCGGAATTGCAAGTGAATGGTCAAAACACCATTCAGGTTACCTTGCGGGTGCTGTCGATGCTACGAAAGTAGGCATTCAGTATCTTTTTAAGAATAATCAATATATTTAGAGATCAGGATTTAAAACATGAAAACGACATATACAGCAGCACAAGCAAGTCAAACTGGATTACTAGAACTCGTTGAGCGACCTATTCCAGTACCTCGAACAGGTGAGGTTTTACTTGCCTTAGAAGCCTGTGGAATCTGTGGCGCAGATATGATGACGGTAGAGAATATTAATCCGGACTTTTTTCCACGTGTTCCGGGACATGAGGTTGTTGGTCGTATTATTGCTCTTCCAAAACATACTTTGGGTTCGTGGGAAATTGGCCAGCGTGTAGGAGTTGGTCGATTAGGTGGACATTGTAATCAATGTTCTGAATGTCGTCAGGGATTATTTAATTTGTGTAATCAACAACCTATTATGGGCAGTACCCATGATGGGGGTTATGCAGAAATGATGATTGCCAAAGAAACTGGTTTAGTTGCCATTCCTGATGAATTAAGTTCGGTCGAAGCAGCCCCCTTACTTTGTGCAGGTATTGCGACCTTCAATGCACTTAAAAAATCAGGTGCACAAGCAGGTGATCTCGTCGCTATATTTGGTATCGGTGGATTAGGCCATTTAGCTATTCAATATGCAAAAAAAATGGGGTTTAAAGTTGTTGCTATTGGTCGTGGGCAAGATATTGCCGAACAATCAACAAAATTAGGAGCGCATCTCTACATCAATACCGATTTAGAAAATGCTGTCGAAAAACTACAACATTTAGGTAAAGCACAAGTTATTTTATCAACAATTACTAATGGTGAAATAACATCTAACTTATTTGCAGGCCTTGCTCCACATGGAAAGTTAATGATTGTTGGCGTCGGTAAAGAACCACTCACTATCCCCGCCCCAGCTTTAGTTGGAGGAGAACGTAGTGTTGAGGGGGCAATCACAGGGACACCTTATGAAATAGAAAGAACCCTTGATTTCAGTGTATTAACTAATACACGTGCCATGGTTAAAACTTACCCGTTAGAGCAAGTTGAGGAAGCTTATTTAAAAATGAAATCAGGGCAAGCTCAATTTCGAATTGTGCTAACCATGTAGAACTATTTCGAAAAACGTTTCTTTCTTAACTTCAAAAATTCAGTACCGCACAGGCTTTTTATGCTTCAAAACACCATGCACCGCCAAGTTCTCATTTTAGCGAGCTCGCAATCACTTTTCCAAACCGTTTCTGTTATGGTCATGACTATTGGTGGTCTGGCTGGGGCCAATATTGCAAACACACCAACACTTGCAACACTGCCCATCGCTTCTATGTTTTTGGGTACGGCTTTAATGATGTTCCCAGCCTCAATGCTCATGGCACGTGTAGGGAGACGTAGTGGTTTTCTTTGCGGCGCAGCCTTAGGTGTACTTGGTGGCATTATTGCCTCTATTGGTATTTTTTATAGCTCACTCATGCTTTTAGCTTTAGGCACACTATGTGTTGGATCTTATCAATCCTTTGCGCAGTTTTACCGTTTTGCTGCCAGTGAAGTAGCAGATGATGCGTTCCGCTCACGCGCTATTTCTTGGGTGATGGCAGGTGGAATTGTTGCAGCTCTCATTGGCCCAACTTTAGCGCGCTTCGGTGGGCCTTTATTCCAGCATTTAGAATATATCGGTTCATTTTTAATTATTAGTATCATCTCACTGGTAGCAATGGGGATTTTATCTAACCTGTATATTGCCGATAGAGTTGAGCAAAAGTCCGATTTTACTGCTGGTCGCCCATGGCAACAGATTGTCTTCCAACCGACCTATCTAGTTGCTCTGTTTGGTGCAGTTACAGGTTATGGCATCATGATTTTAGGTATGACCGCCACGCCAATTGCCATGCGACATTCACACCATGAACTAGGCACGATTACAACTGTCATTCAGCTTCATGTGCTTGGTATGTTCCTACCCTCATTCTTTACTGGAAATTTAATCGCCCGATTTGGTGTACTTAAAATCATGTTTGCCGGTCTTATATTATTTGCTTGTTACATTGGTTTTTCCCTCTCAGGTATTCAGTTCGCATCTTTTGCTATTTCTTTAATTTTATTAGGCGTCGGATGGAATTTTTTATTTATTGGCAGCACGTCTTTACTCACAGGAACTTATACAGCGGCTGAAAAAGCTAAGGCCCAAGCCATTAACGACATGACTGTTTTTATTGTAGGCTTAATTTGTTCTTTTAGCGCAGGTGCGTTACTCGATTTATTCGGCTGGAAAGCAATGAATATCGCATTAGTACCTTGGTTGGTAGTAGCCGCAATTTCTCTTATCTGGCTACATTCAAAACAGTCTAGAAAAACGATATAGCAAAATGCATAATATAGATAAAAGTACTACTCTTAGTACTTTTATCAAATTATTGTCTTTCTTTCGTTTCCTGAACCAACCATTCTTTAAATGCGGTTAACTTAGACAATGTACAACTTTCTTCACGATAAACAATATAATAAGCTAACGGTGAAATACAGGATATTTCAGGATAAAGACGCATTAGATTTCCTTTTTTTAAATCATCACAAGCAATTACGCTCCGTCCTAATGCAATACCATGCCCTTCTATAGCCAATTGCAATACCCCAGCAGAATTGTTTATTTTAAAACCACTTTGATTATTTTCACTCGTAATATGATTTGATTTAAGCCATTTATCCCAAGTAATAAAACCCGAATTATTATCCATTGATAAACAATGTATTAGAGGTAGATCTAATAATTTTTTAATGTCTTTTAATTGAGATTGATAATTCTGATAAAAATCAGGCGAACAAACAGGAAAAATTTCTTCTTCCATCAATTTTTCTGCCACTAAGCCTGACCAATAGCCAGTTCCATATCTCACTGCAATATCAATACCGTGACTACTAAAATCAACTGGCTTTAGGTCAGTATCAAAATTAATTTCTATTTCTGGATATGCCTGCTGAAAACTATGAATCCGTGGTAATAGCCACTTACTTGCAAATGTTGGGCTAATAGCTACTGTTAACTTTTGTTTTGCACTACTTACCTTTGCCTTATTCACTGCTTTACTAAGATAGTCAAATCCAGTTTGAATATCAGGTAATATCTGTTCTGCAAGCTCAGTTAACTTTAATCGCTTTTTTCCACTTGATTGCCGATAAAACAAAGTTATTCCTAACAACTCCTCTAAAGAGCGGACAGATTGGCCAACTGCAGCAGAAGTAACGTTTAATTCTTGGGCTGCCCCTGAGAAACTTTGATGCCTCGCACTTGCCTCGAAAGCTTTAAGCGCATTTAGATGTTTTGGAATATCCATTTTCGTTAAAGTTTTTCTTTAAATGAATTAAAGTATAAATCATTTGATCAATATCCTAAATATATAAAAAATATCGATGATTTATAAAGGAATGGACATTAGTAGAAAATGCAATCATATCGAACCAAGCTAAGTATCTTTCTCTGTCTTAGTATGTGCTTAGGTATCGGTATCCTAAGATTTTCATATACCGCTCTTCTCCCATCTACACGAGAAGCATTTGGTTGGAGCCATGAATTTGCAAGTGTATTAAGTAGCGCTAACTTATTGGGCTATTTGGTGGGAGCCCTTCTAGCAATGCGTTTACCACAAACAAAGATAATGAGTAATGTTATTCAAGGTGCAGCTATTTGTGGAATGATAAGTCTAATCTGCTGTGCTTTCTCAAATTTTGATGAATTATGGTATATCTGCTGGCGCGTACTTTCAGGTGTTAGTGGTGGCTTATTAATGATCTTATCTCCAAGTGTTATCGCACAATGTTCCGCGCCCCAAGATCGCTTTAGAATTAATTTCATTGGCTTTAGTGGAATAGGTATTGGAGTTTTATTAGCAACTCTATTTTTACCTTATTTAGATCGTATTTCTATTCAAACTGCATGGCTTATTCTGAGTACTTTTGCACTTATAATATGTATTGCTCTGAGCTATTTATTACAGATTTTTAAACATCAACTAACTGAAAAGGCTCAGATAGATGCTAATCCTACAAAAATTGGGACTCTGTTTTATAGCTTACTTATAGCATATAGTTCGAGTGCATTTGCATATATACCTCACTCATTGTTTTGGATTGATTATTTAAGTCATGAATTAAAAATAAAATTAATACTAGTAAATATAAACTGGATTCTTTATGGCACTGGAAGTGCGCTGGGTGCTTATATTGCTTATCTTCTAGCCAGAAAGCTTGGAAATTTTATTGCACTGAAAATTTTATATAGCTTTTATATTTTAGCTATATTTATAGCTATATTTAGCTATAATCAGTTATTCGCTTTTTTATCTTCCTTCCTAACTGGGTTACTTAATCCAGCAGTTGTATTTTTAACTTCTTATACAATTCTACAATTATATGGTCTTTCCTATAAAAAGCTTTGGAGTGTAGCGACCTTGTGTTTTGCTTCAATCCAATTAATTGGTGGAATTTGTTTTAGTTTTTTACAAAAATTTGGGTTTGAATATAATCAACAATTTATACTGGCATCAATTGTGTTACTTATGGGTACTATACAATTAATGTGGTTTACTCGTGCATCAAACTCCTATATTTCGCCTCAAAAAATCTTATAAATCTATAAAAAAGCTATTTATTAATAGCTTTTTCTCTTCTTAAATATCTTTTAGCTGAATAGCTAACATCTCACCCGTGGCACATACTAAGTCATTTGCTAATAAAGCGAGCTCAACCTTTACTTTCCTATTTTCTATTGAGATTAATTTTGCTGTTACTGTTAATTCGCATTCTGTAGGTGTTGGTTTCTCAAAATTAACTGTTAAACTACCAGTTACAAATCTAACTAATGGTTCTGACCCATCAAATTTATTACCGATAGTTAAACTTTTGAAGGCTGCAGCTGAAGCTGCACCATGGCAATCTAGCAGAGAGGCAATGAGCCCACCATAAAGATGGTCTGGTACACCTCCAGTATAAATATTAGATGGTGTTATTTTAGCAATGGTAGTATTCATATCGTCACTCCAAAAGCTTTTTAGATGATGCCCATGTTTATTATTACGGCCGCATCCAAAACAATGACTATATTCCTCAGGATAGAGATCCTGAAATGCTTTTCCTTGCATAATATTACCTACTATTAATTAGTCTTAATTATATTTAATTAAGACTAAATTTTAATATATAGCTTTAACCATTTAAATACTAGGTCATTAATTTAAACTGCTAAAATTGTAACTTTCTTGAATCATCCATTCTTTAAAAGCTAATATTCTAGGTAAATTAGATAATTCATGTCGATAAACAATATAGTAAGATAATGGCGATTGATAATTTATATTTGGAAAAAGTCTTATTAATCTACCAGAACGGATATCATCCTGTACCATAACACTACGTGCTAATGCGATCCCATGTCCATCCATAGTTGTCTGTAAAACAGCAGCAGAATTATTTATTTGTATATTGCGTTTATTTTGAAATGAACTAAACCCAGCTGCTTCTAACCATTTTTCCCATGTAGGGAATTTAGAATGAGCTTCCATTGATTGATCATGAATCAGGATTTCTGTTAATAGATCTTCTAAACAAATTTTTGAATCTCTGTTCCGTAAAAAGCTAGGTGAACATACTGGATAAACCTCTTCATCCATAATTTTGATTGCATCTAAATCAGCCCAACATCCCTCTCCATATCTTATACCTATATCAATTTTATTGGCTAAAAAATCTATAGTTTTAAGATTCATATCTAACCGTACATTTAAATCAGGCCATTTATTCTGAAACTGATCTATTCTTGGCAGTAACCATTTTGTAGCAAATGCAGGGCTAACTGTAACAGTTAAAACACCAGTAGAACTACCTAATTTTAATTTTTCTAATCCAATAGCTAATTTATCAAAACCAGACTGTATATCTGGCAATGCTATTTCAGCCACTTCAGTAGTAATTAATCTATTTTTTCCTTTTGATTGTCTATAGAATAAAGGAAAACCTAAATATTCCTCTAATGCCCTTACTAATTGCCCTACTGCAGCTGGAGTAACATTTAATTCTTGAGCTGCTTCAGAGAAACTTTTATATCTTGCACTTGCTTCAAAAGCTTTTAGAGCATTTAAGTAAATCGGCTTATTCATACAGATAAAGATTTTATTTCAATAACTAATATACTATATATTATTTTAATTATTAAAAAGTCTCGTCTATAGATATATTACTTTTTAGTTATTTACTTTCAACTTTATACAAATAAGACAATTTGTTAAATGAAAAACAAATTGTCTTAAGGTGAGATTAAATGAATAATTTCAAATATGTATAAAATTTCATACCATAAGAATTTAATATATTCACTTTAACTTAACGTCAAAACTAGATCCATATTTCTAACTTGCTTACCTGCACTCATTAAAACTTCCTGAACCACACAGTCCTGATCAGCTTTAATGGCAAGCTCCATCTTCATCGCTTCAATGGTAAATAAGGTTTCACCCTTCTTGACTGACTGACCCAATTTCACAGGTACTGTACTAATCATCCCTGGCATTGAAGCACCGATATGTTTCGGATTTGTCGGGTCTGCCTTCGGATGAGTAGTTACTTCTTTTTGGCTTGCCTGTTTAATCTGAACCAGACGTAACTGACCATTCAGCTCTACAAATAGATCAATCACACCATCTTTGGCTTCTGAACGGCCCAGCAATTTTATTTCTAGTGTCTTGCCTCGTTCAAGCTCAATTTCAACTGGACTTTGCTCTTTTAAACCATAAAAGAAGGCTGAAGATGGAATACTTGATACCGTGCCATATTTCTGTTTGTGTTTCATAAAGTCGGTAAAGACCTTTGGATACATCAGATATGATGCCAGCTCCTGTTCGGTAAGTTCTTTCCCGAACATATTTTTAAGCATTGCTTTTTCACCTGCCAAATCGACTGGTGGCATCACTGCTCCTGGGCGATCAAGGAGTGGAGCTGCACCCTTTAACACCTTGTGCTGTAATTCTTTTGGAAAACCATGTGCCGGTGTGCCTAACTCACCTTTAAACAGGGAAACCACCGACTCAGGGAAATCAATCTCAAGTTTCGGGTTTTCAATATCTTCTGAATTAAGATTATTCGACACCATATATAAAGCCATGTCACCCACCACTTTTGACGTTGGGGTAACTTTCACAATGTCGCCAAACAATAAGTTGACTTGTGCATAGGCATCGGAAACTTCAGACCAGCGTTCTTCAATGCCTAGGGAGCGAGCCTGTTCACGTAAGTTGGTATATTGCCCACCCGGCATTTCATGGTGATAGACATCGGCTGTACCCGCACGCATATCTGCCTCAAATGGTGCATAGATATGACGTACACCTTCCCAGTAAGTAGAAAGCTGTTGCAGGTTATTCGGGTTGAGTCCTGTATCACGCTCGGTATTTTGTAAGGATGCAACCACTGAGCCCATACTCGGTTGTGACGTGAGTCCACTCATGGCATCCATGGCCGTATCAACTGCATCAACACCAACATCGATGGCAGACAAAATGCTGGCCGCGGCTATACCGCTGGTATCATGGGTGTGAAAATGAATCGGCAATCCTGTTTCTTCTTTCAATGCCTTGATCAGCTCACGCGCTGCAGCTGGCTTACAAATACCGGCCATATCCTTAATGGCGAGAATGTTAGCCCCTGCTTTTTGCAGTTGCTTTGCCATATCAACATAGTAGTTGAGGTTATATCTGCGGTTGTTATCAAAAATATCACTGGTATAGCAGATTGCTGTTTCACACAGCATGCCTGACTCTCGAACTGCATCAATGGCAACCCGCATGTTATCGACCGCATTAAGTGAGTCAAATACACGGAACAGGTCGATCCCACCTTGCGCAGCCTGTCCAATAAAGTGACGGACGACATTATCTGGATAGTTGGTATATCCCACTGCATTGGATGAGCGAAGTAGCATTTGGAATAAAATGTTTGGCACAGCTTCACGCAGTTGAGCCAGACGCTCCCAGGGGTCTTCTTTTAAAAAGCGCATCGACACATCAAAGGTTGCCCCGCCCCAACATTCCAGTGAAAACAGCTCACTGGCCATATGAGAATAATAAGGTGCAATCGCCAGCATATCTGCGGTACGCATTCGGGTTGCAAATAAGGACTGATGGGCATCACGCATAGTGGTATCAGTGACCAATACACGCTTTTGGTCTAGCATCCAGTTTGCGAAACCTTCTGCACCCAGCAACTTAAACTGGTCTCGGGTTCCACTAGGAAGGGGCTGGTTTAAGTTAAATATCGGTAACTGTGCCGGAGCAGGTACCGTTTCAGGAAGTGAACGCCCTTTGAGTTCGGGTTGTCCATTGACAGTAATGTCGCCTAAAAACTCTAGTAACTTAGTCGCACGGTCCTGTTTAGGTTTAAGGTTAAATAATTCAGGCGTGGTATCAATAAATCGGGTGGTACAGGTGCCTTGTGTAAATAAAGGATGAGTTACTACATTTTCAAGAAATGCCAGATTATTTGAGACGCCGCGGATACGAAACTCCTGTAACGCTCGCAGCATACGGGCATTGGCTTCATCACCACTTGCACCGCGAACCGTGACTTTAGCGAGTAAGGAATCATAATATGGCGTAATGACTGCACCGGTATAGGCAGTACCACTGTCTACCCGTACCCCAAAACCGGTTGCACTACGAAATGCTGTTAGACGCCCATAGTCTGGCATAAAGCCATTTTTAGGATCTTCTGTGGTGAGTCGGCATTGCAGTGCATGACCTAATAATTTGATCTGATCTTGTGGTGGAATAAAACTACTACCATCTCCAACTGCAGCTCCTTCAGTCACCCGAATTTGTGCCTTAACAATATCAATGCCCGTAATTTCTTCAGTAACCGTATGTTCAACCTGAATGCGCGGGTTAACTTCAATAAAGTAAAAGTCCTCTGTTTCGGCATCCATTAAAAATTCAACCGTACCCGCATGGGTGTAATCTACCGCACGAGCCAGTCTTAAAGCTGCGTCACAGATTTTACTGCGCTGTATTTCAGATAAATAAGGTGCTGGCGCACGCTCGACCACCTTCTGGTTACGTCGTTGTACCGTACAATCCCGTTCAAACAGATGGACAATATTGCCATGGGTATCACCCAAGATCTGTACTTCGACATGGCGTGCATGGCGAATGAGTTTCTCTAGATAGACTTCGTCATTGCCAAATGCGGATTTGGCTTCACGACGTGCAACAGTAATTGCATCTTCGAGTTCATTTTCATTTTCAACCACACGCATGCCACGGCCACCTCCACCCCAGCTGGCTTTGAGCATAAGTGGATAACCCACTTCAGCCGCTAGTAATTGGCAGTCTTCAAGGCGTTCCGGTAGTGCCGATGTGGCAGGAACCACAGGCACACATGCAACCATTGCAACGTTACGTGCCATTACCTTGTTGCCTAACTGACGCATTACTTCCGGTTTTGGACCGATAAAACGGATTCCCGCTTGGCTACAGGCCTCGGCAAACTCAGGGTTTTCAGACAAGAAACCATAGCCCGGATGGATGGCATCTACGCCTGCCTCAAGTGCAATACGGATAATATCTTCAATATCCAGATAGGCCGCGATTGGCTTTTTGCCTGCGCCTACCCGATAAGCCTCATCCGACTTGAAGCGATGCAAGGCAAATTTATCTTCTTCTGCATAAATTGCAACCGTGCGGATGCCCATTTCTGTAGCGGCACGCATTACTCGAATTGCGATTTCACCACGGTTGGCAATCAGTAATTTTTGAATAGGCTTAATCATTTCTTTAACCATCGAATTTGTAAATCTTCCTGAAAATCTTTTTGTAATAACTTTTTAGAAGTTATAGAAAAATAAAAGATTCAATAATCTACTCCACCCTTGATCATCGCCTTGGGCGAAAGAGTCTGCATTACCGCCTATAAACGGATCATTTTTCCCGAGCATATATTCTGCAGCGACAGAAAAATGCCCTTTATCTACCTGAACACCAAAAATATTTCGGGTAGAAGTTTTAAAATCTTTCGGGTCTTTACGCAAAGCACTATATGTTGCATATGGGGTTAGAGACCAACCGTAAAGTACATCCTTAAAAACATAATTGATGTCTGCGGTATAAAAATCGCCTTCATTAGCTAAGTTATAAGAACTATCAAATGAACCGATTACGGAATAATCACGACCTAAAACATCATGATTAGAAACCTTATTTTTGCCTGCGGTTAGCGTAATATTTGCATTCTTATAATTTATCTTACTAAACAGAGCCCAAGCATTTCGGTGACCAGTTTCAGAGTTATCTTTATTTTCAATGTCCGAATACCAGTAAGACGACCCTACATTTAACTTTAAATCTGGGTAAGCAGATACAGGAATGTCTTGTTGTAACCGCACAATAAACATATTTTTTTCTTTTACATATGGGTCACTGTCATTATCGGGATCAACATAATTAGCTGAATAACGGGAAGAATCTTTACTATTACCCGTATAATTTCCCGCATCACGTGCGAAGAATGCTGCATCAAGTTTGGTAGTCGTAAAAGGTTTTGTTGAATAGCTAATCCCCAGATTATGTACATCTTCTAAACCTGCATTAATTAAAACACCACCATACCAACTTGTAGACCAGCCACGCCCAGGACCAAAAGGTATTTCCTGAACACCTAACGTAACTCTATTATTTTCATTGAACTTGTATCCTAAATTAGCATCAACAAGTGATGAAAAATCGCATAATTTATCGAATTGATAACAACGATATTCAAAGTTTCCGAATAGATTCTTAGCATCATATTTAATTGCTATTTTTGCTGCATCAAACTTTAGTTTGTGCTCATTATCAGAATAGTCTTTATCTTGAATATTAGCCCGTAACCAACCGGAAATTGAGACTTCACCGGAATCAGTATTTGCATCACCAAATTTTAATGTGTCTGCAAAAAGATGTGGTGAAAGTGTAGATAAAGCTCCGCCAAGAAGAAGATTGATTCTCCATTTTAACATTTCATATTTCCTTTAATATCAAGATTATTCTCTTCTTTAATTTCCTTTTTAAAGAAGAGAGATGGGTTTTTTGACTTATTCAACTCTACGTAGGGAAAGCATTTAAGCTATTTTATGGCTGCTGTTTTTTTTACAGAAACTGATTTTTCAATAGAAGGTGTTATTAGGGACGCTTTTTTCTGATCAGCATATTCTTCCCAATAAGTCGCATTTTTAATACCTACTTCTCTCGGGTCAAACACCGGATCTTTTCCAGCTTTGCGTTGTCTGTCGTAATCTTTTAATACTTTCAATAATGGTTTACTTAACAAAATTAAAGCAATTAGATTGACATACGCCATGCTACCGAAAGTGATGTCACCAAGTGCCCACATTGTTTCGGTACTTGAAATACTGCCCATGAACAATGCGGTAAGACTAGCAATTTTTGCAATTGTCTTAAAAATTGGATACTTATTTTGACGATCAAAGTAAGCAATACCTGACTCAGCTATATAGTAATAGGTCATTAATGTTGTGAAAGCAAAAACTAAAATTGCTAGAGAAATTAACCAAGCACCAGCATCATGAAATACGGTTTGGAGTGCCATAGAAGTCCATTCTGCACCTGCTGCTACTCCAGGTACATGTTCAACTAATGGTGATGTACTACCAGGAGGTGTAACGTTATACATTCCGGTAATTAAGATCATTAACCCAGAGCTAGTTAAAATTAATGCTGTTTCGAAGAAAATAGAGAATGCTTGAATTAGACCTTGTTTAACAGGGTGGGAAGTCATTGCGGCAGCAGAAGCAAATGTTGACTCGCCAGCACCTGCAGCACTTGCAAAGACAGCACGGCGTACACCCCAATTTACAGCTTGACCAATAATCGCACCAAAAACTGCATCCATACCAAATGCACTTTTTACAATTAAAGCAAATGTTTCAGGTATCTGATCATAATGTGCACAGAGTAAAACTACTGTAGCCAAAACATACAGACCTGACATGGTCGGTACAATTTTCTCAGCTGCACGAGCAATACTTTTTACCCCACCCCAAATAATTAATCCGATCCCAATAGTCACCACGATACCAGAGATATATGGAGGGATATGGAATGTAGATTTAAAGGTAGTTGCAATAGTATTCATTTGAATACCAGGCATCATAACCGTATAAGAAATAATTAATACAACTGCGGCTATAGCTGCAAAAGGCTTAAGTTTTAATCCACGATCAATATAATAGTGAACACCACCATAATATTGATCGCCTTCTTTAAACTTATATAACTGAGCTACTGTAGATTCACTGAAAGCTAATGCACCTGCAAGGAATCCCATTATAATCATCCAGAAAATTGCACCTGGACCGCCCATACCAACAGCTAAAGCTACCCCTGCAATATTTCCAACACCAATACGTCCAGCTAATGCCATAAATAGTGCTTGTCTTGGCGATATTCCCGAACTATCTTCTTTTTTCTCACGTATTACACGGAACATTTCGCGAAAGTACCGAAATTGAACGCCTCGAGTAATAAACGTAAAATAAATTCCAACACCAAGCGCCAAATAAACTAGCGTATCGCTCCATAGATATCCCACTATGGTATGTATTAATTGTTCCATTTCCGTTACCTTATTCCATTTCCTTATACGAATTAAGCAAGGTTCAGTTTTTTAAAGACGCAAGAACCCTACATAATGCATGTATATGTATTTGATCTATATGCCATAATTACTATTTAGTAGAACTAAAATGGCATAATTGAAAACTTCCTTATCTAGTCGCTATATCCTTCTTGTTCTTTTTAGCTCCTGAAATACTCTTCTAGATTTAGGCCATGACAAAATAGTCTTAAGACTTTTGCAGAGGTACTTACTTGGTTTGAAGAATGAAGAACCCAATTAAAAGTGATTATTAAATTTAATAATCGCTTTATCTGCTCTTTCATACATATAGATAAATTCTTATTTGAAAAAATCAGAAGGTCTTGTTTGGTCGTATAACCAGCTATCCCTACTATTGATCTTTTTAAACGTAGTAGATTTTGTCTCATAATTATTCCCTTTATGACTAATCCAAGCTTTGTATCTCAAATCGATATGTATACTTGAATGCATCAAATGCTTTTGAAATTTCACTATTAGACTCATCCCAACAGCTAACTTTCTATATGTACAAACTTAGTTTTTCATCCATTTTAAGTTGTGTACAATATTGCATACATTAAAAATATAACGAACTTTATTACTTGTCAATGAAAAAAGATAAAAAATAAACAAATAAAAATATTGATTAAACTTATGTTTTTTAAATAAAAAAACCAATAAAGATCGTCATAAAACAATCTTTATTGGTTTTAATTATTAGATAGATTTGCTGATTATTTTTTAAGTTGCTACGCTTATCTGATCAATTAAGTTTTCTTTCATGTGTTCCATAAAACGATCTCTAAACAGCAAGGTATGAGCATGTGCCTCACTTTCAGCTTTATCCAGTTCTTTATTAGCTATCGCTTCTATTAGGCTTAAATGATCACTTTCCAAATTATCAAAACTAGTCGATTTAGCTAGATGATCAAAATGTAAATAGAATAGTCGTTGGCCCTCTTCTAATAGCCGCTCATAGTATTCAATTAAGAATGGATTTCGTCCTGCTTTAGCAATCTCAAGATGTAATTGTTTATTTTGTTCAAGCATTAGTTGATAGTTACCTTCTCTTGCTGCTTGCACATAAACAGTATCAACATCTTTAATTCTTTGTATATCATCTTCAGTACAATTGGCTGCTGCCAAACGTGTTACAGCACGCTGTAGAAGGTCTAATGCACTAATATATTTTGAAAAATCTTGTAAGTTAAACGGCCGAACAATAGTTGTTCTATTCGGCAGAGTCATTACTAAACCTTCAGCAACAAGACGTGCAAGTGCATCACGAACGGGCGAACGTGAAACCTCAAACCTTTCAGCAAGTGAAATTTCGTCAAGTTGAGTATTCGGTCTTAGCTTTAAAGTTAAGATTTCTTCACGGAGTTGATCATAGACATATTTACCATTATGTCTCTTCTTTACCCCGTCTGTTTCTTTTTTTACTAAACTATTCATAGGCTAGGCCTTATCCAATTCTAACTTTAATTTAATTATATACCTTCTCCCCATGTATCACTTACCATAAAACCTTCTGATAATGGGTCTGTTGGGTCAATACCAAGTTGATGAATACCATATAGCCATGCACGGCCAGTAATATTAGGAATAATCGCAGATTTATCACCAATTTGTACATTACTCGCATACTTCACTTTAAACTGTCCGCCAATAATTGATTGTGAAATTAATTCATCCCCTGGTTGAACAAGTCCACGTTTTGCTAAAGTAGCCAAATTAGCCGAGCTGCCCGTTCCACAAGGAGAGCGATCTACACGGCCTGGTGGTAAAGTTGTACACGTCTGAACTGTTTTTTCATCTAATCGATTTCTAAACATAACGTATGCAATTTCATTAATATCAGAATAAATAGGATGTTGAACATTAAACTGTTGATTAATGAGCTTTCTAAGCTCGATACCTAGTGTCGCTAATTTACGAGCATTATCAGGTACAATCGTTAGATTAACTTGATCAACATTAATAAGTGCATAATAAACACCACCAAAAGCGATATCGAATTTGATTTTCCCGAATGGTTCGACATCTATTTCAGCGTCTAACTGTTCTACAAATGCAGGCATCATTTCTAAGGTAACACTTTCACAGCGCCCATCTTTGCACTGAGCCTTTGCAGTAACCAATCCGGCTGCTGTATCTAAAACAACATTTGTGACTGGTTCCTGCATTTTTACCATACCCATTTCAAGCAATGCAGTTGTCACACAAATACAATTACTACCAGACATTGGGTGAGTCTTATCTGCTTGAAAAATTGCAAAAGCAGCGTCTGCGTTGGGAACTGTAGGAGGTAGCAATAAATTTACAGAAATCTGTAAACATCCTCTAGGTTCTTGGATAACAAAGCGGCGTAAACTATCATCCACCTCGTTCAAGTAATTAACTTTTTCAACCATGCTCTTACCTGGGATATTTAATACTCCTCCAGTAATCACTTTTCCAACCTCACCTTCACAGTGAACATCTACAAGTTGAATCGTTTTTTCCCAACGCATGTCATCACTTCCTTATTGAATATACCAAGCCCATGGTTCTTGACTGTCGTAACTCGTAATCTGTTTAACTTCTAGGTAATTTTCAAGCCCCCAGACTCCTAACTCTCGGCCAATGCCACTTTGTTTATAACCACCCCAAGGAGCTTCGGTAAAAGTAGGTTGAGAACAATTAATCCAGATAATGCCAGCTCTTAGTTTTCGAGCCACACGATTACAGCGCTCTAAATCCTTCGACATTACTGCACCAGCTAATCCAAATATAGAGTTATTTGCAGACTTGATTGCTTCTTCTTCAGTTTTAAATGAACGAATACTCACAACTGGACCAAAAATTTCTTCAGCCCACAATGGGTGATCTTCTGGAACATCAGCAAAAATGGTTGGTTCTATAAAATAACCTTTCGTAAGATTTTTAGGTGGTTTTCCACCACTCAAAAGAGTGATGTTATCTTCAATACCACACTGAATTGCATCCACAACATTTTGATATTGTTTTTGGTTAACGAGTGGACCAAGTTTCACGCCTTCATCAAAACCATTTCCAATTTTAATTTTTTGGCTCTCTTCTACTAGTCTTTCCATAAGTTTTGGATAGATGCCTTCTTGTACCAAAACTCGAGATGTTGCTGAACAAACTTGTCCTTGGTTCCAGAAAATACCAAACATGATCCATTCAACAGCAGCTTCAATATCACTATCATCAAATACGATAAATGCAGATTTTCCACCTAGCTCCAAACTAATATTTTTAACATTTGAAGCCGCTGATAACATAATTTGTTTACCTACAGGTACACTACCAGTAAATGCAACTTTATCAATATCAGGATGTTCTGTTAAGTACGGACCAATTTCTCGCCCATATCCAGTCAAAATATTTAAAACACCTTTCGGTAAACCCACTTTTTCAGCAATACGTCCTAATTCAACAGCTGTAAGTGAGGTTGCTTCAGCAGGCTTAAGAATCATTGTACAACCTGCAGCCAATGCAGGTGCTACCTTCCATGCAGCCATTAATAGTGGGTAATTCCATGGAATAATTGCACATGCCACCCCTACTGGTTCTTTTGTTGCTACGCAACTAAAGCGATCATCACTCAGCTCTATTTTCTCTTCACTATTTTCATCCAGTGATTCAGCTAAATTTGCATAAAAATCGAAGCAACCTGCAGCATCACTGATATCCCACTCAGCTTCTGGGTAAGGTTTACCATTATCTTTAACTTCTAAAGACGAAATTTCTTTTAGATTATCTCGAATTTCTTGAGCAATTGCCCTTAGATAATGCGCTCTCTCTTTACCTGATAATTTCGACCATGAACCATTATCAAATGCTTCTCGCGCTGCACGAACTGCAAGCTCGGCATCTTCTACTGAAGCACAAGCAACATGAGCAATAACCTCTTCAGTACTTGGATCGATACTTTGGAAAGTATTTCCTTTTCGTGTCGGAGTCCATTTTCCATCGATATATAATTGATCGTAAGTCATATCTATTTATCCTTATTAGTTCAATAATTAAAATCTATTTGCTTTAAATGGTGTGAGGTCCACTTTGGTAGGTTGCTGACATAGCATCTCTGTGACTAAACGTCCTGTAGTCGCACCTAAAGTTAACCCAAGCTGCCCATGGCCAAAGGCTAAGGCAACATTTGGTAAACGTGAGCTCATATCAATAATTGGCTTTGTATCAGGCAAAAATGGTCTATAACCAACACCAAATTCCATTCCTTCGGTATTTAATTGAGGTAAAACTTTTTTAGCTTTATCCAAAATTATTTCAGCACGTTTCATATTGGGTTTTGCGCCAGCTGCAGCAAATTCAATCGTTCCACCAATTTGCAGGCCTCTGCTCATTGGGGCAAAACAAAAGCCACCTGACGCATAGATAGTTGAATGCTTAATGTCGACTTCAGGTTTTGGCAAAACGACTTGATAACCCGCAATGCCTGCTAAAGGTGGATCTATACCGAGTTGTTTTGAAAATAGTTGTGAACCAACACCTGCAGCAACCACTGCATAGTCAACATCAATAATTTGATGATTACTTAAAAGAACTTGGCGCAATCTATTATTTTCTTCACGTAATTCGACAACTTCTGCACGTATCCTTTCACCGCCCTTTGCAATAAAACTTTCAGTGAGTGCAGCAATAAAACCTTTAGTATCTTTTACAGCGGTCCAATCATTAAATAACAAACCGTGTTTGAATTTTCCTGTAAAAACAGGTTCTAAGTCTGAAATTTCTTTTTCATTTAGAATTTGATGTTTGAAACCAAAACTTTGTCTTAACTCCAAATATTTCTTCTCATGTTCAATATCATCAGCACTGTCAAAAAGCTCTAAAATAGGTCGTGTGCCTATTAAATCTTTGTCTGGGCAGTCTTCCAACAATACTGCATAGTCTTCATAGACATGTTGAGTTAATGAAGCCAAAGAGCTAGCAATCTCATTTATACGAGATTCTCTTGCACAATTTAAAAAACGTAAAAACCATGGAATAATGCTTGGAAAAGCGGATGGTCTTAATGCTAAAGGTCCCTGTTGATCTAGTAACCAACCAGGAATCTTCATTAAGATCCCTTTTTTTGAAAGTGGAATAATTTCACTCACGGCCATCTGTCCACAGCTCCACTTCGCGGTGCTTTCACCAGCTTCGGATGGGTCAACAACAGTGACTTTAAAACCTTTTTTTTGCAGATAAAGAGCGCAACAGATACCCACTATACCGCCACCAATTACAACAGTATTTTTCAAATTAGATTCTATAGACATTTTTACATTCCATTGATTAATTGAGGTTTTATATTGATGAGATATAATAAAAACCTATCCTACTCTTTTAAAAAAACTTTATTCAACCTATGAGCCTTTTGACTCATAGGTTTCAAATTTACTTACTTATCGATTGCATCAAATGCGCGTTTAAATTCAGCTTTTTCTTCTTCAGTTAAAGGTAATAATGGCATACGTGCATTACCAACTTTAAATCCAGCCAATTCACAACCATATTTAACTTTTTGAACGAATTTACCTGATTCCATAATTGCCATAACTGGGAATAATTGACGCATAACATCCTGAGCGCCTTTAATATCACCAGCATTATATTTATCGATAATTTCAACGACTTTGTTTGGGAAACAGTTAGCTGGACCACAGATCCAACTTGTTGCGCCCCACAAGAAGAAATCCAATGCCTGATCATCTGAACCACATGAAAGCTGGTAGTTATCTTTATACTTTCCACCAATTTCAATAGCACGTAATAAATTACCACTACTTTCTTTAATACCAATAACACGTGGATGGTCTTTAAAAGCTTCAAGTACTTCGTACCCAACTTCTACATTTGTACGAACAGGATAGTTATATAGAACAATATTAATTTGTGGAAAAGCATCTAAGATCGCATTGTAGTGAGCAATCAACTCTTCTTGAGATGGTAAAGCATAATAAGGAGGTGCAATTAAAAGGTTTGTATAACCAAGATCAACTGTTTGCTGAACCTGTTCTAAAACTTCACGTGTACACGAACCATTTGCACCAGCAATTAAAATACCTCGATCGCCAACTGTGTCTTTTACTACCTTAAGAATTTCACGGCGCTCTTCATTAGTCAGTGCGTAATACTCACCAGTAGAACCTAATGGTACGAAACCTTTAACACCGGCTTTTAATTGATATTCAATAATATCAACCAACGTTTTATAGTCGACTTGGTTATTTTCATCAAA
Source organism: Acinetobacter sp. 161(2023) (assembly GCF_037027805.1). NCBI lineage: Bacteria > Pseudomonadati > Pseudomonadota > Gammaproteobacteria > Moraxellales > Moraxellaceae > Acinetobacter > Acinetobacter sp. 161(2023). The sequence goes on along the minus strand of NZ_JAZEYD010000009.1, from coordinate 10,913 downwards.
AGGTGTTACTAGAGCAGGAAGAATACCTTGCAACATTTTAAATTTCTCCATAAAAATTTTTAAATCTGAATTTCCCTATCTCATACAAAATTAAGAAAATAACTAATGTTATTTCAATAACTTAAAATTGAAGATTTAGTATTCAATTCCAGATTATTACATTGTGTACAATATTGCATACACAAACAATATCTGTAATTTTTTTAGATGTCAATCATTCATGAGAAAATTAATTTACCTATAAAAAGAATAGATTTTTCAAAGATATATTTTTTAAGAAAAAGATTTTTTATATTTAACTCATCTTATTTTTAATTAAGATTTAAATTGCAAGATATTTTTTAATTAGAATTATTAGAAATATTAAGATATTTAAGCCCCCAAATAGATTTTTGTTTTAATTGGATATTTCTCTTTTCCAAACTAAATCTTGCCCGAATGTTAGAAATTTAAATAAAAAAATCTTTTTTGAACTGATTGACAGGATAATTTTTATCTCTTAATCTCATTGCATACAATATTGCATACATTTTAAATTCTACATTTTAATGTATTGAATTTTAGTTATTTAGCTCGTCGTGCTCATCAGATGAATAATAGAAATATTGGATTTGCTGAGTTAAAGCGATTACTTCGCTAACCATTTTCATAGGAACGATTATGGATATGTCCTCAATCAGTCATGTATCAACCATCGATAACGATGATGTTTACGCAATGGATCGCAAATACGTATTCCATTCTTGGTCAATCCAAGGCAATTTAAATCCTTTAGTTATTAAATCTGGTAAAGGATCGAAACTGTGGGATTTTGATGGTAATGAATATCTGGATTTTAGCAGCCAGTTGGTGAATACAAATATTGGCCATCAACATCCAAAAGTGGTTGAAGCAATTGTTAAACAAGCTCAAGAATTAATGACAATTGCCCCTTCAACTGCAAACTTAGCAAGAAATGAAGCTGCAAAAAGAATTGTAGAATTAGCTCCTGAAGGCTTTAATAAAGTTTTTTTTACAAATGGTGGAGCAGATGCCAACGAAAATGCTATTCGTATGGCTCGACTATTTACAGGTAAAACAAAAGTTTTATCTTCGTACCGCTCATATCATGGCAATACAGGTTCAGCAATTGTAGCAACCGGTGATGCTCGCCGTATTCCAAACGAGTATGCACGTGGTCACGTTCACTTTTTTAGCCCATATCTTTATAGATCGGAATTCCATGCATCAAATGAAGTGGAAGAATGCGAGCGTGCTTTACAACATTTGAGAAGAATTATCGAAAGTGAAGGACCATCAAGTATTGCTGCAATTTTACTTGAAAGCCTTCCAGGCACAGCTGGAATCTTAGTGCCACCTAAAAACTATATGCAAGGTGTTCGTGAACTCTGTAATGAATTTGGCATCATCATGATTTTTGATGAAGTCATGGCTGGCTTTGGCCGAACTGGCAAATGGTTTGCACTTGAACATTATGGAGTTATTCCAGATTTAATTACCTTTGCTAAAGGCGTAAATTCTGGATATGTGCCGGTAGGTGGAGTGATTATTTCTGAAAAAATTAGCCAGTACTTTGATACTACTTTCTTCCCTGGAGGGTTGACTTATTCAGGTCATCCTTTGGCAATGGCATCTATTGTGGCAACTATCGATGCTATGAAAGAAGAAAAAGTTCTAGAAAATGTGGAATACATCAGTAATGAAGTTTTAGGACCTGGCCTTAAAAAGCTTGCTGAGAAGCACAATATTATCGGTGAAGTACGCGGTGCTGGTGTTTTCTGGGCAATTGAATTAGTTAGCAATCAAAAAACAAAAGAACGCGTTTCAGCTCAGACTATGACTGAAATTAAGAATCTTTGTGCACAAAAAGGTCTTTTAACCTTCCTTGCAGATAACCGTATTCATGTTGTACCTCCATGTATCGTTACTAAAGAAGAAGTTTTAGAAGCTTTAAAAATCTATGACGAAGTTTTAACAGAAATTGGTTGCCATTAATTTTAGGAGATAATAAATGAGCGAGTTGAACGTTGTTGGTCATTTGATCAATGGTAAAAAAATTCACGACACTCAAAGAACACAGGATGTTTTTAACCCATCTACAGGCAAAGTTTCTAAACAAGTTGCGTTAGCTTCAAAAGAAACTGTAGAGGAAGCAATCACTGCTGCTCAGGCCGCTTTTCCTGCGTGGAAAAATACGCCGCCCTTACGTCGTGCACGTATTATGTTTAAGTTTAAAGAGCTACTTGAACAAAATGCTGAAAAAATTGCTCATCTTATTGGTGAAGAGCATGGAAAAATTTTGCATGATGCAAAAGGTGAATTACAACGTGGTATTGAAGTTGTTGAATATGCATGTGGTGCTCCTGAACTACTAAAAGGTGAATTCACTAAAAACGTAGGTCCAAATATTGACTCTTGGAGCGATTTTCATCCTTTAGGTGTGGTAGCTGGCATTACACCATTTAACTTCCCAACAATGGTGCCATTATGGATGATTCCAATGGCTCTAGTTTGCGGTAATACATTTGTTTTAAAACCTTCAGAACGTGATCCAAGTTCGACCATGTTTCTTGGGGAATTACTCTATCAAGCTGGTTTACCTGAAGGTGTTTTTAACATCGTTAATGGTGATAAAGAAGCTGTAGATGTTTTATTAAGTGATAGTCGTGTACAAGCGGTAAGTTTTGTAGGTTCAACTCCTATTGCTGAGTATATCTATAAGACTGCTGCTGCAAATGGAAAACGATGCCAAGCTTTAGGTGGTGCAAAAAACCATGCGATTGTCATGCCTGATGCTGATCTTGATAACGTTGTTAACTCATTACTTGGTGCTGCATTCGGGTCATCAGGTGAGCGCTGTATGGCCCTATCTGTTGCTGTAACTGTAGGTAAAGAAATTGGTGATCAATTAATTGAAAATCTTTCTAAAGCTATCGGCTCTTTAAAATACGGCGCTTATTCAGAAAATAGTAACGATTTTGGCCCAGTTATTACTAAAGCCCATAAAGATAAAGTCGTTAGCCATATTACAAGTGCAGAACAACAAGGTGCAAAAGTTGTCGTTGATGGCCGTGAAGCAAAAGTTGCAGGTCATGAAGATGGTTTCTACGTAGGTGCAACCTTAATCGACGAAGTTACGCCTGAAATGGACAGCTATAAAGCTGAGATTTTCGGCCCAGTATTACAAGTTATTCGTGTTGATACTATGGAAGAGGCTTTAGAACTCATTAATAAACATGAATATGGCAATGGTACATGTATCTATACTCGCGATGGTGAAGCTGCACGTTATTTCTGCGATAACGTACTTGTAGGTATGGTTGGCGTAAACATTCCTCTTCCTGTCCCAGTTGCTTATCACAGTTTTGGTGGGTGGAAACGTTCCCTATTTGGTGATCTTCATGTTTACGGTCCAGATGGTATTCGCTTCTATACTCGCCGTAAGACAATTACTCAACGTTGGCCATCTTCAAGTGTTAGAGAAGGTGCTCAATTCTCAATGCCAACTCTGTAGTAGTTTATAAATATAGCGTTAGGATCAGCCCATTCTGATTTTAACGCTATTTATGTTTTCTAAAATACACAATATCTTACTTATATAGTTATATATCTATGAACACTTATCTAAGCGAACCTAATTTAAGTAATAATGATATAGAAAATATATTTATAAACTACAATGCTTTTGATTGTTCAGAATCAAAAAATGATTTTGGAATTTTTATCTATTGTTATTCCAAAAAATCAAATGTCAGTTTAGGTTCAACTTTAATTCAAGCCCCTCCCTCATATGGTGTTTGGATACCAAAAAAGTATTTAAATGAAATAATTACTATCAATTCTCAAGAATATTGTGTCATCAGGATACCTAACGAACTCGCTAATACATTACCATTTGTTATAAGTACAGTTATTTGCAATTCCATAACAGATTCAATTTTGAGGCACTGTAAAGAGAAAACCATTTCATCAATAAGATCTGAAAAAGATAAGCACTTATATCAAGTATTGTTAGATCAAATTACAGATTCAGAATATTCAAATAGTTTTCTTCCTCTCACAAATCATCCAAAGCTCGCGGCTATACTTCAATATATAAAAGACCACTCTTCTCAAAACATCAATATATCGACTTTGGCAAAACAATTTGAAGTAAATGAAAGAACCTTAAGTCGACAATGCAATCACGAGTTAGGAATGAGTCTCATAGAATGGAAACAACGATTAAAGATCCTAAATACAATTTCCTTATTAGATGAGAATGCTTCAATCGATAATATTGCTAAAAACTTAGGTTACTCTACAACCTCAGGTTTTATAACTATGTTTAAACAGTGGACAGGATTAACACCTAATAAATATAAAAAAGAAATACTATCCAGATTTAACTAAATAAAATTTTATACTTCAATTTAAACAACAAGTTACACCTTAAAAGAATTTTGCTTAACCTTTAATTTTCACTGCTTACATTAACTTAAGGAAATCTTAAATGAAACTCTCTTTAGAAGGCCAGAATATACTGGTAACTGGTTCTGAAAATGGTATGGGTAAATCAATTGTAAAGAAATTATCCAGTGAAGGGGCTAACATTATTATCCAATTTGAAAAGGATAAAAAATTAGCCGAATCATTGCTTAGAGAAATTGATAATAAAGGCTGGATTATTCAAGCCGATTTATCTGCTCTAGACGGGCCGTTTAAATTATGGGAAACAGCGCTCATAGAAGCAGGTCAAATACATGCAATAGTTAATAATGCCAGTATTCGAACTGAACTAAGTATAGATTCACCTCCTGAATCTTGGCAGGCAATATGGAGAAAAGAGTTTCAAATAAACTTCTTTGCTGCCGCAGATCTTTGTAAAGAAGCGATTGCCCATTTTAAATTAGCTGGTAAAGGTAGAATTATTAATATTACAAGCCGCGCAGGACAACGAGGTTATGTAGCAGAAGCATTACCTTATGGTTGCAGTAAAGCAGCTTTGATTAATCTAACAAAATCTATCGCACGTTCTTTCGGAAACGACGGTATTACTGCTGTTGCGATTGCTCCAGGATGGGTTCAGTCTGAACTCGATGAAAACTCAATTTCTAGCAATGCACAGCAATCCGCCTTGGCTGAAATACCTATTGCTGAAATGGTGAAGCCTGAAGAATTAGCTGAACTAGTTTCTTTTGTTCTTATACCTTCGCAACTTTCTTTAAATGGTTCCACTATTGATATCAATGGCGGTAGTTATATTCGTTAATTTTCTCCCAATTAAGAATTGACAAATTTAATCATCAAATATAAATTGTATGCAAAATTGCATGCAATATATAAAGTACTAATAACAACCATTTAAAAGGAAATAAAATGGCTAGATTCATTGGTAAAACAGCTTTAGTAACGGGTGCTGGTGGTGGTATTGGCTCAGCAACTGCTCTTCGTTTAGCAGAAGAAGGTGCTACAGTTATCGTGGCAGATGCCGTATATGAGACAGCAGAAAAAACTGTAAGTTATATTATTAAACAAGGTGGTAAAGCGGAAACTTTAGTATTTGATTTGACGAATGGAAATGCATGCCGTCAGGCGATAGCAGATATAGAAGCTAATTATGGGCATATAGATATATTAGTTAATAATGCTGGTGCAATGCGTCGTGGTGATTTACTGCATACAAGTGAAGCTGATTGGTTGTTAAGTTTAGAAGTGAATGTGAATGCCCTCTTTCACTTATGCCAAGCAGTATTACCCAAAATGATTGTTGCTGGTGGTGGAGCAATTGTAAATACAGCATCTCAATGGGGTTTAACACCTGCTCCAGGTCATATCGCTTACAATGTAAGTAAAGCAGCCGTAGTCGCTTTTACTAAGAGCTTAGCTCGTGATTATGCTCCTCATAAAGTTCGAGTAAATGCAGTTTGTCCGGGTGAAATACATACACCGATGCTTGAAAAAGGTATTGCAGAAAAAGGGAAAACAATTGCAGATTTAGATGCAATGGTTCCATTTGGGCGCATTGGCAAACCAGAAGAAGTTGCAGCGTTAATCGCTTTTTTAGCATCAAATGAAGCAGCATTTACTTGTGGCGCATGTGTAGAAATCACTGGTGCTCAAGCTGTAGCATAAGGAAATACTAATGACAAATACTGCTCTAGATCTACAAGATAAAGTTATCTTGGTTACAGGTAGTTCACGTGGTATAGGCTTGGCTACAGCAAAGCTTCTTCATAAACGAGGAGCTAAAGTAATTATTCACGCACGTTCTTCGACACCTCATTTAGATGAACTATTAAATCAGTTAGGTGAAAATGTTCGTTTAGTATTGGGTGACTTAAGTAGTATAAATGGTGCAGAGAATGTTTGGGTCAAAGCCATTGGCTGCTTCGGGCATATAGATGTATTAGTTAATAATGCAGGAGCTTGGTTACCATCTGATATCAATTCTAGCCAAGCTTGGCGTGAGGGATGGGAAAGCAATATTGCTATTAATCTTGCAGCTCCTGCTGAATTATGCCGTTTAGCTTTATTACATTTCAAGCAAAGACATGGCGGCATTATTATCAATATTACCAGTCGTTCAGCGCATCGTGGTGATGATGCTGAGCATTTAGCTTATGGAGCAGCTAAAGGTGGCTTGCTTGCTTTGACAAAAGGTATTGCCAGAGGATATGGTCGTGACAATATTCTTGCTTATGCAATTGCACCAGGATGGGTTGCAACAGATTTAGCAGAGGGTGCAATTAAGCCTTCTGTATTAGAAAATCTGCCTTTAGGTGAAGTTACTCCTGCGAGTGATGTTGCTGAAATGGTAGCCTTTTTAGCTACTGGTCTTTCCCGTCATACGACTGGAGCAACGATCGATATTACAGGAGCAGATTACGTTCGCTAAAATTAAGTTATTTGAGTATTGGGTTTTTCCCCCCAATACTCTTATTCTAAAAATTAAATTATCTGTTGTTTAGTGTCTTTAAGAAATAAAAAATATAGAAGAATTATTGATAATAAAGTTATACAACCCATTACTCCATAAAGATTTTGCACGGAAGTAATCGGGATTAATAGGCCCGCAATTGGACCAATTAATAATAAAGCGATATCAAAAAAGGCTGTAAATACACCTAAAGCTATACCTTTATTTTGGTCATTAAATTTTTTCATTGCTTCAACACCCATCGCTGGGAAGACCATAGAAAAACCTGTCCCGACAAGAAATGCTCCCGCATAAGCAATTATTCGGTCACCTGATTGCCAAATTGTTAAAAGGCCGATAGCTTCGACAAGAAATGCGCATAGAGCCACATTCTTACCGCCGAAAGCTTGAATGGTATTAGAGAAGATAAATCTTACACCTACAAAACCAATACTAAATAAGCTCAAAGCCAGTGCTGCATTACTCCAACCCTTTTCCAAGAAAAATAAAGCTACAAAGGTTGAAAGTACACCAAAACCAAGAGTTCCAACAGCTTGCCCTAAACCGAAAATCCAAACTTTAGAAAGTACTGATAAAATTGGTAGACTTACAGGTCGAACATTCCCAGTCCGTATTGCTGTCTTTCTATATGCAAGAAAAAATCCAACAATAGCTAAAATTATAGTCAAAATGGCAAAGCCGAATTGACTAAACTGCGCATTACAAAAGACTCCTAATGGAGCCCCGATTGCCATAGATAGATATGTTGCTGCGCCATTCCATGAAATTACCCGAGAAGTTTCTGTAGGGCCGGCTAGTTGCATTCCCCAAAGTGTTGCACCAGTACTGCAGTAGCTTTCACTACTACCTAAAAATAGTCTTGAAATTGCGAGTAAGGAAATACTTACTAGTGGATATGAAACTAACGAAAGTGCTAAAAAAGCAAATACTCCACTTAATCCACAACAACTTAACCCTAAAAGAACTACATATCTGGAGCCTTTTCTATCGACAAGTTGACCAGCACTATGGCGAGTCAATAGCGTTGCTAAATATTGTAAACTGATAATTAAACCAACCAAAAAAGGTGCAAAATTAAGGTCTTTTACAATAAATTTTGGTAAGACTGCTAATGGCAACCCTACCGATAAATAAGCAAAAGCTGTAAAAATAACGACTGAAATGATTTTCCTTGTCACGTCTAAATTAGACTGTTTCCCTAGAGTCAATGCTGCCATCTTTTTTACTCACTTAAAAAGCCCCGTAAATTATTTTACGAGGCTTAACCAACTCATTTGATGAAACATATTTAGACAGAGTGAGTGATGCCTCCATCTACACGAATATTTTGTCCTGTAATGTACGCAGCCCCTTGGGAAGCCAGGAAGCTAATGGTTGCAGCAATTTCTTCACTGGTACCATATCTTTGTAATGGTACAGATTTGCGACGCTCTTCTGTTTCAGGAAGACTATCTATCCAGCCAGGTAAAATATTATTCATACGAATATTATTCGCTGCATATTTATCAGCGAAAATTTTAGTAAAGGATGCTAAGCCAGCACGAAAAACAGCTGATGTCGGAAACATATCGCTTGGTTCAAATGTCCATGCACTAGAAATATTAATAATTACGCCTGAATTTTGCTTCTCCATAATTGGAGTCACTAAACGAGTTGCTCGAATGACATTCATGAGATAAGTATCTAGACCTAAATGCCATTGCTCATCTGTAATCTCTAAAATAGGAGCTCGAGGACCATGTCCCGCACTATTAACTAATACATCAACTCTTCCCCATTTTTGATAAGCTTGGTCAACAAGGTTACCTATGTCTTGAGTTGATTGGTTTGTTCCCGTCACACCAATACCATTAAGCTCTTTGGCAATATCTTCTCCTTTTCCAGAAGAAGAAAGAATACCTACATGATAGCCATCTTTATTTAATTGTCGTGCAGCCGCCGCTCCCATGCCACTACCACCCGCTATAATTAGCGCTACTTTTTCTACAGTCATATATGCTATCCTTTAAAAGTGCTAAAACCATGCACACCTTAATATTTTGAATAGAATATCATGGTGAACTCTTCAGCTGACTTTAACTTTTCTCTCCATTGAATGAAGAAAAACTACAGTATGAATCAGGCCAATCGTTTACCCTCATTGAATGCACTAAAAGCTTTTGAGGCAGCAAGTAGACATTTAAATTTTAAACTCGCAGCAGAAGAGTTAAATGTTACTCAAAGTGCAATTGCTCAACAAATTCGTAGTCTTGAAGAGGAGCTAGGTTCAAAATTATTCGAGAGACATTCTAAAGGCGTAACTTTAACTCCAAATGGTAGAAGTTACTCTCATAGCATTACTCAAGCTTTTAATTTAATTTTTGAAGCAACTCAGTCATTTCGCCATTCAAATAAACATATTACTATTAGCGTAACTCCAACATTTGCATCTAAGTGGTTAATTCCTCGGCTCAACCAGTTTACTCAAACTCATCCCGATATTGATTTACAGATTTTAGCTACAGAAAGAATTTCACATTTTCAAAATGATGGGGTCGATTTAGCAATCCGTTATGGTAAACCTCCTTTCGGTGCTGGTCTTCATACAGAGTTACTCTTACAAGATTGTTTTATCGCTGTAGCAAGCCCTCACTTAATCCCTTTAAAAAATCAGCCTTTAGATTTAAATGATTTATATAAATATACTTTACTACATGATGCTAATAATCTTTGGTCCCACTTTTTAGATAAATTAGAAGTAAAAAAAACTAAAAACCTATTTAAAAATATCCGTTTTAATCAAACCTTATTGGCTATTGATGCCGCAGTTGCTGCACAAGGTATTACATTAAGTAATCCCATATTTGTCAGTTCCGACTTAGAAACAGGAAAGCTCATTAAAATTTTTGAGCAAGACTTAAAAATGGAAACTGGATTTTATTTAGTTACTCCTCGATATTCTATAAATGCTGAATCTATTGCTAAAGTTCGTAAATGGCTATTTGATCAGTTCAATTGAAAATAAAATATTTCATTTATAACTTTATTCTTAATAAGGACTTTCAAATTAATTTTTTCTTTTAAAATTATTTCACATTCAACTATATGTTTGATAAATTTAGTTTTATATTGCTCAAAAAGCCACCAATATGAAGCTCAAACAACTACAGCAAATTAGCAATACTGATATAAAGCTTTTAAAGATTTTTAAAACTGTTTGTGAATGTGGCAGCTTTACCTCTGCTGAAAGTATGTTGGGTATTAGCCGATCTGCAATTAGCTTACATGTAAGTGACTTAGAACAAAGAGTGGGATTCAGATTATGCCAACGAGGTAGAGCTGGTTTTGCTCTGACAGAAGAAGGAAAGGAACTATTAGAATATATTGAGATACTTTTGGTATCTATTGAAGATTTCCGCGTAAAGGTCAACCAAATCCATAATAAGCTCAAAGGTGAATTTAATATTGGCATTATCAATAACTTAGTTACAATGCCAAATTGTAATGTTACTCATACATTAAGGCAGTTAAGTAATGAACATCCTGATGTAAAAATAAATATTAGTATGAGTACTCTTTCAGATATTGAGAGTAAAGTATTAGATGGTCGTCTACATGTTGGAGCTATTCCATTTGTTGCTTCCCTATCTGGACTCAATTACTTTGATCTATATGAAGAGAAGTCTTTTCTCTATTGTGGTAATAAACATCCTCTATTTTCTTCAACCACTTTATTATTAAAAAATGATTTGAAAAAATGGGATGCTGTAACACCTAACTATAATATAACCGCAGAAGCTATTAATTTACATCAACTTCTTAACTGTAAGGCAACTGCTACAGACAGAGAAGGCATAGCATTTTTAATTTTGACAGGAAACTTCCTTGGATTTCTTCCGGATCATTATGCTTCTAAATGGGTACAAGAACAGAAAATGAAACCTATATTTAAATCAGAAATTACTTACAACACTAAAATTTGTTTAATTACTAAAAAGAGTAAAGCGAATAATAT
>NZ_JAZEYD010000008.1:0-212510 GCF_037027805.1 Acinetobacter sp. 161(2023) | reverse complement strand
TTTTGTAAAACAAAAAATAATAATGAAGCAGTTTTAGTAGAAAATTCCTCCTTTAAATTAAAAATATTTCAAATTTATTTAAGGTTTTTAGCCCCTAGGATTAAGTTTGCTTACATACGATACTTTTTGATAAACAATATATAAATTGAAGCATACTCAATTAGCGCTATATTGAGAATTATCCTAATAAGAATTTAGAGAATGCAATGAAAATTGGATTTATTGGTGGAATCAATGACGGTATCGTAATCAATGCTGCCGATGGCCTTGATACTTATAAACTTGAATGGCATTACAAAGCAGAAAAACATTGCGAGTCACAACTTACCTTAGGGCTGAATGGACCTGAGTATGATTATTACAATTTATTAATTCTAAGAAAGAATAAAGAAGCTAAACTTTTTTATGTGCTTACCACTATGGAAAAAGAAGAAATAGCAGATAAACTTAATGAATATTGGGAATGTTCGACCTCTGTCGGTTATGATTTTGATGAGTAAACATTCGTGATTTCATATAGCACATGTTCTCTTAATTCGTGATGAAGAGGAACTTTAGGATGTTCGAAGTTTTTAACTTTTTGCATTCCAAGTTTTTTCATGACAGCTTGAGAGGGTGTATTAATCGTAGCGGTAAATGAAACGATTTTATCTAAATTCAGTATATTAAAACCATAATCTAAAACTGCTTTTGCACCTTCTGTTGCATAACCTTGTTTCCAAAATTCTTTTGCAAGTCGCCACCCAATTTCCACACATGGAGAAAAATCAAATTGTTCAGGTTGGCTGTGTAGACCAATAAATCCGATAAATTGATGGGTTTCTTTTAATTCTACTGCCCAAAAGCCCCAACCTTTTTCGTGAATAAGAGATGAAATTTTTTGGATTAAATTAAGGCTTTCTTGGGGCGTTAAGAGATTTGGAAAAAATTGCATAACATCTTGATCTAAGCCCATTGTTATAAATGGCTCAAAATCACTTTCTTTCCACTGTCTTAAAATTAAACGCTTTGTTTCGATCATGAGGTGACTCTTTAATTAAAAATGAGGGGTCAAAGTGGTTTTTGCACAATCTTCTGCAAAATAATCTTGGAATTGATGCTCACTACACCTTTTATTTTATTTAAGGTGTTAATGACGAAATGAGAAAAAGAACTCAAATCTTTGGTCGCAACGTGTAAAACATAATTAGATTCACCAGTAATAATATATGCATTAATGACTTCATCAAAATTTTTGATCTGACTTAAAAAGAAGTTGTGATCATTTTCTGTTAGCTGGGCAAGTTTTATTTCGACGATTGCCTCAATTTTTATACCTAGTTTTTCATAATTAACTTTCGCTTGATATTTTTCAATTACACCATTGCTTTCTAAAATTTTAACACGCCGATGACAAGCTGAAGCCGAAAGGTTAACGAGATCGGCCAGTTCTTGGTTACTTAACCGAGCATTATCTTGTAAATACTTCAGAATTTTTAGGTCGATTGCATCTACATTCATTTTCGAATTCTATCCATGTTTTTTAATTTTAATTCGAATTTTATACGAAAATAGCAAATTTTAATCAAATATTATCGAATAAATCGAAAGAATTGGCGTGATAAAATTCAAATACAAAGGAAATGTTGAAAATAGGTGAAATAACAAATGATTACTCGTGAACAATGCCTCTATTGGGATCAGGAAGATGAACTCAAAAAGTTTAAGGATGAATTTGCACTGCCAAAAAATGTCATTTATTTAGATGGTAATTCTTTAGGTGCAAGACCAAAGAAATCATTAGAGGTTGCTCAGCATATTATTTCAAAAGAGTGGGGCGAGGACCTCATTAATAGTTGGAATAAAGCAGATTGGTGGGGGCTACCGACTAGGCTCGGAGATAAAGTCGCACAGCTTATTGGTACCGAAAAAGGGGAAGTGGTTATTTCAGATTCAACGACCTTAAATTTATTTAAAGTTTTATCGGCAGCGGTAAAAATTCAAGCCGAAAAATTTCCGGAACGTAAAATTATTGTTGCGGAAAAAGATGCCTTCCCAACCGATATTTATATTATTGAAGGCTTTATAGACTTGATTAATCAAGGTTATCAAGTTGAGTTGATTAATGGGGCCGATGATTTGCCTCGTGTTTTGGCAAAAGATGTGGCTGTCGTTGTTCTTTCTCATGTGAATTATCGGACTGGATATTTCTATGATATGGAATCTATTAATCAACAAATTCACGCTAAGGATGCTTTGATTATTTGGGATTTATGTCACTCGGTTGGTGCAGTGCCTATGGATCTTAATCAGAGCAACAGTGATTTTGCGATTGGTTGTACTTATAAATATTTAAATGGCGGCCCAGGTTCTCCAGCATTGTTATGGGTAAATCGAAAGCATCGTGATCAGTTCTGGCAACCTTTATCAGGCTGGTGGGGGCACAAAAAACCATTTGATATGGCTCAGCACTATGAACCAGCTAACAGTATTCGTCGTTATTTGTGTGGAACACAACCTATCATTTCGATGAGTCTAATCGAATGTGGTATCGATATTTTCTTACAAGCTGATATGCAACAAATACGCGAGAAATCCCTCAAATTAACTGATTTGTTTATTCAACTTGTTCAACAAGAATGTCCTCAGTTTGGTTTTGAGCTGATTACACCTTTAAACCATAAATATCGTGGCAGCCATGTCAGTTATAGACATGAGTTTGGTTATGAAATTATTCAGGCGCTTATTGCCCGTGGTGTGATTGGGGATTACCGAGAGCCGGAAGTATTACGTTTTGGAATTACACCTCTATATTTAGGTTTCGAAGATATTTGGAATGCCGTACAGCAACTTAAGCAGATTATGTTGAATAGTGAATGGAAAAATGAGCGTTATCTGGTACGTAGCGAAGTGACCTGATCGTTAAAGGTTAATATCAGAATAATGGCTAGGAGGGCCTATGAGCAGTTTTGATGAAATACAAAATCGAGAAGCGGGTTTACATAAGAAATTATCCGCGAAACAGATGGGAATGATTGCAATTGGTGGAGCGATTGGTACAGGGCTGTTCATGGGAAGCAAGTTTGCAATTAGCTTTGCTGGTCCCGCTGTCATCGTGAGCTATGCCATTGGCGGCTTAATTGCATTTGCTATTATGGCTTGTTTGGCTGAGATGACAGTTCAGCATCCTACGTCAGGCTCATTTGGAGCATATGCTGAGCATTATGTAAGTCCTCTTGCTGGGTTTTTAGTCCGTTATTGCTATTGGGCATGTATTGTATTAGCGGTCGGTACAGAAATTACAGCAGTAGCTGACTATATGAAATTATGGTTTCCGCATATAGGTTCTTGGGTCTGGATAGCTTTTTTCTCGCTGACTTTGCTTGTGGTTAATGCATATAGTGTTAAAGCTTTTGGTTTGGTTGAATATTGGTTTTCGACAATAAAAGTCTTTGCAATTATTGTATTTATTCTTTTAGCAATTGGCATTCTGACCCAAAGTCATGGAGGAACAGAACAGGTTCTCTCTAATTTAACCGAGCATGGTGGCTTTTTTCCTCATGGTTTTAGTGGGGTCTGGATTGGGGTAATCATTTCAATATTTAGTTATTTAAGTATTGAAATGATCGCTGTTGCGGCTGGTGAGGCTAAAGATCCGGAAAGAGCCGTTAAGAAAGCGTTTAAAAGTACTGCAATTCGCTTAATCCTATTTTATTTACTGTCTTTATTTCTGATTGTGGCACTTGTTCCTTGGACAACTTTAATTGGAGCCGATGCGACCAGCCCTTTTGTGATGGTAATGAAAATTGTAGGCATTCCATATGCGGACAGTATTTTAAATTTTATTGTAATTGTCGCGGCCTTATCAGCCATGAATAGTATGTTGTATATCTCAACACGTATGCTATTTAGCTTGTCACGCGCAGGTGATGCACCAAAACTATTTGGTCGTATTAGTCATAATGGCGTACCAATTAACGCGTTGTTATTGTCAGCAGTGGGTATTGGTATTGCGAGTATTATCTATACAATTAACCCAGCTTCTGCTTTCCCAATCATGATTGCTCTTTCTATGTTTGGCGCATTGTTCACTTGGGGCAGTATTTTCATTACCCATATGTTTTTTAGAAGGAATATTGCGCGAAAAGGAGAGGAGTTAAAGTTTAAGGTTCCAGCGAGTCAGTTAATTTCACTGTTGGGGTTAATTGCAATTTTAAGCATCACAATCACCACATGGTTTACCAATGAATTCAAGTCAACTTTACAATTTGGAGTTCCATTAGTTGTTGTTCTTACGGTTTTCTACTATTTAAAGCGGTCATCAGCCAAGCTTGCTTTAAATGCTCATGAAGAATCATTGAAGTGAGAGACCTATGAGACCATATGACAATGCTAGAACTGTGACGAATGAACCTGAGACATTGGCAGAATTTCAACGAAAAAGTTTACTTAGCTACCAAGAATATACTCATAGTAGAGATATCCAATATGGCAAACACCCAAGGTCAACCTTAGATTTATTTCCCTTAGAGCAAGCCAAAAAGACTATGATTTTTATTCATGGTGGCTATTGGCAATGGTGTGACAAATCAGATTTTGCATTTATCGTACCGTATGTTCTAGCAAAAGGAGCACAGTGTGTCCTTTTAGAATATGATCTAGCCCCACAAAGCAAAATTTCAGATATTGCTTCTCAAGTTCTTCAAGCTCTCGATTTTATTCGAGAGCAATATTGGAGAACCGACGAGGTTATTCTAGTTGGGCATTCAGCAGGAGCACATCTTGCTGCTTTGTCATTAGATCATCCACTCATATCTGAGATGGTTTTGCTAAGTGGAATTTATGATTTGGACCCTATACAAAGTACCCATTTAAATCATGCTCTCAATCTTTCAAGCGAAGATATCTTAAAATATAGTCCTATTTATCACAGTGATCGAATTCCTATTCCATGTTCAATTTTATGTGGTGAACTTGAGCTCGAAGAATTGAAATGGCAAAGCCAAAATTATTTTGAAATAAAAAAAGACCAAGATTTTGTTTCTTTTAAGCTTATTCCTAAAACTAATCATTATTCTATTTTAGAATACTATTTTAAGTCGATATTAGTTTAAGCAGTCGAATTAGAATATATACAATGTGATTGTATGAGTAATTAATTTTATAGAAAGATAAAGTGTGAGGTGAATCACATCTTAACCTATTTTTTTATAGAAATTATTTATTGTTGTTGACCTAACAGTGGAACTTAATTAGATTAAAGAGATAGTGCTTTCTCACTAAACAATAAATTGTTTAGCTGTTGTTTAGCTGTTGTTTAGTTGAGTTTTTAAGTCCGTAGCTTCCCAAGATGCGGACTTTTTTATTTTATATATTTTCTTGTAACTGCTTTATATCTAACATAGGTCTGTAAAATAATAAGAACTAAATACTAAGTTAAATATCTTTTGAAATTAATAACTATCTAAAAATTTTTCATTTTAAAGAATAAAGTAATCGGATTGATCAGAAATAGTGTAGAGATGCATTTCTATTCTTCATAAATTTGTCATATACGGTTGATAAATTAAAAGAATAAAAAATATAGAGTTAGGGTGGATAACTAAATGATTTTATTTTTTCGCGTACATGAATTGTTTTTTTATAGAAGAGTCTTTATGAAAGTACAATATTTTGAAGGTGGTATGTACGAACATATGTGTCCAGGTTGCGGATACCTTCATTATATTCCTGTACATTATCCGTTTTCGAATGGGAGTCAGTGGATTTTTAATGGGAACTTTGAAAAACCAACATTTGATCCAAGCATCAGTATGAATGGTTATTGCAATTACTTTATTAAAGATGGATTCATTGAGTACAGTTCCGATTGCAAACATCGCTTAGCAGGATGTAAGGTCGAGTTGCCAGAACTAAAATTAAAATTTATATAATATTTATTATAACCATACTTTTTTGATTTTGCTCAATAGTCAAGTAATAGATCTTTTGAAATATATTTTTACGCATTTTGTACTGAACTTTTATAGTTAAAAAAATTGTAAATGTCTTTTTGTTGCAGATTAAAGAAAATCTTGAAATAATTTTTATAACTTATCTTTTGTTATATATGTATGGATATCTGGAAGTTTTTAAGAAGCTTTAATACTGTTGGCACATATCTTATTATTTTTATTTTCATATTGTTTGTCATGGTTATATATTTTTACATTATTAATCCTGTGTAATTTTATGTGGTGATAATCTGGATTTTACACTTAGTTCTAAGTATTTTATTTTTATAATTGAAAAATATAGTATTTTATAAATTAAAGTTCTTCATAGTTTTTTTTGTATAATATTATTTAATTTATTTGAGATTGGATGTGGGATTGCTTGTAAGGTTGTCTGAAAAATAAGTAAAATAAAAATAAATCTTATTAAATTGATATTTTGTTAAGTGGGTACCTTTTTATTAATAATGATTGATATGTGATTTTTAATAGGTTTAAAGGTCGCACATAAAATATCCTTGTTTATAAGCCTATTTTTAATTACAGCTTCTAACTTTTATCTTTGATTAATATATATTTTATGTTTGGAATTGTCTCCTTAACTATCAATGACTTCGTTAATAACTGTGTATTTAACTTATTTTTTATTTCAAAATGATAAAGATATAAAGCGAGTAGAGTAGTTAAAAATATATAAGTCGTAAATTAAAGTTACTCATCTTAAAGAGACCTTGCGTCAGTATTCATCCATCTTGAATAGCATACTTTTATGCAACAGAGCCTTTCAGAAATTTAGATTTTAATAGATTTGTTATTCATCATAATACAAATCATATAGAGAACTCGTACAAACCAGTAAGTAAAGGTTTAAAAATTCTCGGAAAATTTTGACAATTTATAAGGTGAACACATGAATAAACATTTATTGGCTAAAATTACTTTATTAGGCGCTGCTCAGCTAGTTACACTCTCAGCATTTGCTGATGTTCCTCTAACTCCATCTCAATTTGCTAAAGCGAAATCGGAAAACTTTGACAAGAAAGTTATTCTATCTAATTTAAATAAGCCACATGCTTTGTTGTGGGGGCCTGATAATCAAATTTGGTTAACAGAGCGCGCAACAGGTAAGATTCTAAGAGTTAATCCAGAGTCGGGCAGTGTAAAAACAGTTTTTCAGGTGCCTGAGATTGTAAATGATGCCGATGGACAAAATGGTTTGTTAGGCTTTGCCTTCCATCCTAACTTTAAAAATAACCCTTATATTTATATTTCAGGTACATTTAAAAATCCGAAATCTACAGATAAAGAATTACCGAATCAAACGATTATCCGTCGATATACCTATAACAAAGCAACAGATACACTTGAAAAGCCAGTCGATTTATTAGCAGGATTACCTTCATCGAAAGACCATCAGTCAGGTCGTCTTGTAATTGGTCCAGATCAAAAGATTTACTATACGATTGGTGACCAAGGACGTAACCAGCTTGCTTATTTGTTCTTGCCAAATCAAGCACAGCATACGCCGACTCAACAAGAAGTGAGTAGCAAAGACTATCATACCTACATGGGTAAAGTACTACGCTTAAATCTTGATGGAAGTATTCCAAAAGATAATCCAAATTTTAACGGGGTAGTTAGCCATATTTATACGCTTGGACACCGTAATCCTCAGGGCTTAGCATTCACTCCAAATGGTAAACTGTTGCAATCTGAACAAGGTCCAAACTCTGACGATGAAATTAACCTCATAGTTAAAGGTGGTAACTATGGTTGGCCAAATGTAGCTGGTTACAAAGATGACAGCGGCTATGCCTATGCAAATTATTCGGCAGCAACTAATAAGTCACAAATTAAAGATTTAGGGCAAAACGGAGTAAAAGTAGCGACAGGTGTACCTGTGATGAAAGAGTCTGAATGGACTGGTAAAAACTTTGTACCGCCGTTAAAAACTTTATATACCGTTCAAGATACCTACAATTATAATGACCCAACTTGTGGAGATATGACCTACATTTGCTGGCCAACAGTTGCGCCGTCATCTGCGTATGTCTATAAGGGCGGCAAAAAAGCAATTTCTGGTTGGGAAAATACATTATTGGTTCCCTCTTTAAAACGCGGTGTTATTTTCCGTATTAAGTTAGATCCAACTTACAGTACAACTTATGATGATGCTATCCCAATGTTTAAGAGCAACAACCGTTATCGTGACGTGATTGCAAGTCCAGATGGGAATGTCTTATACGTGTTGACTGATACAGCCGGAAATGTCCAAAAAGATGACGGCTCTGTAACGAACACATTAGAAAACCCTGGGTCTCTGATTAGATTTACATATAAGGCTCAGTAACACCGGCTATTAAAAAACCGATCTATATAAGATCGGTTTTTTTTAGCTTAAGAAAAACTATTCAGTTACGACTAATACCGGTAAATGAATTTCTCCTAAAAGAGCTTGAGTTACACTTCCTAAGAAGAACTTTTTAAACCCTTTTCGACCATGAGAACCAATAACTAATAGGTCTGCTTTGAGTTCAGTCGCTGCTTTAATAATTTCTGTGTGAATTGTTTGACCCTCAACAATTTTTGTTTCAACAGAAATTCCATGTTGGCTAAATTGTTCTTTCGCTTGGTCTAAAATACCCTGAATAGACGCTCTAGCTTTATTAAAATAATCCTGTGCTAATTCTGTACTATCAATAAACTCTACAGAAATAAAAGGATCTATAGTAAGCGCATATACGAGAGTCACTTTACTACCAAAGGCTTTAGCAAGTGCTGCTGCGTGATTGACAGCAATGAGTGAAGTAGGAGAACCATCGACTGGAACTAAGATATGGTGATAACTCATATATTGCTCCTTATTACCCTATGATAATGTAGGGTGCCAAAACACCAATTTATTATCTTTGTGCTTATATTATGAACAATTTTCGAAAGATTATTGTTTATTTTTAGTATGGGGAAAGATGAGAAATTTTATTTTAAAGCATTGTAATGACTTACTAAGTAAGGTTGATTCTGTTTAAGTATTGAAATGACTTGATTGGCATCTATAGCAGATTCAAACAAGAATCCTTGACCTATACTATAGCCAAATTGTCGAAGTAGCTCTTCTTGTTCCGGAGTTTCAATTCCTTCTGCAATAAGCCCCAGTGATAAATTTGGAGCGAGCAATCCAATTGCTTGAACAATCGCATAAATTGATGGGTCATGCTGCATCTTTTGTATAAAACTACAGTCTACTTTTAAACTATCAATTGGATAGTCACGGATATGGGTAAGTGATGAAAAACCTGTACCAAAATCATCTAACGCAATATGTACACCAAGTTGTTTTAATTTGTTAAGTGCACGGATCACATACTCTGAACCTCGGTCGCCTAGCATATGTTCGGTGACTTCTACTTCAATATAATGTGTTGGAATTTGAAATTGATTGATCTTTTTCAAGAGCCGCTCAGCATAGTTGTCTCTTAAAAACTCAACAGGTGCGGCATTGAGTGAAACAGGAAGAGGTTTAATACCAAGATCTATCCATTTTGCGATATCACGTAAAACTTGATGTTGCATTGTTTCACCGATTTTACTCGCTAAATTATAATCTTTAAAAGCTTCTGCAATTTGTGACGGATAACCCCTTTGAGCTGAAGTTGTATGCCATCGTAATAAAGCTTCAAAACCTACAACACGATGAGTTTTTAAATCGACTTTAGGTTGATAATAGGGCTGGATGGTATGATGACGAATAAGCTGACGTGCTAAATTAAGCTGAGAGGCCACAGTCTCGGTCATTTGCATCATGCATGGATCATACATGCGAATGCCACCGCGACCACGCGCTTTTAAGTCATGCAATGCCATATCTGCACAACTAAGTAAACCTGATTGATCTACGGCATCTTGAGGATAGATTGAACAACCAATACTCATTCCACCATTTAAAACATTACCCAAATAAGTAATCGGCTGATTTAACTGTTGAAGTAAAATAGCTGCTAGCTCGCGTACATCATTTTCAGATTTAAGGTTATTAATAATAACCGCAAATTCATCACCACCTAGTCGTGCAACAAAGCATTTTTCATCATCAACACAATGACTAAACCGTTTGGATAAGACTTTTAAAAGATGGTCGCCTGCGCTATGCCCCAAAGTGTCATTAATATGCTTAAAATGATCAAGATCAATTAATAGTAAACCCACACTTGTTTGGCTATCTTTTGAATATGCAAGGGTACGTTTAAGTTGAAATTTAAATGAACGCCGATTACATAATCCGGTCAGTTCATCTCGTTCACTTATATTTCTAAGCTGATTTTCTGTCAAATGCTGCTGAGTAACGTTACGTGATACACAAAGTATTTGTATGATTTCCCCATTTTCCCGATGAATTGGGGTCAACATATTATCCCAATATTCGGGGTCCTGATCTGGTAAACAGCTCATTCCAGCGAATCTGGCAACTTTGCCTTGAAGGGCTTTTTTTAAAGCGACACGTCCACGTTTACGGATATGAGGTGGCAAAAGCTCAAGCCATTTCATCCCAAATTTTGTTTCATCGACAGGGACACCTAAAGCGAGGCATCCTGATTTATTCATATGAGAAACTGTGCCATCTACATTTAGTACCTTAATGCAATCTACACTGATGTCTAACATTTGATTTTGTATTTCAATATTCTTTTGCAAGTTTTGTTGCTCTTGAATATCGTGATCAATATCTAAAAAGCTGACATACCATTCACTCGCTAGAGAAGAGCCGCGATATTTGGAGGCTTGAATGGAAAGTTTGCACCATCTATATTGATTGCCACTTTGTAAAAGTCGGCATTTTAATTCTATTCTTTTTTGCAGGCGAATTGCTTCGAGCCATCTATTCTTGACTTCGTCTAAATCGACAGGAGATATAAAATCTAACCATTGCTGAGGTAATGGAGAAAAAGTATCCTGCCAATATTCTGTACACTCTACATTACAATATAATATCAAGCCATTTTCATCACTTACCCAAGTCGGTAGTGGAATTTGCTCAACAATAAAATGCTTTTGGGTGTTGTTCGACATTGAAGTCATAACATGCCTAGAAAGATTGTATGGGGGCTAATCTATTAATTAGCCATTATTGTAATCTTTCTGTAGTAATCAAAACAGCAATAAATAAATTCTGCCTGTATTTTTTTTGATCTAAAATGGAAGTTTAAAATATATTATATACTTAAAATTTAATTTATGTTTTTGTTATTTATTGATTTTTATCTGTGTTAAGTTAAAAAAAGATTTATGCTTATTTTTGTAAAAAACTTATTAAAACAGAAGCTTATAATTATCTTTATAAATTTATCTTAATAGAAAAAATGAAAGTAAATTATAAAAAGATACGGAGTAAATTGAAATAGTTAAACTTTTAATAAAACAAAATTTAACCATAATATATTAAAAGAGGGAAATTTTAAAAAGGCTAAATAAATACAATAACCACTATTAAGTTTACAAAAGTAATATAAAATAAAGGCTTATATTATCGTAAAATTCTTCTCATCAAGAAGGATATATATTTCCTTTTTGTGCATTTTATAGCCTACATTTTCCCCAAGATGTAGGTTTTTTTTATCCTTAATTTTTTATTTTATAATCTTTAAATATTAAAAATAAAAAAAAGCCAAATGGCTTTTTTATACAGTTTCAGGTTTTTTCAACTCTTGTTGAATATAAAGATTCATATAATATTGTTCAATATAATCATCAGCATAGTTGTTTGCTAAGGTTTTTGTTGCCACTTGTTCATGTTTTAAATAGCAGCTTGATTCAAGGTCTTTTTCAAGTACCCACCATTGACGGTTAATACGACGCACTTGAAACTTGTCACTTTTGTATTTTCTTTTAGCCATTTTCAAAAATTTGCTATGCAGTTGTTGAAGAAGAATTTCTACTGGAGTTATGGGCTCAAGTCAACAGATAAGAGGTTAATTGCTTATTTTATGTGAGGGTTGTTTCTATCCATACTTTGATGAGGCATTAAAATAGAAAAAGCTCTCGTAAAAAGAGCTTAATTTTTATTTACTATAAGACATCTATTTCATATTAACGAGAAAGATTCTTTAAAAGTAATTTTAAACTTTCCATCATTTTTTCTAATTGCAAAGGGGTAATACCTTCGAAAGATTGTTCGAGTACTACGCTAGTTAGATCATTAATCTTATTGATCATTTCAGTACCTTTGTCTGTAAGTACTACGCGAGTAATTCGACCATCAGTCTGGCAAGAATAAGTTTCTACCAAACCTTCATCTTTTAAACGATAAACAATCTTGGTGGTCGTCGACATTTTTGAAATAATCATATCTGAAAGTTCAGAAACACTTGCATGGGGCTTACTACTTAAAGCCAACATAATGCGTCGACGTGAGTTATCTAAACCATATTTTTTTAACGCATTATCAATGTTTTGTACATATTGGGCATGTACTTGAGTAATCCAATAATATGGAAAATCTTCAAGAGTAAAAGATTCTGTTGTAGGTAAAAAACGCGCATACTTCTTTGTCATTGACTTTTCCCCATACCTTGGTGGATCGCATTTCTGGTGAACTATCTTTAATAGTTGAAAAATATAGTTTCATCAAGCAAGTTATATCAGGACTTTACTTGGTGAGCAAAATTTATATAGCTAAATTTAACAATGACATGGTTTAAAGGACCTTGTCTTGATAAGTTTTTCTATACTTTGCACAAACTAAAAATACTCTTCTTCTATAGTCAAAGTTTGTTGAAAGTTAATGTGACTTGATGAGTCATAATCATTAGTTTCCTAAAATCTTTGAACAGATATACAAGATTGCATCTAGGCTTGCTTGATCGTTAATTGAACGATACTGGATTACAAGCGCATCGTAGAAAAAAAATTATGATTTGAACGTGGCATTGAACGAGATAGTTTTTGTCTCTAAAGTCATAATTATGAAAAATCAAGATATTTAAATAATAAATATTTATAAATATCAAAAACTTGATTTGTTTTGGGATTGGTGGAATTTACCATACATTTAACATGAATCATCTATTATTTAGTGAAATAAATTTGATTTATTTATTAACTCATTGATTGTTATGTATAAAATTAAATAACTGGTGGAAAGATTAACCATATTTTTTTAGTTTTTTTGTCTATAAATTATATTTTTAAGAGTTTTTACTCATGCTACTCATCTTCTAAATCACACATAGGTTCAGTTTAACAATAAAGTTGGAAGAGGAAGTGCTAGCGCAGCTTATTAGTAACAGTTATTTAGATTAAATTATGCGAGTAGCGTAAAGTGGGTAATTGAAAGGTTTTATTTGTTGAAACATATGAAATGTAAAAAAGGGAGAATTTCTATTCTCCCTTTTTTAATTATGCAGTGGTCACAACTTTTTCTTCTATTTTTTTCTTAACAATCGCATAGCTTATGCCTGTAACGATACTACCTGCTGCAATAGCCGCGAGATATAACCAAGCATGATTAATCGCATTGGGAATTAAAAGGACAAATACGCCGCCATGAGGAGTAACTAATTCGCAATGGAATAATGCAACAAGTGCTCCAGTCACAGCCCCACCTAAAATACAAGTTGGAATAACACGCATTGGGTCTTTAGCAGCAAAAGGAATAGCCCCCTCTGAAATAAAACATAACCCTAATACAAAAGCGGCTTTTCCAGCATCTTTCTCTCCTGTACTAAATTTATTTTTAGCCACGAACGTCGCAATAGCCATACCAATTGCAGGGACCATACCGCCTGCCATTGTTGCTGCCATTGGCATATAGGTATTTGTGGTAAGTAACCCGACAGTAAAAGCGTAGGCTGCCTTATTAATTGGACCTCCTAAATCGATACACATCATGCTTGCTAATATAATTCCCATTAACACAGCATTTGTTGTACCCATGTTATTTAAGAAGTCTTTCATTAGCTCAAAAATATGTGCTACAGGTTGTCCAACCACATAGAACATAATGAGACCGACAAATAATGTACCTAATAATGGAATAATTAAAATCGGTTTAAGTGCCTCTAAACTGGTAGGGAGTTTAAGTTTTTTAGCAATAAATAGTGCGATATAACCCGCAAGAAAACCTGAAACAATACCGCCTAAAAAACCTGCTTGTAGTTGAGAGGCGAGTAACCCTCCAATTAGACCAGGTGCAAGACCAGGGCGATCAGCAATTGAGTAGGCAATATAACCTGATAACATTGGGACCATGAGCATAAATGCAGCAGCACCAATTTGTTTTAATATGGCGGGTAAGCTACCTGCTTGTTCAGCAGCATTTAAGCCAAAGCATAAGGAGAGAGCAATTAACAGACCTCCAGCCACCACCATAGGCAGCATAAAAGAAACACCAGTTAAGAGATGTTTATATACGCCCACCTTTTCGGTTTTATCTTTGTTCTCGGCTGATGCTTGTTGCTTACCTTGTTCTAAAACTTGTGCATTACTGATTGCTTCAGCAAAGGCTTTATCTGTTTGCTTTAGAGCAAAACCTGTACCACACCGATAAACACGCTTACCTACAAAACGGTCTGTGTTAACTTCAATGTCAGTGGCAAGAATCACAATGTCTGCTTCAGCAATAGCTTGAGCTGATAAAATATTTTTTGCACCAACAGAACCTTGTGTTTCTACTTCAATCTCATACCCAAGCTTTTCTGCACCTTGTTGTAAAGCTTCAGCAGCCATAAAAGTATGTGCAACACCCGTAGGACACGCAGTGATTGCTACAAACTTTTTAGCAGTAGTTACTGCCAAGATATTATCACTTAGCCAATCTTGAGCTGGCTTAAAGTGATCTAAGGCAGTTTGGAAAGCTGTGTGAGCATCATTTTTTATCTCTTCAATGCTAATGAAAGATAATGGATGTGTACCAAAACTATTAAGATCTTTCGGGCGTTGTCCAACAACAATAACTTGATCAAAGTTTTCACTTATTTCAAATTCATCAAGCGAAATAATGTTGTTCGGATAACCCTGTTGAGATGCAACCTGTGAAAGTTTCCGAGCTAAAATCAAAGCATTGACTTGCTGTTGCGGACTATTAATGACAAATAATAAATGTTTAGCAGTTAGCATCAGATTCACTCAATGAATTGATTGTAGTTTGGGCTTTTAACTGGTTTAGCGTTTCGGCATTGGGAATACGAAAGCCAATTTGTGTGACAGCATGGCTTGCGATTGCAGTAGCAGTTTTTAATGTTTCTTCATCAGAGAAGCCATTTATTAAGCCATGAATCATGCCTGCTAAAAGAGAGTCACCTGCACCAACGGTACTTTTAACGATCACTTTAGGGGCTTGGGCATGAAGCGGGTGAGTGTCGTGTAGCCAGTTTACTCCGTCTTCGCCCATCGAAATAACGACATGCTCAATTTTAGCTAAGTTTTCAAAAAGCTTTTTTTGTTCAGAATAAGTCGCGGCAGGAAGTTGATAACTTTCTACTAACTCATCTGTATTTGGTTTAATCATCCATGGTTGGCATTCAATTGCAGCGACCAATGCTTTACCACTTGTATCTAGTGCAACTTTTTTCCCTTGCTGTTGAATGAGCTTAATAAGTTGCTGTAATTCATCAACACTGAAACCTTGTGGAAGGCTCCCGGCAATTGCAACTACATCTACTTGTGGCAAAATCATTTCGATTTTTTGAAAGAGGTTCTTTTTATCTAGTTCAGAAACTAAGAAACCTTTTCCATTTAAATCGGTCATACGCCCAGAATGTTCAGCAATTTTTATATTTTGACGAGTCTCGCCTTCAATATAAATAAACTCAGGTTGGAATTGAGCTTCTTTAAAATGGTCATCAAAAATTTGTTTGTTCGTCGTTCCTAGAAAGCCAGAAACAATAACTTCATGCCCCAAATCTTTTAAAACTTGTGCAATATTTAATCCTTTGCCTGCTGCATGTATTTCTACATATTCTTGGCGATTTACCTCGCCAATGTGTAACTCATTGAGTTGTATCGTTACATCAATTGCAGGATTTAAAGTAATTGTTAAAACTTTAGCCATTACTGTTCCTAATCTTTAGATTTCTTGTTCGGATAACTGACGTACAGCAGTAGCGCTCTCACATTCTAGTGCGCTTTTTGCAAGCGCTTGAGCTTGGCTGTAGTTAAGTGTACGAATTTGGGCTTTTACTAAAGGAATACTATTTGGAGACATGCTGAGCTCATCTATGCCTAATCCCATAAGAATCGGTACAGCTCTTGGATCCGCTGCGAGTTCTCCGCATATACCCACCCATTTGCCATGTTTGTGCGCAGCTTTTACGGTGTGATCAATCAATTGCAAAATGCTTGGGTGAAGGCCGTCTGCTTCAGCCGAGAGGATAGGGTGACCACGGTCAATAGCTAAAGTATATTGGGTTAAGTCATTTGTTCCTATGCTGAAAAAGTCCACTTCTTGAGCAAGAATAGGCGCAAGTAAGGCAGCAGAAGGAACTTCTATCATAATACCAACTTGTAAGTTGGCGCATGGATGTACAGCTTTAACTTCATCAAGAATAGCTTTGGCAGCACGCCATTCTTCCATACGGCCAATCATTGGAAACATGATTCGTAAAGGACGATCATCTGCGGCTTTAAGCAAAGCGATAAGTTGTTGACGTAACAGCTCTGGCTGTCTTAGCGTTAAACGGATACCTCTTAGGCCTAAAAATGGATTTTCTTCTTCAGCAATTGGCAGGTAAGGAAGCGGTTTGTCACCACCTACATCAAGAGTACGTACTACAAGTGGGCGTCCAGCGAGAGCATCTAGCACAACACGATAATCTGCTTCTTGGGTAGCTTCACTTGGAGCACTGCTATGAGCCATAAAAACGAGTTCGGTTCTTAGTAGTCCGATTGCTTCGGCACCACATTCTACAGCGTGGGCTGTAGCTTGAACTTTTCCTAAATTGGCAGCAACTTCGATTTGATGTTGATCTAAGGTAATCGCAGGTTCTTGGCTGTGACGTTCAGCCTCTTCACGAATTTTTTGTTGAAGCTCTCGTTCTTGTTTTGCTTGTTCGATTTGCTGAGTGTTAGGGTTTAATACAAAAGTTCCTGTATCTCCATTAATTAAAAGAGAACTCTTTTGTTCAATCTCTAGTACTTGATCACCCGCACCAACAATTGCAGGAATACCTAAAGCACGAGCAACAATAGCGCTATGTGCACTTGCACCGCCTACAGCTGTCAAAATACCCGCTACTTGATCTTTATTAAGGCGAGCCACATCACTTGGCCCCACATCATACATGATCAAAATATAAGGCTCTTTAGGTTCTTCGATGATAACTTCGCCACAGAGTTGAGCTAAAACACGATCGCCAATATCACGTAAGTCTGTAGCACGCTCAGCCAGTAAGCGGTCTGGTAAAGCTGCTTGCTCTTTAGCTGCTGCTTCAATATGTTCATGCCAAGCAGCAGGAGCAGAAAGGTTTAAGTTAATCTTTTGATAAACACCATTAATAAGATCAGGGTCGTCTAGCATTTCCAAATGTGCTTGGAAAATTTGCTTAATTTCATTCGCTTCAGATTTTGCAATAACTTGGTGAATATTGTTTTTAACTGCGTGAAGAGCAATATCAAGTTTTTCTTTTTCTGCTTTAACGCTTAAACCCATACGTTCATATTGGTAAACCTTAGGTTTGATGACATGTACGGGGCCAAAAGCTAGACCACTAGAAGCTGGAATACCTGTATTTGTACTCAATGTTTTCGGCAATGACTTTACTATTTGATGCGATTGAGCTTCTTGGGTATCTGAAGATTGAATAGGTTCGACTTCTTCTCCTAAGCCTTGTTGCACGGCCTGAATAACTTTATCTAAAGCTTCAACAGCATCTGTTTCTGGCTCGGCAATAAAACGTAAAGTCTGACCTCGTTTACATCCTAAAGCCAAGAGGCGCGTCAAACTTTTGGCCGAAACAAAATTACCATCGTCCACTGCGACCTGAATATCACCTTGAAAACTTTTAGTTAAGTTCACCAAATGAGTCGCTGGTCGAGCATGTAATCCATGGGCATTGGCTAATACAACCGAGCGATGAGGCCAATCTGGAATAACATCTGCACCAATAATTTTAGCAATTTCATTTGGTGCTTGTGTTTGATCTAGTTGTGCGACTTGTTCTGGGTTAAATAAAATATCAATCAGTCGATTAAATTTTTGGCTATCTAACTGCTCATTGGCAGCAATACAGACGAGTGTATTTAGTTTTTGTCCACTTACATTTAAAGCATGGCGTGGCTTTACAATACTGATTGCTGGCTGTTGAACAAACTTACTGCTAGAAATAGACCAGATCTGGTCTTGTAACTGGATAACTTGATCTGGTTCAAGTGAGCTGAGGAAACCACATTTTACGAAATTATGTTTTTTTAGAATTTGAGAGGCTGACCATAACAAATCTTCAATATCTTGAGATTCAATTTCAGTTTGAATTAAATTTTCATGCAGAGTTAAAGATAGGGGTTGAGCTTGTAAGAGTTCAATAATTTGCTCAGGTTGAGTCGCATTTTTTACCTGTTCACTTACATCCTGCATTAACGCTCTAGTTAATATTTGTAGTACTTGTAAATGTTCATCGGATTTTGCTGCAATAACAACAGCTAAATAAATCGTATTTTCCCCATCCCATATTATTCCTTCAGGGAAGTGAGCTAACCGAATACCTGTCTCTAAAATAAATTCACGAGATTGTGGAGTGCCATGTGGAATAGCAATTCCTTGGCCTAAATAGGTGGCGCTTTGTTGTTCGCGATTGATGAGCCCTGTTACATATTCAGGTGTAACTAACCCATCTTTTACTAAAATATCTACTAGACACTGTAATGCATGCTTTTTATCAACAGCATGTTGATTCATATGAATATGTCGAGGCTCGAGTGCTAGCATACTTATCCTTGAACAATTTCTTAGGTTTTAACTAAAACAGAAAAAAAGAAGCTGTTTGTATTAAAATAGGTTGGTTTACCTGTTTTTAAACAACAGCTTCAGACAAATTACCATAGCAGAACTTTAAGCTTATATCGACGTATTTACGTAAATAATGCTTATTAAAAATACAAAGGGATCACGACTTAATATATTTTAGTTTCTTATGGTAACTATAAATTTAATAAAGTTATTTAATAAAAAGGGGAGTGCTAATAATAAAAAAACCTCTACACCGGATTACGGGCATAGAGGCAAAAACTAAATGATAGAATTTAAATTACTATTGAATTTCTTGCTCTAAGAGTGACCACAGCTTTTGATGTGATTTTTTAAACATTAACATGTGCCCAATTGATTTATAGCCGAGTTTTGTCGGGTTCAGTTCTAGCATTTTAGTAGATGCGTTCGGATATAAATTTAATAAATCTGCAACGTTGTGTTGAGTGGCAATTTCGTCATCACTTGCCCAAATAGAAGTAATAGGGCAGATAATTTCAGTGTGAAAGTCATGAAAGATAGTTTTACCAATCGCATTTTTCACATAGCCTGGATGACTGCAAAATTCTCTCCATTGTTGTGCAACTTTTTTAGGTAAGTTTTCACCCATTCCAATAAAATGAGTAGCACCATAACCTTTTAACGTACTAGAAATTGGGAAGATAACGTTAAACATAACAGGGGCCAGAAACTTGGTTTTACCTTTAAGTCCTTTTACATGGCCTGTAGAACCTGCTACCGCAACAACTTTTGCTACTTTATGAAAATTTGGCACAATCCCTAACAGTTGCCCACCCGCACTATGGCCAAGAAGAGTAACTTTTTCTGCTTGAGTTTTTTCTAATAAGGCATCAATTGCACAAGGAATATCAAGCGTTCCCCAATCATTAATACTTGCATCGCTTTGCTTTAACGGCCCATGCAATGAATCTCCAATACCACGGAAATCAAAGCTTAATACTTCATAACCTTGTTGGCTTAACCATGTAGCAAAAGGATGATAAAAGTTTTTAGTAATACCTGTAGCTGGACAAATCAAAACAGGATGTACTGATTTCTTTGATTGGGTTGGATAAAATTGTGCAGCAAGTTGATAACCGTCTTCGCAGGTCATCCAAAATGATTCAAAAGTGTTATCCATAATATTACTTAATGATTAGCTTATTGATGACTTTAATTTACATGAGTTCCAAAACGATACTTGATTAAAGTGTGACTATAAAGTCAAGATTTATGCTATACCGCTCATTAAATTTTAATAAAACGAATAATTGGGAAGAAAAAGATGGATTTACCGAAAGCTGTACAGTTAGCGATTGTATTTAGTGGCATATTTTTATGGATGGGAATGTTCACAGGGGTGTGGAAATATTGGCAAATACGCCGTTCAGAGATACATCGTGCCCACTATTATGTTGATATCGCTCATCGCAGCAGTTTACTTTATGCAGCTGCTACTCTAATTCTTGCTGTACTGAGCTATTTTACTGTTTTAAATGAAAATATTGCTTTGTGGTGTGTGCTAGCAAATGTGTTGTTTTTTAGCTTTTCAATATTAATTTATATGGTACACGGTTATTTACAGGACACGACAAATCAATTTAAAAGTCCACATCAGTTAGGTAGATTTAACTTACCTTCGTGGTTAATGTCTTTAATGATGGTTGGATTGATTATTACTGAGTTATTAGCTACAGCTATTTTAGTTATAGGAACAATTTTTTTATTTCTGGGTATATAAAATGGATGATGGCTCATCCATTTTTTTAATCTTACAATTATTGTTGACTAAGATGTCGCTTGGCTAATTTTCGCATCTTATGATCGACAAAGGCCCACAGACAAAATATGAAAGAAACCACCATCGCATACATAAAGTATTCGGGTTTTAGATTTCCTTTAATCATACCTTGAAACAGTAAAGTCAGCATAAGAGCAAGCGGTGTCACTCCATAAACAACTGAATCTTTGCTGTTCAGAGTGTTAATGAAGACTTGTTTGTTGAAATGTAATGATAACATCTCCATCCCTCCTTGTGGTTGCGCTAAAACCTAATGTTTTAGTCAAGAATAAGTTTTAAGCTTAATGTTGTACTGCTATTTTCAACTCAATTCAAGAGCGAATAGAAAATTTTTTAAACAGTTTTATAAAAACCTCTATATTTATAAAAGCTTAAGGTATTAAAAAAGTAAATATTAAATATTTTTGTATGAAATACTTGTTCTTTTCGGAAAGAGAAACTATTTAAGTGAAAAGTGGATTAATTTCTCTTTCCTATCAATTTATCTTAGCTATTTTGCTTTTTAAAAAAGGTATCAATTGCATGTTGAGCAATTTCTGCATCTTCAAAAGATTGAACACCCGATACACCAATAGCACCTAAAATTTCACCTTCGTGAATAATTGGTTTTCCACCTTCTAACATGCCTTGAGCGCTAGGCATACTTAAGAAACCAAGACGGCCACTTTGCAGAAGTTCTTCATAAAATTTTGACGGTCTACCTGATATTGAAGAGCATTTTGCTTTTTCTAAACATAAGTGTGAACTTAAAGGAGAGGCGCCATCTAAACGTTTCATGAGTAATAAGGAGCTTGTTTCATCAACAATAGCAATGCTGACTTTAAAGTTGTGTTCAATTGCATATTTTTGAGCTTCTTCCATTAAAAACTCTGCATCTGCTAATGTTAAGTAATATTTAGTTTTCATTGTTGCTCTTCTTTCCTGAGTAAGCTAAAAATTATTTTAGTGTAATTTTACAGTAAAAATTGATTATTTCTATTGTTGATTTGTCATTAAAAACTAGTGTGGAAATAAAATGCTGGTTGGGTAAACACAGCATTCTATTCAATATATAAAATCATGTTTGGATAAAACTCGATTTCAAAAAAGCCACTAGATTAAATATTTTTGAATTTAAATTTGTCGATAATTACGGTAATTGCAAGAACAACTAAAGATGGGATCAACCAAGCTAAGTTTTGTTCATTTAATGGTAAATGTTGAAGAAATTCAGGTAAATAATCACCGAAACCTGCAACTTTAAGACCATCAATAATACCGAAAATTAAAGAAATACTTGTTACTGAACCGACAATAAATGAAGGTTTATGCCAAAATTTCCAGAAGAAGCTCAGCATAATCACCACAATTGCTGGTGGGTAGATTGCACTTAAGACAGGTACTGAAATAGCAATCAGTTTAGTTAATCCAAGATTCGAAATAATGAAAGAGAAACCAACTAAAATAAATACTAAAAGCTTGTATGGTAATTTCGTTAACTGAGCAAAGTACTCACCACACGCACAAGTTAAGCCAATTGCTGTAACCATACACGCTAGAAAAATTAGTCCAGTTAAGAATAATGAACCCATATTTCCAAAAGCATGCTGAACATATGCATGTAAAATTACTGCACCATTTGCTGCATTTGGTGCTACTTCATGGCTACCTAGACCTAATTTGAACAAGCTCAAATAGACTAAAGTAAGACCGGCACCTGAAATCAGACTGGCAATAATTGCATATTTGGTCACTAACTTTTTATCAGTTACGCCACGAGAGTAAATCGCTTGAATAATAACGATACCAAATACTAGTGCACCTAACGTGTCCATGGTGAGATAACCATTTACGAAACCTTCAGAAACTGGAGATGTAATGTAATGGTTAATTGGAGCAGGTACGTAACCAGAAGGTATCATGACTGCTGCAATGCCTAAAATTGCTAAAGCAATAATTTTTAGCGGGGCAAGCACATGTCCAACTGTGTCCAATAACTTGTTTGGATAAAGTGAAACTATAGTTACAAATGAAAAATAAATTGCGCTATAGATTAAAAGGCTACTACTTGATGTTCCAAAATAAGAGGAGAAACCAATTTCATAAGAAACTGTAGCTGTACGTGGGGTAGCAAATAAAGGGCCGACTGATAAGTAACAAACAACAGTTAAAATCAGACTTGCTACTCGACCTAAGGGAGAGCTAATAATTTCAATGGAACCCTGCATGCGAGAGAGTGCCATGATCGTAATTACGGGTAAGCCAACTGCAGTAATCAAAAAGCCCATAGCGGCTAGCCATACATGATCACCAGCTTGTTGAGCGACAATAGGGGGAAATATAATATTGCCAGCCCCAATAAAAAGGGCAAAGGTCATAAAACCTAAGGCAATAATATCTCCAGTGCGAAGATGTTGCATAAATTAAATTTAATAAAAAAGAAGGAATTTTAGAGCAAAAGAGAGCATGATCAAGTGGTATTTTATGTGAAAAAGCTTTTTTTGGAGGCTTAAAAAAATTTAAGAGATATTAAAAATATCAACTGGTTAAGGTATCTAGTTGAAAAATCATTGAAAGAAATCATGAAATCATTTTTTATATCTGACTTTTTAAAGAAATTATGCAAAAATAAAAATATAAATTTCTATTATGAATGTTGAATATTTGGGCGTTTAAAGCTTCCAACCTCTCCTATATCCATTCTAAAATATTCTAAATTAACTTACATTTTTGTAGGCGTTGTAAAAGCAGCATCTACGAGGATAAAACTAAATGAGAGCTTCTACTGTTACAATAAAAACTGAACAAGATCTGGAAAAGTTAAGAATTTCTGGACGCTTGGCTGCGCAAGTTTTAGAAATGATAGGGGCCTATATTAAACCGGGCGTATCTACTGAATATTTAGATAACCTCTGTAATGACTATATTGTAAATAATTTAAAAGTTATTCCGGCTAATGTGGGATATCACGGTTTTACAAAAACGATATGCACTTCAGTAAATGAAGTTGTTTGCCATGGCATACCATCACCCAATAAAATTTTAAAAGATGGCGATATTATTAATATTGATGTCGCAATTATTAAAGATGGTTATTTTGGTGATACGAGCCGCATGTATTTTGTGGGTAATGTAAACCCACAAGCAAAAAAACTGGTTGATACAACTTATGAAGCGATGGTTGCAGGTATTCATACTGTTAAGCCAGGAGCTACATTGGGTGATATTGGTTATGCTATTCAGTCAGTTGCTCACCGCGAGGGCTATAGTATTGTTCGAGAATATTGTGGGCATGGGATTGGTAAGGTTTATCATGAACAACCTAATGTTTTGCATTATGGGCAACGCGGGCAAGGCTTGGTCTTAAAAAAAGGAATGGTTTTTACCATTGAGCCAATGGTAAATGCAGGTAGACCGCAAGTGAAAGAGTTAAATGATGGATGGACAGTTGTTACTCAAGATCTTTCGTTATCGGCTCAATGGGAACATATGGTTGCAGTAACAGATACTGGTTTTGAACTATTAACCCGTTGGCCTGAAGGTGTGGGAAACTATCCTGCAATTTGAAAAATATAGAAAAAGTTCGATAAATTATCGAACTTTTTTATTTTAACGCTCAGAAAGATGTTCTACTAAATAATCAATGAATACTCGAACAGCAGGCAGTAACCCTCGGCGTGATGGATATACGGCATGTAATATTCCATGAGGTGCTTTCCAGTCTGGTAAGATTTGTATAAGTTGCCCGGATTTTAGGAAGTCTTCTGCTGCAGTCTCTGGCAATAATGCGATACCACAGTTCTGACTAGCCAATTGAGCCAACATGTGTATGTTTGTGCCCATTACAATAGGGCTAACTTTGACTTTCTTTTGCTGATTGTCAGGTCCATGCAAAATGAATTGTTGATCAAGATGATCTTCAGATAAACTTAAAATGCGATGTTCACTGAGTTGCTCTGGGTTTTTTATATCCCCAAACTCATTTAAATATGCCTGACTTGCGAATAAACTTTGTTCTATAAGCGCGAACTGTCGAAGAACTAAACTAGGGTCGTCATCCAGTTTTGAGCGAACTCGTAATGCGATATCAATTCCTTCATTAATAACATCTACTCGGCGGTTGCTGACCATTAGTTGCAAA
This sequence comes from Acinetobacter sp. 161(2023), assembly GCF_037027805.1. Taxonomy (NCBI): domain Bacteria; kingdom Pseudomonadati; phylum Pseudomonadota; class Gammaproteobacteria; order Moraxellales; family Moraxellaceae; genus Acinetobacter; species Acinetobacter sp. 161(2023). Next base: position 187,662 of record NZ_JAZEYD010000008.1, on the reverse strand, counting down.
CGAATTTCTGGATATTTTTTTAAGAAAGCAGGTAGGATTTTAGGAAGTTGATTTTGAGCAATATCAACAGGCACACTAACTTTCACCACGCCTCTAGGTTGAATACTTAAATGATCAACTAAATCATGAGCAGCTTGCGCAGCATTCATCATGACTTGAGCATGTCTATAAATATCCATTCCAATATCTGTAACAGCAAAGTGTCGAGAACTACGTTGGATTAAGCGGACGCCTAAATTTTCTTCTAAGCTGTACACGCGGCGACTTAATTTTGATTTTGGTATATCCGTTACACGCTCAGCAGCACTAAAGCCACCATGCTCAACAACAAGAGCAAAACAATAAAAATCATCAAGATCAGTGAGCATTAAAATATCCTATTTCTGCAACAACCATGATTTTACATTATTATTTTTGCAACGATAATTCTTATGCTAAGTTTTTTGTAAGTAGGAGATAAATTCATTATTTAATTGATAGAAAGAGTTTTGAAATTATATTGTAATTACCTTGTAATTTGAATGTATGTATTTAAAAAGGCTTTATAGGTTGTCTATAGAACAATTCATCAATTTCTTTTACACTATATTTTTCTCTACTTTTCAAATCTAATGCCGTATCAATTGATAGAACTTAACGATGCCTCTACAAATATTGAGTGTCCATTTTGCAAACAAGCAATAATTGACTGGGCACAAGAACAGTATGTTCAGCCATGTGAGCACACTTTATTTATTGCTATGGATTTAGGATTCGAATTTGTTGCAGACCGATTTGAAGAGTGCATGAGCAAGAGCGTGGATGAGTTACACGAAGATCCAAACATGAATATTTTTAAAGCGTTAACGACAACACCTTATGGAAATTTGATTGTCTTAAAATCTGATTTAGGTGTGGAAGGTTTGTTTCGCTATGTTGGCGTGAGCGACTTGTAATATTGAGAGCATAAAAAAGCCAATCTATTGATTGGCTTTTTTATTATTTACGCTTCTGGTGCAGCGCTATATTGTTCAACTAATGGTTTTAATTCGCCATTTTGGAACATTTCAAGCATGATATCGCTACCGCCAATAAGTTCGCCATTTACCCAAAGTTGCGGGAATGTAGGCCAATTCGCAATTGCTGGTAAGATTGCACGAATATCAGGATTTTCCAAAATATTTACATATGCAAATGGACGACCAATTTGACTGAGCGCCTCTACAGCACGTGCAGAGAAACCACATTGTGGAAACTGTGGAGTGCCTTTCATGTAAAGTAAAACGGGATGCTTCGCAATTTGATCGCGGATTAACGCTTCAGTATCACGTGCTTGTTCAGTCATAAATAGATCCTCAACTAATCTAGCAGCATTATAGGGGGTGTTTATGTTGCTTTGCAAACCACCTGAATACTTAAAGTTGCATTGAATATTCAATATTTTATTGTATAAACCGAAGTGATAGCGAAAAGCAGACGAAATTTTAGATAAATGATTGATGAGACTTTTCATCAGAGCCAGTTTTTGTTTATATAAACCCTTCTTAAAACCTCATACAGACAGAGTTCGTTATGACTGATATTACCCTAGCTCCAATACAACCTGATCAACCATCACACTTAATGGCTACTTATGGTCGCCAAGCGATCAGTTTTGTACGAGGCCGAGGGGCATATCTATATACTGAAGATGGCACAGAATATCTAGATGCCTTAACGGGTATTGCTGTATGTGGTTTAGGTCATGCTCACCCAGTTATTGCAGAAGCAATTGCTGAACAAGCTGCAACACTTGTGCACACAAGTAATCTATTTGAAATTCCTTGGCAAACTGCCGCAGCTCAGAAGCTTGCTGAAGTTTCTGGTATGGAAGAAATCTTCTTTTCAAATAGTGGTGCTGAGTCAAATGAAGGTGCAATTAAGATTGCTCGTAAATTTGGTACCCAACAAGGTGTGCGTTTGCCAAAAATTATTGTGGCTGAACAATCATTTCATGGTCGTACTTTGGCAACACTTTCAGCAACGGGCAATAAAAAGGTACAAGACGGATTTGCTCCTTTGTTGAATGATTTTATTCGTGTGCCATTTGGTGATGTGAATGCAATTCAAGAGGCCGCTTTGCAACATCCAGATATTGTTGCAATTTTGATTGAACCAATTCAAGGTGAGGGTGGTATTAATACTGCTCCTCAAGGCTTTAGCTATCTTGAAGAAGTCCGTAATATTTGTAATCAGCATAACTGGCTAATGATGTTAGATGAAATTCAAACAGGTAATGGACGTACTGGTAAATATTTTGCATATCAGCACACCAACATTGTGCCTGATGTCTTGACGACTGCGAAAGGACTTGGGAATGGCTTTCCAGTTGGAGCAGTAATGACACAGGGTAAAGCTGTTGGTTTATTAGGACCTGGCAGTCATGGTTCTACATACGGCGGTACTGTATTAGGTTCTCGTGTGGTTTATACGGTAATCGATACAATCCAAAAAGAGAATGCTGTAGAAAATGCGGCAGTAGTAGGACGCTATATTGTTGATCAACTTCGCGCAAAGTTAGCAGACAAGAATATTCAAGTGCGTGGTTTTGGGATGATGATTGGTATTCAATTACCTAAAGACTGTGCTGAACTGGTTGCTATTGCTCGTGATCAACATAAGCTTATTATCAACGTTACGGCAGGTTCAGTAGTTCGTCTATTACCACCTATTAATATGACTCAAGCACAGGCTGATGACTTATTAGAGCGTTTAGTTGGCTTGATCAGTGACTATCTTTAAATTTCAGTATGAAAAAAATGGGCTCTTATAGGCCCATTTTTTATTACCAGTCATTAACCAGAGATATACTGTTTTAACTGTTCAATTAAGTTTTTCTGATCTTCCATTGCTGCTTTTACTAAGTCACCAATAGAGATAAAACCAACTAATTTTTCATTGTCCAATACAGGTAAATGACGTAAGTGGCGATCTGTCATTAAATGTAAACACTCTTCAACAGTATTGTTTAGGCTTACAGTAAGAACTTTAGATGTCATAATTTCAGCAACTGTAGTGCTGTATGAAGAACGTTCCATCAGTGTCACTTTTCGCGTGTAGTCACGTTCAGATAAAATTCCGACAACCTTTTCACCTTCGGCTACCACTAACGCACCAATTCCTTTATCGGCCATGATCTTAATTGCTTCAAGGACAGTGGCTTCTGGAGAAATTGTAAAAATATCTTGCTCTGATTTGTTTTTGATTACTTGTGCAACGATTGTCATTTCTTCTGTCCTGTGTTTTATCATTTTGTTTTAAATTAGCCTGATTTTATAAAAATGCAAAGACTTCATAGTCATTCAAATACAAGTTTTACACTCAAGCGTTCAAAAAGCATTCTAATAATAGTTAAGAACCTAAAGAAAACTTTAGGCTCCTTGCCAGTGCGGATGTTTAAAAAAGAAATGATGCATTTGCTGTGTAGATAACTTCAACTTACGATGAGAAGAATTAAACAAAGCTGGTGTAACATTGAGTCGAGTTAAGGTTGGTAATAAAGACTCGTGAAAATCCTTAGGAGTAATTCTTCTCGGTTTGTAATGTGGCCAATGTTCTTTGGCATAGCGGTGAGCTTGCAATCCATTGAGCCAGAAAGGAAAAATAAAGTCTTCCTGATCTGATTTAATTGCCCAACCTTCATGAAATAATCCCCAAAGAACTCCGCAATACATCATGGTTCTTAAAATATAAATCTTAATCATCAAGTCTTTTGAAACCGGTTGTAGATTGCTTAAACTATTCATTGTCAATTTAATGGTTCTTAACTTGTCTTGCTTATTATAGAAAAAATAGATGACATTTCAGTTTAAACAGGTATCAAATCGTAAACAAATATTCCCAGCTAAGAAAAATTCGTCTTAAGCCACGACTAGAAGTAGAGAGATGCAGCTTAAGATAATTTGATAATTTTGTATTTTTACAGACATAAGAAAAATACCAACTGAGCAAGACAAACGAAGTACGTAGCAAATTATATTTATAGAATTTTTTTACAGACGTAAAAAAACGCCACCTGAGCCATGACTGAAGTGGCGAAGTAAGGCTTTAGATAAATTGATAACTTTTGATTTTTTACGGGTATAAAAAAACGCCACCTGAGCAAAACAAAGCGATTAAAGCTTTGGTGAAGCACAAGAAGAGATAAGAAATGAATTGGTTTATATCAAATTTTTACGGACATAAAAAAACGCCACCTAAGTGACGTTTTTTTATGCTTGCATTGTGGCTAACTTTTGCCAATATTGTGCTTTAAGTGAGTCACGTTCAACACGGAAACCTTGATAGTACAATTCTGCTAAGAATAGCGCAGCTTTACCGTGCCCAGCGCGAGCAACTTCTTCTAACTGTGTAACTGCATCTTGAAAGTTCATTTGAGAATGAATTGTGTTAACTGCAGTTGCATATACATGTTCTAAATCATGATGAGAGATACGTTGAATCATATAAAACTCCTTATTGTAATTATGATTACTTTTTTCTAAAGGCCACTGCCTTTAAATTAATTTAACTTAGAATTATTAAACTAATATTACAAATTGATGGATTTGTCAACTATTAGTGCATATCGCTTAGTTCACTATTAGAATACATGATTAAACATTATTCACAAATAATTTTGATTAAAATCAATATGAGAATAAAAGACAAGGAGAATAAAATATGACAAATACAATCGATGGCTTTGTTTTTGATACTCCGCCTAAAGAGGAGCAAATCATAGAACTGGCCCATTATCACCGTAAACTATTAGACGAAGCTATCTTTCATCAGGAAATCCATTTAGGGGATTATTGTCTCGCACAGCGCAAAAGGGTATTTGATTTTGCTGGACATTTGGAACCCACCCAAAAAAACTGGTTTTATCAAGTTTATGATGGGGAACTTCGAAAAATTGCTGATGAAGACGAATTGCATCCAGCAGATGCAGAAGAAGGGTTAAGTATGTTTGCGATGTTTTTAGTCTTGGTGATTATTGCAGCAATTTTATACTTTTCTGTCATTCGTTCACTAATAAGTTAAGCATACTCATACTATCCAGTAAGGTACGATTATTAACCTTACTGGATGTTTGATCTTGTACTTATGAGTATTGAACCCTACACTACACTAATTCGAGGTAGGTCATGCTCATATTCAAACAAAATTTTCTTAAATTAAAGTCTGAGTTAAAAGTTGATCAATGTTTTAACCTATTTGTGGTTATTGTCATTGGCTGTATTTTTGTGCTGTCATATTTAGCATTACTTCGGCCTATTAGTCCGGATCAATATCAACGAATTATACAACTTTCTCATCAGGCGACTTATCCAAGAACTCAAGACATGGCTGAGTTACTTATAGCTCAGTCAGAAATTCATCGGGCAGAGTATTTAAAGTTAATGCATGCTTACCAATTTGAAGGTGCGCATATTAAGCAATATCCGGCACTCGCTCAGGAAGACACTCAGTAAATGAGTGAATCAGGCTAAATCTTGGTTTACAAAGCTTTTTGAGCACTATTGTGGCAGGCAAAATTTTGAATTTATGCTAAACTTTATCTTTTTAAATGCGCTGCTTTTCAAGGAATCCGCATGGAGCAACAATCGAATATGCAAAATAAATTCTTGATAGATGCTGAGATCGGTGATGACGATGTCACATTACCTAATTTACCTGCTATCGATGTTCCCATCGTTGAATCTCCTGTTAAATCACAAGAAAATATTGAAGTAGCCAAAGTTGAATTGGCTTCTACAGATACCGCGGTTGAACAACCAAAATCTGGTTTTTTTGGCCGGATGAAAGAAGGTTTAACCAAAACTCGTCGTAATTTCGCTGATGGTATGGTCAATATCCTGATCGGTGGAAAGGAAATTGACGATGAGTTACTGGAAGAAGTTGAAGAGCAATTGTTGGTTGCAGATATTGGTGTTGAAGCAACTAGAACGATCATTACCAATTTGACAGAGCGTACAGCTCGTGGTGATTTGATCTATTCCCACTCTCTATATAAAGCGTTACAAGAAGAGTTGGTTGCTTTGTTGGCTCCACGTGTTAAACCTTTGCATATTGACCCTAACAAATCGCCTTTTGTTATTTTGATGGTTGGGGTAAATGGTGTTGGTAAAACTACAACTATTGGTAAGTTAGCAAAGCGTTTGCAAGGTGAAGGTAAAAAAGTGATGTTGGCTGCGGGTGATACATTCCGTGCCGCAGCGACAGAGCAATTACAAATCTGGGGTGAACGTAACGATATCACTGTTGTGGCTCAAGGTCATGGCGCTGATAGTGCTTCTGTTATTTTTGATGCTTTTGAAAGTGCTCGTGCTAAAGGAATTGATGTATTAATCGCAGATACAGCAGGTCGTTTACATAATAAAAGCAACCTGATGGAAGAACTTAAAAAAGTTAAACGCGTTATGCAAAAAATCGATGCAACTGCACCTCACGAAATTATGTTGGTGGTAGATGCAGGTACGGGTCAAAACGCGATTAACCAAGTACAAGAGTTTGATCAAGCTGTAGGTTTAACTGGTATTACAATTACCAAGTTAGATGGGACTGCAAAAGGTGGTGTACTCTTTAATATTGCAAGTCGTACCCATGTGCCAATTCGTTTTATTGGTGTTGGTGAAAAAATTGATGATTTAAGACCATTCTCGGCTAAATCATTTGTTGCTGCACTGTTTGAAACTGATAAATAATTGGTTATCAGCAGTAAAAAGCTTCACTAAATGGTGGAGCTTTTTTATATGTATATCTTTTTTTATTGTTGCGAAAATAAAACGAACTGTCATATTTTTAATGCTGATTATAAAAAATGAGTTCAATACACTGTATTCATTCCCAAACAACGGCCCATGGTCAATCAAATAGGTAGGAAATAACAAAATGTCTACTTTCTTAGATAAAATTAAAAACCGTCGTACTATTTATGCAATTGGTAAAAATGTTGCATTAGATCGCACTAAAATTGAAGAAACTATCCGTGAAGCGGTTAAACATAGTCCTTCATCATTCAACTCACAATCTTCACGCGTAGTGACGCTTTATGGTGAATCACATGCTAAATTTTGGAATTTAGTTCGTGAAGCATTACGTAAAATTGTTCCTGCAGATTCTTTTGCTGGTACAAATGCAAAAATTGATAGCTTTGTTGCCGGTGTTGGTACTGTATTATTTTATGAAGACCAAGCTGTTATTAAAAGTTTACAAGAGCAATTTGAATTATATGCAGATAATTTCCCAGTTTGGTCTGAGCATTCAACTGCAATTGCGCAGTTTGCAACTTGGACAGCACTTTCAGAGCTAGGCTTAGGTGCTTCTTTACAGCACTATAACCCAATTGTTGACTCTGCTGCTGCTGAAGCATTTGATGTATCAGCGAATTGGAAGTTACGTGCTCAGTTAGTATTTGGTTCTGTTGAAGCACCTGCTGGTGAAAAAGCATTTATTAATGATGCTGATCGTTTCAAAACCTTCAATTAATTGAAAGTCAAAAAGGGCATCTATTTAGGTGCTCTTTTTTATGTATTTAGAATTAATAGAAGAATTAAATAGAATGAAAGCTGATGAAATTCAAATGTATATTTAAAAATAATAAATTGGAAAAATAGCTGATAACTGTATTGTCATAAAATAGTCACAATCATATTGCATATTGCTCATGATTTCATAGCTTATCAAATATAGAGAAAGAGACAGATGACTTTAAGATTAAGTGTTGCTGCAATTGGTTTATTACTCAGCGGTTCAGTATTTTCAGCAGTTACAATTACAGCACCTGAGGAAATTGTAATCCTTGCTGTGAATGGTCAAGAAGTCAATTCTGGGTTATTTCGTTCATCTAAAAATAATTATAAAGTCGATGCGGGTGAAACTAGCTTAAGCGTGCGCTACCAAGAATATTTTGAACATTTAAATGGTGAGCATGACATTGTTAAATCTGGCGTAGTCACAATTCAAACACCTAGATTGCAAGATGGGAAAACTTATAAGCTTTCGATGGTAGATGTACCTAAAGATTATGAAAATGCGAAAAAATATGCTGAGCAACCAACAGTTGCTTTGTACAGTGCAAATAATGAATTAATTGTGAAACAAACGGGTGCAAACAATGAAGCAAAACCATGGTTTGCAACTGGATTGTTGGGTAAAGTCGCTGACTTTACAACTAAATCATCTAAGCCACAGCCTGAAGCTGTGTATGCATCGGCTAAACCTACTTCTGCTCAGGTTGTTGTGCCAGCTCCAACGTCTATGCCAGTAACGGGTGTAGCACAAACGAATGATCAACGTTTAGTGGAAAGTTGGCAGAAAGCCTCTAAAGCTGAGCGTCAAAAATTTATGGCATGGTTAGCGGAACAATCAAATTAATTAATTGCTATTTAAAATAAAGCCGATTTAATATCGGCTTTATTTTTAGAATTTTTATAAATAGCCTAAGTATACTTTATGACTAATTTAAATTTCCGTTTAGCTCAATCTGCTGATATTCCAGAACTCATAGATTTAATTAACAAGTCTTATCGAGAACAACAAGGTCGAAGTTGGACAACAGAGCTTGCGTTTGTAAAAGGGCAACGCATTACAGAACTTCAATTAAAAGAACAGCTACAGTTTGAGAATTCAATATTATTGGTAGGGGAAACTAACTCTTCCAAAATTGTTGCGTGTGTTGGGCTCACATTTGAAAATAGTCAGGTTGAGATTGGAACATTCTGTACAGATCCGCATGTTCAAAATATGAAAGTAGGCCGATCTGTTTTAGAATATGCAGAGCAATATGCATTGAAAGAAGACCCTCATCTGACCAACGCTGTCATGTATGTTCTAGATGTACGTTCAGAGTTGATTGCTTATTATGAACGTCGTGGATATGCGAAAACGGGTAATGAACAGCCGTATCCAGTTGAAGCAAATGTAGGGGTGCCAAGGGTACCTATTAAATTAATTGAAATGAAAAAAGACCTCAAATGAGGTCTTTTTTGTTTAGGTTAGAAACCAGATGTAATAGCCTAAAAGCATGAGAGGCCATGCTATCCATGGACTAAATAACCATTTCCATAACCAGAAGTTTGGTACAAACCCTACTCCATAAATGAAACCACCAGAAATACCGATCATCACTAACATGAGTTGGCTATGATTATAGTGTCCGTTTGCATCTAACATGAGTGAAGGGTAAACCAGCAAAATTGCAGCAAGAGGCAATGCCAACAGAAATGAAAGGGCCATTGCGAATGCTTGAGCTTTTCGATGATTTGATGCTGTCATTGCTTTTGCCATCATTTATTCCTCATCTAGATTTTGATGATTTTCGATATAAAGTGCACTGAGTACACCTGCAAAACATGCCATCAAAATGCCAAGGATCCATGCGAAATACCACATTTGCTTCTCCTTAATACAAGCTATGCGAGTTTGACTCGATGTGTTTGTTGGTAATGACGCCCCACATTTTGTAATAAGACCAACTGGTATAGATCAAAATGAGTGGTACAAAAATGCCAGCAGCGACTGTCATAACGCCTAAAGTAAGGTGGCTTGACACAGCATCCCACATCGTCAAGCTAGAATTAGGATTAATGCTAGATGGAAGTAAGAATGGGAATAGTGCAAAGCCTGCTGTTAAAATTGCTCCGACAATCATTAAACTTGTGCCAGTAAAACTTAAGCCTGCTTTTGCTTTTGAAGATGCAAAAACTGTAATGATTGCACCTAAAATTGCAAGAACTGGAGCAACTTTAGTCACTGGATAGGTGTTGTAGTTGTTCATCCAGCCAGGGTTGCTATTAGTCACTACTTCTTTAGCTAAAGGGTTGAGTGCAGCATTTGGATTAATAGCAACTGCATAGCTATAACCTGGTACTTGCCCGAAATACAGCCATGCCCCAATCACAAGGAAACAAATTAAAAATATAGCTGCCATGATCTGCGTTGCTTTGGCAGAGCGCTGTTTTAAAGCGTCGTCTGTACGCAACATGAGCCATGCACCACCATGCGCACAGAGCATAGATAGACTGACAACACCACAAATTAAGGCAAATGGGTTGAGAAGGGCAAAAAAGCTGCCTGTATATTCAGAGCGTAGCGTGTCATCTAAACTAAATGGTAAGCCTAGAAATAAATTACCGAAGGCAACACCAAACACAAGGGCAGGAACAGCACCACCAATACACAGGCCCCAGTCCCAAGAATTACGCCATTTGGTGTTTGCAAGTTTTGAACGGTAATCAAAACCTACTGGTCGCAAGAAAAGGGCAAATAAAACCAGTAGTAAAGCCCAATACATACCTGAGAAGGCTACAGCATATACCATCGGCCATGCGGCAAATAGTGCACCACCCGCCGTAATAAACCAGACTTGATTCCCATCCCAGTGCGGTGCAATCGTATTGATCGCAGCACGGCGTTCGCTATCGGTTTTTCCAACAAAAGGCATGAGAGCCATGGAACCCATATCGAAGCCATCGGTAAGAGCGAAGCCGATCAGTAGTACGCCAACTAACACCCACCAAATGATTTTTAATAGTTCATATTCAATCATGATAAGGCCTCCCCATTAACTGCGGTTTTCGGTTCTTGCTTTTCAAAATGATATTTACCAGTGTGCAAAGAGCTTGGTCCTAGACGAGCAAACTTAATCATTAAATACATTTCAATAATTAAAAGTGCGGTATAGAACGCTGCTAGCGCAAGAATCGAACCCCATACATCGCCAGTACTTAAACTAGAAGTAGAGAGGTGTGTTGGTAAAATTTCACCAATAGACCATGGTTGACGGCCGCCTTCAGCTACATACCAACCAGTTTGTGCAGCGATCCAAGGAAGTGGCAGACCAAACAATGCATATTTAAGTAGCCAAGGTTTATTTTCAGCATTTCTTTTTGCTACTGCCCAAGTTGCTAAAATGAAAAGTAATAGCATTAAGAAGCCAGAGGCAACCATTGCTCGGAAAGAGAAAAATAGTGCTGTAACATTTGGAACAGTATCTTTTACAGCGGCTTTAATATTTTGCTCGCTTGCATCAACTACATTTGGTGCATATTTTTTAAGAAGTAGGCCATAACCTAGATCTTTTTGATTTTTTTCAAATGAAGCTAATAACTCTGGTGAGCGATCGCCTGCACGTAATTTTTCAAGTTCAGCATAGGCAAGCATACCGTTGCGAATACGAACTTCATGTTGTTGCATGAGGTCTTTAAGACCAGTAACTTCTTTGGTTGTTGAGCGAGTTGCAATTAAACCTAATGCGTATGGAATTTTAACCGCATAATCTGTCCGCATCTCTTCATGGTTTGGTACACCAAACAAAGTAAACGGAGCTGGAGCAGGGTGAGTATCCCATTCGGCTTCAATAGCAGCCAATTTGGTTTTTTGAACATCACCTAGTTCATAGCCAGATTCATCACCGAGTAAAATCACTGAAAGTGTAGATGCAAGACCGAAAATCGCAGCAATTGCAAATGAACGACGGGCGAAAGGTAGATCACGTTTTTTAAGTAAATAATAACTAGAGATGGCAAGTACAAAAATTGCACCAGTTACATAACCCGCTGATACAGTGTGAACGAATTTAACCTGAGCCACAGGGTTGAAAATAAGTGCGCCGAAACCAACTAATTCCATACGCATCGTTTCAAAGTTGAATGCTGCACCTACTGGGTTTTGCATCCATCCATTCGCCACTAAAATCCAGAGCGCTGACATGTTGGAACCTAGTGCAACTAACCATGTTACGCCTAGATGCTGAACCTTAGTTAATCGGTCCCATCCAAAGAAGAATAGACCAATAAATGTCGATTCAAGGAAGAATGCCATCAGGCCTTCAATTGCCAGTGGTGCACCGAAAATATCACCTACATAGTGTGAGTAATAAGCCCAGTTCGTTCCAAACTGGAACTCCATTGTTAAGCCAGTCGTTACCCCTAAAGCAAAGTTAATACCAAATAATTTTCCCCAAAATTTAGTCATGTCTTTGTAAATTTCTTTACCAGAAATGACATAAGTGGTTTCCATGATGGCAAGGATAAATGCCAAACCTAAAGTTAAAGGGACGAAAAGAAAGTGATACATTGCGGTCATCGCAAATTGAAACCGCGAAAGATCAACCACGCTTTCAGAAATCATCAACGTGTCTCCTTAATGTTGGAAATGTTATCGCCAGCAATATGCTCAGCGACCTGATTGTCGAAATTTTTGGGGATGGTGGGAGCATCAAACCAAATATGTTTAATCGTTAAAAGAAGCACTATTTTTATTATTAGAATAATAGTGATTTCTTTAATTAAACGACTATTAAGATTTTTAAAATAAAGGCTCATGAATTAAACCTCATTTGATAATAATTTTATTATTAATCAAAATATAATAAAAATAAACATTAAATATATTTTAAATGAATATTTAAATAATTAGTTTATATAAAACAAATACTTGTTATTTTAAAATAAATACCATACCAAAATGGTTTGAATTGATTGTTAATTCCAACTAAAACACTTGTAAATAAAAATATAAAGTTTATTAAAATAGTTTGTTTTAATTTAATACCAACTAAAATGGTTGTATATAATATTTATTAACTTTATTTCCAACTAAGGTGCTCGGAATAATAATTAATTAAATAAATAAGAAAATAAGGGCGTAATAAAGCGTGCAAAAAGCAATAATGGACTACAACAATTATTAAGAATTAATCGGGTGCAAAAAGATCGTTGGATACAGAGATTTTTTTGGCCACATAATGGCTTTTATGCACTCTGACAAGAATAACTTGAGAGTATAATTCGAGTTCGCCATACTCTGGTTCTACTTGCACGTAGTGTAGCTGGCCAAATTCATCACGTACGCGTGCTTGAGCAGAAAAACCAGGTCTAGCATTACCACTAGAAATGGTTGCTAATCGGCCTAAGAGGTTATAGTTAGTATGAGTAAGCTTTGGCTTAATTACTTGGTCAAGGCAGTGAATCATGAACACAGTAAAGAAGATTGCGATGACTAGTGCGGGGACGATTAAATAAAAAGGTGAAATAAAATAATGTTGAATTGCGAAGAAAGAGAGTTGTAAAAAGTAACCTGCATAACTGAAATTGATGAGTAAAAAAACGAAAATTAGAGCTTTAGAAAATTTAACATTAAGTAATGGTGAGTTAGAAAGCCAATCGGGTGCAATTTTTTTGAGTAACTGACTTGGACGGAGTCCAATATACATACCAATGGTTTCTACCACGCTGAGCAATATCAAAGCCACTACACTTAAGTGAAATGGCATAAGATAATAATTGAAAAAGAAATCAGCCATGGCAGAAACTCTAATGTTAATCGTCTCAGTCTACGATATAGATACCGCCATCTGAATGTACTTTAAGCTCAACTTTATTTAAAAAATCACCTAAACAAGGACCTGAAATACATTCGCCTGTTTCCACAGAAAATAAAGCACCGTGGGTAGAGCATTGGATATATTCTTTGTCTTGATCTAGAAATTGATTTTCTAGATATTCAAGCTCAGTTTTTAGGTGAGGGCATAAATTCTGATAAGCATAGAATGCGCCGTCACGTTGCGTAACGAAAATAGTAGTTCCTTGTAAAGTGTCAAAAGCCCTAGCTTCGCGCTCAGGAACTTCTTCCGTCATACAGATCCTTTCCATTTCAAGCACATTCCTTCTGAAAATTTTCAAGCAGTTTAGCATAATCATTAACAGCTAAACGTGGACCAAACTGAGAGACGACTTCACTCGAAATTAAGATAGCTAACTGAGCTGCCGCATTCAAATCTTGATGGTAATTTAGGGCATATAGGAATGCGCCTGCAAATGCATCGCCTGCACCATTTGTGTCAACGGCTTCTACATGACGTCCAGCAACATGGAAATGTTGAGCTGGGTTAGAAACTAAAGCACCTTTAGCACTTTGTGTAATGACTACTGTATGATTTTTAAAACGTAATTGAGCAAGAGCATCTTCTACAGATGTTGTATTTGTATACATTAAGGCTTCTTGTTCATTACAAAATAGTAAATCTACGCCATCATCCATAAGTTCTTCCAAGCCTTCACGAGCGTATTGCACCATAGCTGGATCTGAAAGAGAAAGGGCGATTTTAACGCCATTTTCTTTTGCAATTTCTCTTGCTTGTTTTACAGCTTTACGAGCCGTTTCACTTGTAGAAAGATAACCTTCAATATAAAGCCATTTTGCTGTTTTTAATGGTTCAAAATCGATTTGATCTTGAGAAAGTTCAGCTGTAATACCCAAATATGTGTGCATTGTGCGTTCAGAGTCTGGGCTAATGAGTACCATACAGGTACCAGTTACGCCTTCACTGATCGATTTTGGTGTGGTCTGGATGTTAGCTTCATTTAGACCTTGCAGATAAATTGCACCTAAATCATCGTTACCAACGCGGCAACCGTAAAAAGCGCTTCCGCCTAATGCACTGAAAGCTACAGTCGTATTTGCCGCTGAACCACCACTTGCTTGACCTTTGTAGTCTTGGTGCTGTTTTAACTCTGCATAAAGAGCAGATTGAGTGTCACCATCGGACAACTGCATTGTGCCTTTTTGCAAGCCTTGTTGATTCAGAAAATCATCAGACACTTTAAATTCTTGGTCGATTAATGCATTACCAATTGCAAAAAGATCTACAGTTGCCATATGTGTTGTCACAAATAAAAAATCAGGTTGCTAAGTTTACACCATTGCTTGGATTTGCTGTAGTTTGTTGAATAAAATTCAGTTAATTCAAAAATTAGAAGCGAAATATTGTTGTTTGAATATTATTAAGATCATAAGTAGGTCAGCTCAGGCATTTTGTGGGCATCTTCATTATCAATCTTAGGAAATTTAAAGATGGTTATCGAGAGAGGTCCGTTACTTTCTTAAAAATGAGGGGATAGGGGAATAAATACACCTCATAGTAATTCTTTTTTTAATAAGATGATTTTTAAAGTCAGGGCTGATTTAACAAGACCATTGAACTCATAGTTTTAATAAATATTATCAATTAATAATGATTCTTGCTAATATTTACAAATACAGTGTATTTCATTGAAACTTCGCATGAAATTTTTCGTAGCGAACTTACATGAAGCGTTCTATTTTATTTATTTCATCAGTTGGGGTTATGACAAGCCATGTATATGCCGTAGAGGCAGAGCAACAGGCTGTGACGAACCTCCCAACAATTTCAGTAAAAGCTGAAAAGGAACAAAGCTTAAAACAAGAAGTGGGACAAGCATCAACTGCAACTAAAGGACTTATGCAATTAAAAGATGTTCCTCAAATCGTAAATGTGGTACCTAAACAAGTTTTAAGAGAACAAACTGTAACTTCGATGCAAGGCGCCTTGCAAAACGTTGCTGGTCTGAGCTTTAGTGTGGGTGATGGGCAGCGTGATCAGGTCATGATTCGTGGTTTCTCTGCAATCACAGATAACTATGTAGATGGTATTCGTGATGATGCATTGTATTTTCGCGACATGTCGAATGTTGAGCGTATTGAAGTATTAAAAGGTCCTGCTTCTGTATTATATGGACGCGGTTCTGCGGGTGGATTAGTTAATAAAATTAATAAAAAACCACTGGATGAATCTTTGCGCGAAGTGAGTCTTATTGGCGGTACAACAGGGCAACGCCGTGCAGAAGTCGATGTGAATGAAAAAGTAGCAGAGAATGTTAAGGTTCGTTTAACGGGCGCAGTTGAAGATTCAGATGGCTATCGTGATCAGGCCTTTTTAAAACGCCAAGCGGTTGCTCCATCTTTACAATGGGATATTTCAGATAAGACGAAGCTTTTAATTCAGGCTGACTATTTGCATGATGATCGTTTAGCAGATCAAGGTTTTCCGACAGATCCAATTACAGGTAAACCAGTTAAAACAAACCCTAAAACTTTTTATGGTGCATTAAACGGTAAAGAAGTTGGTGATGTTGATACTGAAATTTCAAGCCAAACCATAAGCTTAGATCATGAGTTTAACGATAATCTAAAATATCATGGTGCAGTTCGTCACTATAACTACTCATTAGACCGTCAATATAGTGTTGATTCACATCAAGACCCTAAAAAAAATAAATTGCCAGCTGACCAAATTCAATTAAGTCAAAGTAAACGAATACGTAATGAAGATGGAGTGTATGTTCAGCAAGAGTTGAGCGCTTTATTTAATACAGGTTTCTTAAAGCACAACACCTTAATTGGTGCTGAATATAGCAAGCAGCATAAAGATGAACTTGTCTGGAGTAAATTCCGTCAAATTACGAATATATTTAATCCAGAACTTGAAAATTGGGCACCATTAGATACAAGTGTAGCTGCTGGGACTAACAATACTAATACCTTTGAAAACTACGGTGTATATCTGCAAGACCTAATGACAGTGACAGACCAGCTTAAAGTCTTAGTTGGTTTACGTTATGACAATTTATCGCAAGATCGTAATGATAAAACAAGTAATAATTTAGATTTAAGCCGCACTGATAATACTTATTCTCCACGAATTGGGGTGGTTTATCAGCCAGTAAGTAATCTTTCATTCTATACGTCTTATAACCGATCTTTCCAACCTTTGGCTGATGCATTTGTTTTTTATAAAAACAGTGATGATTTAAAGCCTACTAAAACTGAAAATTATGAGGTGGGTGCGAAGTGGGATGTAAATGATCAATTGAATGTAACCTTGGCTTTATTTGAGATGAGCCAAACCAATATTCAAAATAAAGATCCAAATGATCCTAAGGGTTTAAGTGCAATTTTAGCAGGTGAGCAAAAAACCAAGGGTGTTGAGTTATCGGTAGCTGGTCAATTGACTGATCAACTTTCAGTACTAGCAGGCTATTCTTATATGGATGGTAAGATTGAAAAGTCGACTCTTGGGTTTACGGGCAATCACTCTGCGCTTACGCCAAATAACACGGCTAACCTTTGGTTAAAATATCAAATAAATGATCATTGGTATGCGGCTGTAGGTGGTCGTGGGGAATCCTCACGCTTTAGTGCGCCAGATAACAAAAATGTTTTACCGGGGTATGCAGTTGTAAATGCTGCATTAGGTTATCAAAGTGAACGTTATGATGTGAACTTCAACTTAAATAATCTGTTTGATCGCGATTATTTTGTTTCGGGACATAGTGGAGCCAATGATTCAAACATGATGGGTGATCCATTAAATGCTCAAATTGCACTTCGTTATCGTTTTTAAGTAAAAGTTTTTCTAAAAGCTCATCAACTTGATGGGCTTTTTTATTTATTGGGTAATATATAAATAGAATTAAAAGCTTTTGTTCTGGTAGGATAAAACATTCATGGCTATGTGCTTGATATCAAAGCCGTGCTAATGAAAACTAATACTCAACAAAAACATAGTATTTTACTTGGCTTTTGTTCGCCAATCTCAAGCTGACTCAGGCTATAATGAGACTTATTCACTTATCCGATATGTTAGGAGATCACATGACTGTAGATGTCACTGAAACCATTTCTCAAACTGTTCACCCTGCGTTTCAGTTGCTACGTCAGCACCATGTAGAAGCATTAGATATTTTAGTGTCTGAATATAAGCATAAAGTCACAGGTGCGGTGCATTATCACTTGGCAACTGACTATGATGAAAATGTATTTCTTGTTGCTTTTAGAACACAGCCTATGGACTCTAAAGGCACGGCACACATTTTAGAACATACCGCTTTGTGTGGTTCTGAAAAGTTTCCAGTACGTGATCCGTTCTTTTTAATGATTCGCCGTTCTTTAAATACGTTCATGAACGCGTTTACAGCAGCAGATTGGACGGCATATCCATTTGCTACTCAAAACAAAAAAGATTTCCAAAACTTACTTTCTGTTTATCTTGATGCGGCATTTGCTGCTAATTTGAATCCGCTTGATTTTGCTCAAGAAGGTATTCGTATTGAACTAGAAAATGGGCAACCTGTTTATAAAGGTGTTGTTTTCAATGAAATGAAAGGCGCGATGAGTGCACCGTCTGACCAACTTTACCATCAGTTGGCTCATCATTTATTTCCTGAAACGACCTATCATTACAACTCAGGCGGTGACCCGAAAGATATTCCTGATTTAACCTATGAGCAGTTAGTCGATTTTTATAAGGTACATTATCACCCAAGTAATGCTGTATTTATGACCTTTGGGAATCAAACAGCCTACGAGTTGCAAGAGCAATTTGAAAAATTAGCCCTACATAAATTTTCTGCAGGAACAACTCTATATTCTAAGCCCGAAAAACGCTTAGCAGCGCCAATTGAAGTAACAGAAAACTATGGTGTTGATAGTGATGATTTAAAAGATAAAACTTATCATGTCTTATCTTGGTTATTACCAGAAGCAAATGAAGTGAAATTGCGTTTGGGAATGCGTTTGGTTGAAGGAATTTTGTTAGAAAATTCAGCTTCACCACTGCGCCATTACCTAGAAACATGTGGTTATGCTCAATCAACAGGTCCATTAATGGGCGTAGACGATAGTAATTTTGAAATGACTTTCTACTGTGGTGTTCAAGGTTCAAACCCAGAACATGCGCAAAGCTTTAGAGAGGGTGTTTTAAATATTCTGCGTGATGTTGCTGCAAAACCAATTGATAGTAATTTAGTCGATGCAATCTTGCATCAGATTGAGTTGCATCAACGTGAAATTAATGGTGATGGTACACCTTATGGCTTAAGTTTAATTTTAAATGGCTTAAGCGGTGCGATTCACCACAATGACCCAATTCAAATTTGGGATGTTGACAGCGCCATTGCACAAGTTAAAGAAGAGTTGAAAGATCCAATGTGGTTATCAAATCTGATTCAAACACATTTGCTTGACAACCCACATCGTGTGCAGATGACTCTAGTTCCAGACCCAACTAAGTCTGTAAAAGAGCAAGAGGCGGAAAAAGCTCGTTTAGCTGCTATTGGTGAAAAGTTAACAGATGCTGATAAGGCTGAAATTATTGCTAATACCAAGGCTCTAGAGGAACGTCAGGATACTCCAGATAACCTTGAACTATTACCAAAAGTAGGTTTGGAAGATGTACCTGCTGACTTGCATATTGTGCAGGGGCAGTTACGTGAAATTCTTTGTAATCGTATGGATACGCCGTTGAATTTGTACCATGCTGGTACAAATGGTATTTACTATCAACAAGTACTTATTCAGATTCCTGAAGATATTGTGAAGTCACCTTACTTCAATTTGCTTTCTATCTTGATGGGAGAAGTGGGTGCAGGTGAATATGACTATCTTGAACTACAAAACTTACAAACGGCTGTAAGTGGTGGTTTAGGAATGGGCGCTTCATTGCGTAGTAAAGTTGATGACAAAGATAAAATTAGTGCTTGGTTAACGTTAACGACTAAATCTTTGACTCAGAAGTTCGATGCCATTCATTTATTAAAATTAGCATTTGAACAGCTTCGATTTGATGAGAAAGAACGAATTATTGAGTTATTGCAACAACGTAAAACACGTTGGCAATCTCGCTTATCTGGAGCAGGTCATAGCTACGCAATGCAAATCGCGTCACGTAATATGAGTGCATTGGCTCAACGCGACTATCAAAACACTGGTTTAGGTGCATTAAACTGGTTAGGTGAGCTTGTTACTAAGATTACTCAAGACTCTGTTGCC
The DNA here is from genome assembly GCF_037027805.1 of Acinetobacter sp. 161(2023). Lineage (NCBI taxonomy): Bacteria > Pseudomonadati > Pseudomonadota > Gammaproteobacteria > Moraxellales > Moraxellaceae > Acinetobacter > Acinetobacter sp. 161(2023). The sequence continues at coordinate 168,030 of NZ_JAZEYD010000008.1, read as the reverse complement.
TATGATGATCTGATTGCAGAATTAAAGCGTATTCATCGTAAATTATTGCAAGCACCTAAACAGTTCTTGCTTGTATGTGAAGAACATCAGTCTGAACGCTTGGTTGAAGAAATCCAAAATGTTTGGGATAAGCTAAACGTTGATGCAACTGCAACAGAGTTAACTCACGTTGAACAGGCAAATGATAATAATCATGAAGCATGGTTAATTCAGGCAAATGTTCAGTTCTGTGCTTCTGCATATCAGGCGGTGGATGTTTCACATCCAGATGCAGCTCCGCTAATGGTATTGGCAGCTTATTTACGTAATGGGTTCTTACATAGCGCTATTCGTGAGAAAGGCGGTGCGTATGGTGGTGGAGCAAGTTATGATGGCAATGCATGTTCATTCCGTTTCTATAGTTACCGTGACCCACGTTTAGCAGAAACTTTTAAAGACTTTGAAGCAAGCGTGCAATGGTTATTAAATACGGAACAACAACCTCATCAGCTTGAAGAAGCGATTCTTGGGCTAATTGCAAGTATGGATAAACCAGGTTCTCCGGCAGGTGAAGCGATTACTGCATGTTATGCATTGTTGCATGCAAGAACACCGGCTTTCCGCCGTATCTTACGTGAGAGATTGTTGCATGTAACATTAGATGATTTACAACGTGTTGCTCGTCAATATTTGGTTGAGCAAACTCCTGTAAAAGCTGTAGTTGCACCATTTGCCAAACGCGATGAATTGCAGCAATTAGGTTTTACCATTCAACAAGTGAATTAAAATAAAGATTGGAGATGAACATGGCGTTCAGACAATTTGAACGCACATCTTTACAGCTAAGCATGGGAATCGTGCTTAGCTGTTTGTGTGCGTCTGTGACATATGCTGATACTTTGGCACCTGCAACTCCTGCGACAGTAGATGCATGTGTTGCTCTTGCTTCGAATGCCGATCGTCTGGCTTGTTATGACTCTGTATTTAAACCATCAGCTTTACCAGTTATTCAAGCTGCGGCTGTATCAGAGCCTGTTAAAAAAATTGACGCACCTGCGGTTCAACCTGAAACCTTTAAAGAGAAGGTTGTAGATACGGTTAGTAATATTAAAGTGATAGGTAAGGCACCACAAATTGAACCTACCACTTCTTTGTTAGATCAACGTTGGGAGTTGTCTGAAAAAAGTAAACTAGGGGTTTGGAATATTCGTGCCTATCAACCCGTCTATTTGCTACCTGTATTTTGGACGAGTGATAGAAATGAATTACCTACTAGCCCAAATCCGAACAATGTAGAACATACACCTCAAAATTTAAAATCAACAGAAAGTAAATTCCAGATTTCTTTAAAAACCAAAGCTTGGGAAAATATTTTTGGCAACAATGGTGATTTGTGGGTAGGTTATACACAGTCTTCTCGTTGGCAGACATTTAATGCTGAAGAATCTCGTCCTTTCCGTGAAACGAATTATGAGCCTGAAGCAAGTTTAATGTTTAGAACGAACTATGAATTGCTTGGTTTAGATGGTCGTTTGCTTGGAGTGACTTTAAATCACCAATCAAATGGACGTTCAGATCCGTTATCTCGTAGCTGGAACCGTGTCATCTTTAATGTAGGCTTAGAGCGTGGCAATTTTGCTGTAATGCTTCGTCCTTGGGTGCGTATTAACGAAGCGACTAAAGATGATAACAACCCTGATATTGAAGATTACGTAGGACGTGGCGATTTAACCGCTTTTTATAAGTGGAAAGATAATGACTTCTCTTTAATGTTACGTCACTCTTTAAAAGGTGGTGATAACTCTCATGGTGCTGCCCAATTCGATTGGGCTTTTCCAATCAGCGGTAAATTGCGTGGACACTTCCAGTTGTTTAATGGTTATGGTGAAAGTTTAATTGATTATAACCACCGAGCAACTTATGCAGGTTTGGGTGTTTCACTCTTGAACTGGTACTAAATTGCCATAAAAAAGCCGCTTTAAAAGCGGCTTTTTATTATCCAATTTGAATATTGGCCTGAGGATGCTTGAGTCGACTTTTTTTCGGAGTGGCAATTAAATAAGCCAGTGTTAATGGGCCAAGTCGCCCAGCAAACATCAACAAACTTAAAATGAATAAACTACCATTATGAAGCTCTGGCGTGATTCCACGAGAAAGCCCAACTGTGCAGGCTGCGGAAACAACCTCGAACAACAAGTTCATAAAGTCTGCTTTAGGTTCTAAAATTAAAAGAACAAAGAACCCAATAAATATGAGAATGCTGGTAATCGCGGTAACGGCCAAGGCCTTATAAGTCGTTTCGTGAGAAACAGAATGATTGAAGATCCTAATTTCATCGGTACGTCTTAAAAAGGACAATACACTTAAAACTAATATGACAAAAGTACCGACTTTAATACCGCCAGCAGTACTCAGTGAACCACCACCAATAAACATGAGCAACATCATAAGCAAAGAGCTGCTATTGGTCATTGCACCTGTATCAATGGTATTAAACCCTGAAGAACGCGGAACAGTCGCTTGAAACCAAGCATGTAAAGCTTGATCACTTACACTTAACATTCCTAGTGTATGAGGATTCTGAGCTTCCATAGCCCAGATTAAGATAAAGGCTACTAAATTAATAATGGCAATAGTAGTTAGAATGAGTTTGCTGTTTGGGCTAAGTTTTTTCCATTTTTTATTTTGTTTAATGTCCATGAGAACCAAAAAACCAAGTCCACCTATTGTGTAGAGTAAACTCACTGTAAGGCAGATGATATAATTATTTTGAAAAGTCATTAAACTATTATTAAATAATGAAAAACCAGCATTGTTAAATGAGGAAATACTATAAAAAAGCGCATAGTACAGTCCACGTGCAAAGCCGTAAGTTGGTGTAAAAGCAGTAGTGAGAATAATTGTACCAATAAGCTCAAAAATAAGGGTGTAAGTGACAACTCCCTTAGCAACAAAAGTAACCTTTGATAGGCTTGTTTGACCAAGACTATCTTGTGCCATCATTTGTTGTTTAAGACCAACTTTGGGTGACAAACTTAATGCAGCCAATATGGCAAAAGTCATAAAACCCAAACCACCAGATTGAATCAGCAATAAAATAATAGTTTGCCCGAACAGGGTAAAAGACTCATGAATATTTAAAACAGATAAACCAGTAATTGTGACTGCTGATGTGGCTGTAAAGAGCGCATCCATCCAGCTCACATGACCCGTATTGGCAAATGGAAGTTTGAGTAATAAAGTGCCAAAAATAATAAAGCCCAGAAACCCCAGTGCCAAGAGTGAAGGAGGGCTTAAATTTAATGTTTTATGGGGCTTGGGATATATAGACATATTCTAGATTTCGCCTCTTATAGGAAGCAATTAGAAAGTTTCTTTAACTGCGGTAAATGACCTTCTAAAATAAGAATATCATGCGTTTGCAAGGTGAAATTTTCTTCGGTCTCAAACAAAATTTGTTGCTGTCTTTTTACGAGCAATGTTTTAACCTGTGGTGCTTGCTGCATAATGCCATATAAGTTAATACCATTAAGCTTTTCGGGAATTTCAATTTTTATAATGTAATGGTCATCTTCTAAAGACATATAGCGACTCACCATTGGATAGTTCAGCGCTTGGGCAACTCGTACCCCCATATCTTCTTCAGGATGAATAATTTTATTGATATTGAGGTGCGACAAAATAGTGTGGTGTGCTTTGGTTTTTGCTTTTACCCAAACTTTTTCCATGCCTAAATTTTTTAAATTCAGTACACATAAGATGCTTGCTTCAATATCTTCACCAATTGCTACAACAACTGCATCACAATTTTGAATATTAAGTTCATCAAGTACATGTTCGTCGGTCGCATCTGCAATGACGGCATGAGTTAAAACGTTGGCAAGATTTTCAACATTCTTTTTTACCGTATCAATGCCAATAACATCATGATTTAATTTCGTGAGTTCTTGAGCAACAGTTGCTCCGAAACTTCCTAAGCCAATGACTGCAAACTGTGCCATGTTGGTCCTTGTTTCCTGATTAGACGTTTATTTTTAAGGATATTTTCTTTGAGATAAAGAGAGGCAATGTAAATATGATAGGAATATTAAAAGAATTATATGAATAAGCCGACAGATCTGTCAGCTTATTCATCAAAATTGAAGATTATTTCAAGAAACGTTTGTAGCCCACATTATTCGTAATTTCTGCATACGGATAACTAATCTGCTCCAGAGTTTCAATTAGACCATCAGGGTTTTGTTTCGCATCAGTTGCTTGTAAGCCTACTAAAACACGTCCTTCTGCAGCACCATGATTACGGTAATGGAACAACGTAATATTATGGGTAGGGCCTAAACGAGTTAAGAAGGTTAATAGGGCACCTGGACGTTCTGGGAATTCAACGCGGAACAATCTTTCATCATCTAGATTTGCATGACCACCAATTAAATAACGGATATGTAGTTTGGCAACCTCATCATCAGATAGGTCATCTACTACATAATTTTGTTGCTTTAATTGTTCTAAAATTTCATGACGTTCTGCATCACCACCTTTTAAGCTAATACCGACGAATACTTGCGCTTCATCAGTATTGTTTGCTCGGTAGTTAAACTCGGTAATATTGCGGCCTTGTAAAGCACGGCAAAACCCTAGGAATGCGCCTTTTTCTTCAGATAAGGTAACCGCATAGATCGCTTCGCGTTGCTCACCTAACTCGGTGCGTTCAGCAATATAACGTAGGCGGTCAAAGTTCATATTGGCACCACATACAATCGATACCATATTTTTATTGCTGATTTTATGTTCGGTAATATATTTCTTGATACCAGCAAGGGCCATTGCACCAGATGGTTCAACAATGCTGCGGTTTTCGTCAAACGTATCTTTAATGGCAGCACAGATTTCATCTGTGTTTACTGTCACAATATCAGGTTCAACAATTGGGCCTGAGTTATCAGATTTGCGCAGACGAATAATGTCAAATGGTAAAGCACCAATTTGAGCAACGGCAGTGCCATCTGCAAACAAGCCTACATGTGGCAAAATTACGCGCTCATTGGCTTCTAAGGCTGCTTTTAAACATGCCGACTCTTCATATTCAACACCAATAATTTTTACATGGGGTGCAACTTCTCCAAGGTAAGCTGCTACGCCTGAAATAAGGCCGCCACCACCTACAGCAACAAACACATATTCTACATCACGCCATTGACGTAAGATTTCATTTGCAATTGTGCCTTGGCCAGCAATAACAAGTTCATCGTCATAGGGTGGAATGAATACAAGGCCTTCGACTTCGGCACGTTGTTGCGCATATTTATTTGCTACATCAAAACTATCACCATGTAATACAACTTGACCACCCAAGCGTTTAACTGCTTGAACTTTAATGTCAGGTGTTGTACTTGGCATAACAATGATTGCTGGAATTCCTAAGCGTTGACCTGACAATGCTACACCTTGAGCATGGTTGCCGGCAGAGGCACAAATTACCCCACGTTCGAGTTGTTCTTTAGGTAATTGGCTAATACGGTTATAGGCGCCGCGTAATTTAAAAGAAAAAACAGGCTGTAAATCTTCACGCTTAAAACGAATTGTATTATTTAATTTTTGACTAATTCGTGGAGCTGCTTCGAGAGGTGTTTCAATTGCAACATCATAAACCGTTGCTTGTAAAATTTGTCGTACCACACGAGACAGCATGTTCATCTTCCCTATAACAGTTTAAAATAGGAAATTATTGTAGCAAACCCTTGTGCATTTGCGCCGATTATTGGTGCATAAATGTCAAAAAATAGTTGAGTGATGTCATGAGTCTATATGCAACCCAAGATGAAAAGAAACAAGCTGCTGCGAAAGCTGCTTTAAAACACTTGCCCAAAGGTGGCATTTTGGGGGTTGGGACTGGAAGTACCGTAAATTTTCTAATTGATTTATTGCCTGAATTACAATTAGAAGCTGCTGTGGCAAGTTCTCAAGCAACTGCCGATCGTCTTAAAAAATTAGGCATCGAAGTTGTAGATATGAACCATGTGGGTGGTTTAGATGCATATGTTGATGGTGCAGATGAAATTGACCGTCATATGCATATGATTAAAGGTGGCGGTGCTGCATTAACACGTGAAAAAATTGTAGCTTCAATTGCTAAGAAATTTGTTTGTATTGTTGATGATTCAAAATGGGTTGATCAACTCGGACGTGATTTTCCACTTCCAGTAGAAGTTATTCCAATGGCTCGCTCGGCAGTTGCTCGTAAACTAGTGGCTTTAGGTGGTGATCCGGTTTATCGCGAAGGGGTCGTAACAGATAACGGCAATGTGATTTTGGATGTATTTAATCTTAATATTTTAAATGCACTTGATTTAGAAAAAACCATTAACAATATTCCGGGTGTTGTGACTAATGGTATTTTCGCTTTAAACCCAGCAACGATTGCAATTGTTGCAACAAATAATGGTATTGAAGAGCGTACTGCACAGTAATGTCTGCAAAGATGCCAGAAATTAAAATCGTTCGACACGTAAGCGCAAGAAAATTGCGCTTACGTGTCGAGCCTACTTTAATCCGTCTCACGGTTCCTTTGTTTTGTAGTAAAAAACAAATTCAGCAGTTTTTGGCTCAATCTGAACAATGGTTGATCGAGACGTGGAATAAGCAGCAAAACGTCCAATCGGCATCGATTGAAATTCCTTCTGAGATTTATTTTTTTAATAAAGACCAACCGTTTCAGGTCATTGTTCAAAAGCAGCATCGAGTTTTTCAATTCGATTGGGAAAGTAGTTGTTTATTTCTTAAAGACACACAGCCATATTTGGCATTACAAAGTGCAGTGATTGCCTTTGCAAAACAAGAATTGCCAAAACTTTTAAAAGAGTTAAGTGAACACACTCATTTGGCTTATAGGGAATGTACAATTCGCCGTCCTAAAACTCGTTGGGGAAGTTGTAGCAGTCAGCATAATATTATGCTACATGCAGGATTAGTGTTGATGCCTCATGAAATTGCTCGTTATGTCTCTATTCATGAGTTAGCTCACACTAAACATTTTGACCATAGCCCAGCTTTTTGGGCTGAAGTTGAAAAATACGATCCATATTTTCAAAAACACCGCAGACAACTTAAATCAAATCCGTTGCCTGCATGGTGGTATGTCTCAAATTAACTAAAACTACATTCTAGTTGTGGTGTTTGTAAGTTATCAGGTGCTTTTCGGCTATCGAGACCTGCTTTAGCACTCACGATTTTATTTGCTTTAATTGATAATTGTATAAAGTTGTATTGCTGCGTTGAGTTATTGGGTTCGGCTGAACTTGAGTTGAGTAAATAACTTGAGCTTGCAGCATCTGTTTGCAATAAATTGTCTGTACTATCTGCGCTTAACGCAGAGCGATAAGTCTGTGATCCTTTAATAAGTTCGATTTGGCCATTCGCACGGAAATTAAGCTGGCAGCCTGTTGCGGTATCGTCATAGTGACCAACTAAATAGTCCGTAGCAGGTAGTTTTGGGTCAGAAAGGTTAATGCTAGTTAAACCTTGTTTACAAGGATATGCAGAACCATTACAGGTCGCTGTAATACCGCTAAAACCTACAGCACGACGATAATCACCAGCACCATCTATACGGACAAAGTCAGTTGTATTTCCAGCAGGTACGCTCCCTGAATATAGTTTCTTTTGCAGTAGATCATAACCTGTTTGATCTAAACTGGATTGGCTTTGAGCATCTGCCAATTTAAAAGTAGCGGTTTTTAAATTGGTTGCAAAATTATCGCGTGTTGCTTTTTGATTAGCTGCGATATCTAACAGTGTATTTTTAACTGGATCAATATTATCTGGAGCGGGTGTGAAAATAGGAGTGAATGTTGTTTGATCACCATTAAGTTTTTTACCATCTAAAAAGCCATCTTTTAAATCGGTTGCCAAACTTTTAATGAGCTCTTGATATGTGTTTGTTCCACTATGAAAAGTTGACCAATATTGTAAGTAGGCAAAGCTAAGGTAGCTATCTACATATGTACTAGGTTTTGTAGTTGAGTACTGCAATATAGTTAAAAAAGTGAGGGGATTGGCTGGACTTAAACTTGGAATGTCGACATCTTTGAATGCATTAAGTAAAGATCTATAGACATCTTGAGAAGCTAAGTCCACATGTAATTGCTCAATGCGGGTTGGGTCAATCGTCTCTTGGGGAAGTTGACCTGAGCGTACTACAGCTCGTTGGTAAACCGCTTCACTGCTTGGGCTTATGGACAGTGTTCTGCCACTTACGCTGCTTGGCGTAATAAAGGCATGATAAACACCAGAGAAATTTTGATATGTTGAAGTAATTGGATCAAATACTTGAGATGAATCTTGAGTCGTAATTTCTACGCGATATAAACGATTTAATTTAGCGGTAGGAATTTTGACATTAAAGTTGTTTAAACTCGCAATTGAAGTATCTACTACAACAGAGTTAGTGGTGTTGTCATATACTTTTAGTTGGATATTACGTATTTCCACAGGAGATTTCACAGTAACATCAGTCGTTGCCTCAGGAGTAGGATCAACGGGTGTTGGAGTGCTTGATGAGTTGCTGCCACTACTGCCTCCACCTCCGCAACCTATAAGTGCAGCACTTAAAATTAATGTGCTCAAGCCAAGGTAAGTGTGTAATTTTGTTTCTTTTGATTGATGAAGCATCCTAGCTCTCCAAAATTGAATCTGATATTTATTTGCTTGCTGATATTTGTTTAGTTCTGACAGTTGAATAAGTACTATCTAATTGTCGCTAAAATTAAAAAAATTAAAATTACTCGGTATGAAATGGTTTTGTAAGCTTGGACATCCTGTCATACTACTGCACAAGTATAGATTCAAAAATTGAGGTAATGCACGTGATTTCTGTCGGAATTGTTGGTGGAACGGGTTATACAGGCGTTGAACTATTACGTATTTTATTACGACATCCTAAAGCGCAGGTTCGAGTTCTTACTTCACGTACAGAAGCGGGCAAACCAGTTGCAGATATGTTCCCTAATTTACGTGGACATACTGATCTTCAATTTTCAGATTTAAATATTGATGATTTAAAAAACTGCGATGTTGTATTTTTTGCGACACCTCATGGCGTTGCGATGCAGCATGCCAAAGAGTTGGTTGCAGCTGGCACTAAAGTGATTGATTTGGCTGCTGATTTTCGTTTGCAAAATCTTGAGCAGTTTGAGAAATGGTATGGCATGGAGCATGCATGCCCAGATGTTCTGGAAAACTCAGTATATGGTTTGGCTGAATTAAACCGCGAAAAAATTAAACAGGCGCAAGTTATTGGTAACCCTGGTTGCTACCCGACTACCGTTCAATTAGGTTTGGCGCCACTTTTGAAATCAGCGAAAGCATTGATTGAAACAAAAAATATTATTATTGATGCGAAGTCAGGTGTTTCTGGTGCTGGTCGTAAAGCAAGTTTAGGCATGATCTATAGTGAAAATGCTGATAACTTTAAAGCTTATGGTGTTGCGGGTCACCGTCACCATCCGGAAATTGTTGAAGCATTAGAAAATATTTCTGGTCAAAAAGGTGGTTTTGAAGGGCTCCTGTTTGTTCCTCATTTAGTTCCAATGATCCGCGGTATGCTCAGTACAATTTATGTCGATTTGACAGAAACTGGAAAACAAACTGATATTCAGGCATTGTATGAGCAATTTTACGCAAATGAAAAATTTGTTGATGTGATGCCTGCTAACAGTTCGCCTGAAACACGTAGTGTGCGCGGTGCGAATGAGCTTCGTATTGCTTTATATAAGCCGCAGCCGAATAAACTTATTATTCTTGCGGTACAAGATAACCTTGTGAAGGGTGCATCTGGTCAAGCTGTACAAAATATGAACCTTATGTTCGGCTTTGATGAAGATGAAGGCTTACAAGGGATTGGTTTATTACCATAAAAAACTCTTTTTTGCTTCACACACATTTAAATTTCGATTTAAATGTGTGTCTTGACTCTGATCTTAAACACTGAGATGACGATGCAAAACTCTGGACAGACGACTTCGGCAGAAAGTTCGTTGCAAAAGAAAAAATTTTTAAATACCAATAAACCTTTGTTTATTGGCGCGGCTATTTTAATGAGTGGTTGTCTTGCGCTCGGCTATACAATTGGTCACCGTCAAGGTCTGACTGTTGTAGGTTACGATGCAGATGCAGAGCAATTGGTAGATGTCGTGCAAAAGCAAAAAACAGCTTTAGATGCAGTTAATAAAAGCCTGAATGCTGCGGTACAAGAGCGTGATGTTGCTGTAACAAATGCAAATGATCTGTTTAAAGCCCTTAATCAGGCTAATGCTGATAAAACGCAACAAGAAGGTATGAGTAATATCTACCGTGATATCTTGAGGCAGCGCGGTGGTTTAAGCTTGACCATTCAAAATTTGGCGATCAAACCTTTACCTGAAAATGCTTATGAATATCAATTAGATTTAGTGCAAGTGAGCCCAACTAAGCGCCGTGCTTCAGGATCGATTGAGATAAGACTCATTAAAGATACAGAAGTTTTGGTTGTACCACTTGAAGCTAAAAACTTTAACTTTACTGATTTTGAGCGTTTAACAGGTCGTTGGACAATGCCTAAAGGTTTTGTACCTCAATTTATTGAGGTGCGTTTAACAGGCGGTTCTGATACACCAGTTATTAAACGTTTTAGTTGGCAGCGCGGTAAACCTGTCGAAACATCTTCTGCTTTTGTGGCAGAAATTCCTCAAGCTGAACCAAATTCACAATAGTAACATCCTATGCGAACAAATAAGCGTCAAACAAACTTAAAAGATATCAAAGCTTCTTTTCAGCAGTCTGGATATGTCGATTGGCACTTCCATCCACGCTTAAGTGATTCGCAAAACGAAGACCATGACGGAGAGGTTGTTGTACAAACAGCACCTCCTGAACTCAAGTGTCCGCCGTTATATGCAGTTGTATTAATGAATGACGATTACACGCCAATGGACTTTGTAATTGAAATTTTACAACAATACTTTGCAATGAATCTTGACCAAGCAACTCAAGTAATGCTAACAGTACACTATGAAGGTAAAGGTATTGCTGGGGTATATCCAAGAGACATCGCGGAAACCAAAGCAAACCTTGTTAATAATTACGCTCGATCGCAAGGTCATCCATTACTTTGCCAGATTGAGCCTAAAGCATAAGGGGGTTACATGCTCAGTCGTCAATTAGAAGTATCATTACGTTTGGCTGTTAGCATGGCTCGTCAAAAGAGACATGAGTTTCTTACAGTTGAACACTTATTATTAGCATTACTCGACAACGATTCGGCCGTAAATGCTTTAAAAGCATGTGGGGCTGATATAGTTTCTTTGCGTAAAGAATTAGAAGAATATGTAGAACAACATACTCCTAAGCTTGGCGAAAATAGCGAGCAAGCTCCTCATCCAACAGAAAGTTTTGACCGCATATTGCAGCGTGCTATTTTCCACGTTCAATCTAGTGGCGGCGACCGTACTGTTGAAGGTGCAGATGTGCTGGTCGCAATGTATTCAGAGCGTGATTCTTTTGCTGTGTATTTACTTAAACGTCATCAAATCAATCGATTGACATTGACTCAATACTTGTCTCATGGGACGCGTAAAGACGAAGTGCAAGTTGAAGAAGAAGTTGAAGATATTGAAGGTGAAACGAGTACGGGCAATGCAGGGCCATTAGAGCTTTATACGCTGAACTTAAATATTGAAGCGCAAAAAGGCAAAACTGATCCGCTGATTGGTCGTGAAAAAGAAATTGAGCGTACTGCACAAATTCTGTGCCGCCGTCGCAAAAATAATCCATTACTCGTAGGTGATCCGGGCGTTGGTAAAACCTCGATTGCTGAAGGTTTGGCATGGTTAATTGTGAATGGCAAGGCGCCTAAACCTTTGAGTCAGGCTGAAGTCTATAGCTTAGATATTGGTGCATTAGTTGCTGGGACCAAATATCGCGGTGACTTTGAAAAACGTTTAAAACAATTGCTTAATGCTTTGAAGAAAAATCCAAATGCGATTTTATTCATTGATGAAATTCATATGATCATTGGCGCAGGCTCAAGTATGGGCAGCACAATGGATGCTTCGAATTTGATCAAACCGGCTTTGGCTAATGGTACTTTACGTTGTATCGGTTCAACGACGTTCCAAGAATATCGTCAGGTTTTTGAAAAAGATCATGCGTTATCACGTCGTTTCCAGAAAATTGATGTTAATGAGCCAAGTATTTCTGAAACAATTGATATTTTGCGTGGCTTAAAATCTAAATTTGAAGATTTCCATCACGTACAGTATGAAGATAAAGCATTGGTATCAGCTGTAGAGCTTTCTGCTAAATTCATTAATGATCGTTTCTTGCCGGACAAGGCAATTGATGTGATTGACGAAGCTGGTGCTCAGCGTCGTTTGAAAGCTGAAAGCGATGATAGTTTAATTACGGTAGAGAATATCGAAGATATCGTTTCTAAGATTGCTCGTATTCCGCCAAAAACTGTCTCTAAAGATGATAAGTCAGTGCTTGAAAATCTTGAGCGTGATTTAAAACGTGTTGTGTTTGGTCAAGATGAGGCGATTACTGCATTAGGCTCAGCGATCAAGTTATCTCGTGCTGGGTTGAAATCACCAGATAAGCCAGTAGGTAGTTTTGTTTTTGCTGGCCCAACAGGTGTGGGTAAAACTGAAGTGACTAAACAGCTGGCGAAGTTGTTAGGTGTGGAGCTGGTGCGTTTCGATATGTCTGAATATATGGAACGTCATGCTGTTTCACGTTTGATTGGTGCGCCTCCGGGTTATGTGGGTTATGACCAGGGTGGGCTGTTAACTGATGCGATCCATAAGAATCCGCACTGTGTTTTATTGCTAGATGAAATTGAGAAAGCACATCCAGATGTGTTCAATCTCTTGCTGCAAATCATGGATCATGGTGCTTTAACGGATAACAACGGACGTAAGTCAGACTTTAGAAACGTCATTATTGTCCTGACTACGAATGTGGGGGCAGAGAGTATTTCTCGCGCGAGTATTGGTTTTACTGAACAAGATCATAGTTCTGATAACCAAGAAGCAATGAAACGTGCTTTCTCACCAGAGTTCCGTAACCGTCTAGATAGTGTTATTCAATTCAAGTCATTACCAACAACTGTGATTGAGTCTGTGGTTGATAAATTCTTAACAGAATTACAAGCTCAACTGGATGACAAACAAGTTGTACTTGATGTCGATCAAAGTGCTCGTGATTGGTTGGCAACAAATGGTTATGACCGCTTGATGGGCGCACGTCCAATGCAACGCCTCATTCAAGAACACTTGAAGAAACCATTAGCTGAAATGATTCTGTTTGGCGAACTTGCAGATCATGGTGGTAATGTGGCTGTATCAGTGAAAAATGAAGATGGCAAAGCTGTCGGCTTAAAGCTAGAAGTTTTTGAAGATCATCATACGGCAGAACCAGCGTAACTCATGTTAATTGATAGTCTTGCAATAACCCGAATACTGAGTGTATTCGGGTTATTTATTATCACAGCAATTGCTGAAATTCTTGGTTGTTATTTCTCTTATCTGATTTTAAGAGAAGGCAAGTCTGCTTGGCTGTGGCTACCTACAGCTTTAAGTTTAGCTATCTTTGTCTGGCTGCTGACTTTACATCCAGCGGCTTCTGGGCGTATTTATGCTGCATATGGCGGTATTTATATTTTTACTGCTCTCATGTGGTTACGTTTTGTAGATCAGGTCGGATTAACAAGATGGGATATATTGGGTGGTCTAATCGTGCTTTGTGGAGCTGGCTTAATTATTTTACAACCTCAAGGGCTGATTCGTTAAAACAATGAGTGAATCAAATCTTAAGCGTGAAAATAAAAAGTTTTTTTCAAAAAAAAGACTTGTCAAAGCCCTCAACAATGCGTATTTTAGATTTAAGGAACATTTTTTTATATTTGAGATAAAGATGTTAAATCTATCTGTGAACACTAACGCATATTATTATTTTTGGCAATTTAGATAGTTGCCTGAGCGTATTCGGGCATGAGAAAGTTGCCCATCACAGTTAATACCTGATCGGCAACCCCGATCAGGTTTTTTTATGCTTTATCTTTTTTGAATCGAGGAACTTAAAATGAACAACATGACTTATTCATACTTTAGCAACTTTTATTGGTTTTACTTTTGCTTACCTTTACCAACGAATAGATCCAAAACGCTCAAATAAATGATCGGACTGAATAGATTGCAGTCCTAAGGAAAGACCAATGAATGCCCTAAATACTTTATTGACACAAAGCAATACAAAAGAAACACCAGTTAGTTTACCTCTCCAGTTAAAAGCAAAATATCCGCTTGCACATTCTTTCGTGCGTCAAATTGCCGAACATCGCCAAACTATTCAAAATATTCTTATCGGCAAAGATCCTCGATTAATGGTAATTACAGGGCCTTGTTCAATTCATGATCCGGTTGCAGTACTTGAATACGCTGAAAGATTGCAAAAATTACAAGAAAAAGTAAAAGATCAGATTTTTATCGTGATGCGTGCATACATTGAAAAACCTCGTACAACCGTGGGTTGGAAAGGTTTCATGTACGATCCAAATTTAGATGGTTCATCAAATTTACAACTTGGTTTAGAAAAGTCTCGTGAACTTTACCTGCAAATTATTGAAAAGGGTTTGCCAATTGCGAGTGAAATTTTAAGCCCAATGGCAACTGGTTATTTTGATGATTTATTGGCTTGGGGCGCAATTGGTGCTCGTACCAGCGAGTCTCAGATTCACCGTGAAATCTCAAGTCATATGCCATACAGTATTGGTTTCAAGAATGGTACGGATGGTTCAATTCAGATTGCATTAGATGCAATTCAGTCAGCACAAAATGAGCATCAATTTTTAGGAATGAATCAACAAGGCTTGCCTTCAGTGATTCAGAGTGCTGGCAATCCATTACCACATTTGATTTTGCGCGGAGCAAATCATGGGCCAAATTACGATTTAGCTTCAATTCAGGCGATAAGAGAAAAACACAAACAAAATCTTCCTGCATTAGTCATTGACTGTAGTCATGGCAACAGCAGTAAAGATCCGTTGCGTCAGCCAGAAGTTTTACAGCAAATCGTTGCTGAACGTTTAAAAACACAAGTAAAGGGTGTCATGATTGAAAGTCATTTGGTTGATGGTAGCCAAAAGATTTCTTGTGATATGACTTATGGGCAGTCAGTAACTGATGGTTGTTTAGGTTGGGAAAAAACTGAGCAACTTTTATTAAGTGTTTCTGAGCAATTAAAAGTGAAAGAGTTAGCTCACTCTGCTTAAACATTTGTCGACTTAAAAAGGGATCTACGAATAGATCCCTTTATTTTTTAAGAAGCATGTTTTAGTTCTGATAAGAATGTAGTGATTTCATGCCCAAATTTTTTCGGCTCGGTTAATAAAGGCGTATGGCCTGAGCGCTCAAAATATATTGCTTTGGCGTGTTCAACACTATGTGCAATAAGTGTCTGACCAGTTTCTGGATAAAGCGTCGAATTACGACCAATAAAGAAAGTTGTTGGGCATTGTAATTGTTGAATGGCTTCACGATAATCTTCATTGTGATAAAGATAATTTTCGACATACCAAAATAAATAATCTAAACGCTGAATTGGTAATAAATATTTTTGTAGAAAAGGCTGTTTGAGCGCTGTTTTAAAAACTAAAGGGCTAAATGGATTGCTGCTTTGTAACTCAATAAAATCTACCCAAAGACGAACCAGTTCTTGTCGATCTGGAAGCGCTAATTCATAAAGATATTTGGCATTTTTATGCTTTGATAACAATTGATAGATATCATTTAATAATTGTTTGAACTGGGGATGTAGAGGGCCAAATAGACCATATTCCCATGTTGAATCCACAGATATTTTGGGTGTTTGATCGATATGTAAATAGGCCTTTAACTGCTGCGCCAGATGTGCATGTTTCATACCATGCATGGCTGTCGTGGCACCCATTGAATAACCCATCAAGATAAAGTTATCGAGTTTTAATTGTTCTATTAAATGGGCGACATCTTGCCAGTGGCTAGAAATTGCATCTTGTTCAGGGATTGCACAGTTCTTTGAACCCCCAAAACCACGCCAATCTGGAATGATAAACTCATATTCTTTACGGTTTGCATAAATAAAAGGGAGCCATTGCCAGCTTTGCATGCCAAGACCAGATAAAACTAAAACTGGTTCACCACGACCAACACGACGTACAAATAAATTTTCCCGATCGGGCATGGTGTAATATGGCATGACTATTCTCCGGCTACGCTATTTTGGGCAAAGCGTTTTAATTGAGGGATGACTTGTTCCAACCACTTGATCCATTCGCTTTCCATCGTAATCCCAAGTTCTAAGATCATTTTGTGAATGTATAACACACGGTTATCTAGATCATCGTTATCTTTAAAATCCTTATCATAAATACTTTGATAAAGTTTTAGTTTCTCTTGATGTAAACCAAGATGCCTTAATAGCTCAGGTAATATCTGATTATTGCTCAATTGTGCTTCAGCACGCAATCTAACCATTAAATCATCACGAAGCTGCGCGGGTTCACTTTGTTGTGTCATCCATGAAGCTAGTTCAATACGTCCCAATTGTTCAACTTGATAGGTCTTTTTTCGACTATTTTCCATTTCATTTTCTAGCGTTGAAACCCAACCCTTTTTAAGCATGTGATTGAGTTCACGATAAATTTGCTGATGGGTAGCATTCCAGAAAAAACCGATTGAACGATCAAACCGGCGGGCAAGTTCGAACCCTGTACTTGGTCGTTCAAGCAAACTGGTTAATAAAACATGAGGAAGTGACATAGCAATCCGGTTTGTAAGCAAAAGTAAAGTGTGACTGATGAGATTATGCAACATGTTGCATAAAAGTCAAAATTTGATTATAAATTAATGCAACAAGTTGCATTAGCAAGCTTATTGCTAGCCAAAGGAGAAAATATGTCAGCTTATCCGCATTTATTGAAGCCACTTGATTTAGGCTTTACTACTTTAAAAAACCGTGTGCTTATGGGGTCTATGCATATTGGTTTAGAAGAAGCACCACAGGGATATGAACGCATGGCTGCGTTTTATGCTGAGCGTGCAAAAGGTGATGTGGGGTTGATTGTAACTGGCGGTGTTTCTCCGAATGATGATGGTGTTGTATTTAGCCATGGTACGAAGTTGGATACAGTTGAAGAAGCTGAAAAACATAAAGTGATTACCCAAGCTGTTCATGACGCTGGGGGTAAAATTGCTATGCAGATTTTACATACTGGGCGTTATTCCTATCAGGCAAATAACGTTGCTCCTTCAGCAATTCAAGCACCGATTAACCCAATTAAGCCAAAAGCTTTAAGTTCTGCCGAAGTGCAGCAGACCATTGATGACTTTGCAAACTGCGCCAAACTTGCTCAGTATGCGGGTTATGATGGCGTGGAAATCATGGGTTCTGAAGGTTATTTAATTAATGAGTTCATTGCCGCACGTACGAATCATCGTGATGATGAATGGGGCGGTAGTTACGAAAACCGTATTCGTTTTCCTATTGAAATTGTAAAACGTACACGTGCTTTAGTGGGTGAAAACTTTATCATTATTTATCGTCTATCGATGCTTGATTTAGTTGAAGGTGGTTCAAGTATTGAAGAAGTGATTCAGCTTGCAAAAGAAATTGAAAAAGCAGGTGCAACTATTATTAATACAGGGATTGGCTGGCATGAAGCTCGTATCCCAACAATTGCGACCAAAGTTCCTCGTGCTGCGTTTACGTGGGTTACTGAAAAACTTAAAGGTGAAGTCTCTATTCCTTTAGTCACTTCTAACCGAATTAATACACCAGAAATGGCTGAACATGTGTTGGCATCTGGTCATGCTGATATGGTGTCTATGGCACGGCCAATGCTCGCTGATGCTGAGTTTGTCTTAAAGGCAAGTGAAGGCCGTAGTGATGAAATTAATACATGTATTGGCTGTAACCAAGCTTGTTTAGATCACATTTTCTCAATGAAAATTGCAACTTGTTTAGTGAACCCGCGTGCATGTTATGAAACTGAACTTATTTTTAAAGATGCACAAGTCCAAAAGAATATTGCTGTTATTGGGGCGGGACCTGCGGGTTTAAGTTTTGCTGTATATGCAGCTGACCGTGGACATCAAGTTAAAATTTTTGAGGCTAGTCATCAAATTGGTGGCCAATTTAATATTGCAAAGACTGTTCCTGGAAAAGAAGAGTTCTATGAAACCTTACGCTACTTTGCTCGCCAAATTGAGTTACGACCAAACATTGAGTTGATTTTGAACCATAAAGCAACTTATGAAGAATTAAGCCAAGCAAATTTTGATGAAATTGTGGTCGCAACTGGTGTAACGCCTCGTCAATTACAATTTGAAGGTATTGATCATCCTAAAGTACTTAGCTATTTACAAGTTTTAAAAGAACGTGTGCCAGTGGGACAGCGTGTAGCCATTATTGGGGCGGGTGGTATTGGTTTTGATACGGCTGAATATCTCACTCATGAAGGTGAAAGTGGCAGTTTAAATCCAGAAAAGTTTTATGAAGAATGGGGAATTGACACTCAATATGAGCATGTGGGCGGTTTAAAACAGCCAAAAGTTGAGACTTCTGAGCGAGAAATCTATTTACTGCAACGTAAGACTGCTGTTGTCGGTGCAGGTTTAGGTAAAACTACAGGATGGATTCATCGTGCAGGCCTTAAAAATCGCCAAGTTAAAATGCTTGCAGGCGTTCAATACAACAAAGTAGATGATCAGGGCTTACATATCACTATAGATGGGCAACCGAGTGTGCTTGAAGTTGATCATGTTGTGATTTGTGCGGGTCAAGAATCTTTCACTGCAATGTATGACCAATTAAAAACAGAAGGTAAAAATGTTCATTTAATTGGCGGTGCTAAAGAGGCAGGTGAGCTAGATGCAAAACGTGCAATACGTCAAGGTGCTGAATTAGCAGCGACACTATAAATGTTATATGGACATTTCTTTTAAACGGAAATGTCCATAACTTCATTGGTTAAATTACAGGATAAAATAACAATGGCACTTGAAAGAACAAAACAGTCTTTAGAAAAATGGCATCACATGATTCAGGCAGGTAACTTGTCCGAACTAAATGATTTGCTGGCAGATGACGTGGTTTTTCGTTCACCGGTTGCCTATAAACCTTACGAAGGAAAGCAGGTCGTTTTCTTCATTCTTACCAATGTCATTCAGGTGTTCGAAAACTTTACATATCATCGTGAGTTTTATACAGAAGATGGCGAGAATGTAGTGCTTGAGTTCAGCGCTAATGTCAGTGGCAAATCATTAAAAGGTATTGATATGATTCGTTTTAATGAGCAAGGCAAAATTATTGATTTTGAGGTAATGATTCGTCCAATGAGTGGATTAGCTGCATTGGCTGAACAAATGGGTATAAGAATTGCCAAGTTTCAACCGCAATAATTTTAGTAAATAGCCTAAGTAAGATAGAGACTAATAGAATGTGGTTAAAACTTTCAACTTTAGCATTGTTGCCTGTACTTTTTGTGCAGGGAACAAAGGTTCGTAAGAATACACCACGCTTGCTAGAAGCCAGTGGTGAAAGAGAAGGCATGGTTGGCAAGGGCAGACCATTGTCTCTGCTTATTTTAGGAGACTCTGCCGCAGCGGGAGTTGGCGTTGAAACACAACAAGATGCTTTATCAGGCGCAATTATTGCTGAGTTACAAGATCAATATTTGATAAGTTGGAAGCTTCACGCAAAAACAGGTGATACTACTAAGCAGGTTTTTCAAGCTTTACAGCATTTAGAACAGCAAAATTATGATGTTGTTGTTACGTCTATTGGCGTTAATGATGTAACAAAATTAACGTCAGCAAACTCATGGATAAAACAACAAAAGCAATTATTTGAATATATACAAGCACGTTTTCAGCCTAAATTAATTATTGTTTCTGGCGTTCCGCCCATGCAACATTTTCCAGCTTTACCAAATCCATTGGCTTGGTTGTTTGGGAAATATGCGGAGCAAATGAATCAAGTGTTGTATAAATGGGTAGCAGCACAAAACCAATTTAGATTCATTCAATATGATATTGAAAGTTTTCAAGCGATGAACTTACCTATGGCAAGTGATGGTTTTCATCCGAGCAAAGAAATTTATGCAATTTGGGGACAGCAGGTTGCAGCATTAGTGCGGCAATCATTTAACTCATAATCAGAGGTCGTGATTGGATATGGGCATATCTACTTTAAATAAAATTAAAGCTTTCGGTTCAGAATTGTTTGATTCAGTACTCGGTGCTGAACAGCCAAAAGTCTATTATGATCCACAAGGGAAAATTAAAGATGTTTTGGATAAGTTGCCCCAACTTAAACAAAAATATCGTCCTACGCCATGGTTAACTAACAATCATGTCCATCTTTTATATTTCGATATTATTAGAAAAAAAACCATCAAGCTTGAATATGACCGTATTGACCAGCTCAGCATGAAAGATGGTGGTATAACTGCAATCGCATGGTATGGTTATAATCTTCCAGAATCTACTCCTACAGTTGTTGTCATGCACACCATTACAGGGACACCTGAAAGTATGCGTGAATTAGTGAGAGATATTCATCAATATACGGGATGGAGAATAGCACTATGCTTACGCCGTGGGCATGCGGGTTTACCTATGCCTGTACCACAGATTTCTCTTTTTGGGTCAACCAGTGACCTTAAAGAGCAGCTTACGCATATTGAAAGTTTGTTTCCTAAATCGGATTTGTACGCAGTCGGTTCCTCTGCTGGCACAGGATTATTAGTTCGTTATTTGGGTGAGCAAGGCACTGACACACCATTTAAAGCTGCTTTTGCAATGTGTCCAGGCTACAACACAGAGATTGGCTTTAAAAATGTTCACCCGTTTTACAGCAAAATGATGACCAAAAAGTTATTCAAATATTTTATTCATCCTTATCAAAGTACTTGGAATCAGATTGCTTCTTTAGAAAAAGTTCTTGCAACGACTAGTCTCGAAGAGTTTGAAAAAGAATACTTTGAAATGGCTGGCTTTCAGGACTATCAAAGTTATTGTCAGGCAATTAATCCAATTTATGTATTTGAGAATGTCAAAATTCCATTAATGATTCTTAATGCTGAAGATGATCCAGTATGTTCTATTAAAAATTTAGAACCTTATAAAGAAACGATTCAGCAAATGAGTAATATTGCAGTGATAACCACTAAAAAGGGAAGTCATTGTGGTTTTTACGAGGGTTGGAAAAGTACTTCATGGGCTGCTAAATTAATATCGAATTATTTTATGGTTGACCATAAAAAGTGACGGTATTGCCGTAATTGGTTCAATAAAGCCCATTCAATAGATGGGCTTTATGACTTGATTGGGTCAGGATAAAAGTAATTTTGAATTTTTTAGTCCAATTTTGATTTTGGTACTCGCAACGAGGTCTTTTTCATCTGTTTGGTTGGGGTGGAAATCAAAGCGATAATAGTCAAAAAATTTAGGGATCAATGCTCTATATTGTTTATTAGCAAAACTAAAAAAATTACGCCAAGAGTTGAGGTTTAGAAGTTGGCGATCTCGTTTCATAAGAATGAATTGATAGGATGTTGAGAAGCCAGTAATTAAAAGTAAACTTAAAGTGAAAACAGTGATACGTGGGAGATATGCGCTCAGCCCACTTCCATATAAGTGTTGATAAAGATCAAAGGCCACAGCTTTATGTTCAGTTTCTTCAATACTGTGCCATAACCATAAATTACGAATAGTTGAATCCGTCATTAGTTCATTAACAGACTGCATCATGTTAACCACAAGTACAGCTGTATAGTGTTCTAAGCCAACAGTGACAAGCAGGTTCCATTTTTTACTAAAAACTTTTTCAATACTCTTTAAAACAAGACCTGTTACTTTTTCTAAAGATTCGGGATCTAAGCCATGTTGTTGTGCACTCACGTGAAAAGCATGATGTTCTTTAGAATGCATGGCTTCTTGGCCAATAAAAGCACTGATTTCACGATCTAGAAGTTCATTCGACTTTGCTTTGGCGCGTAAAGCTCGGACTGAACGAACAAAATATGATTCACCTTCAGGAAACAGAGTAGATAAGCCAGTAAAATAATGGGTAAGAGAGGGTTCATTATTACACCAGTAACGAGGTGTATTTTCAAAATTATAGTCCATACGACGGACTGGAAATGAGGCAAGTGCACGATTTGATACAGTAGTCATTTTAAGCTCCAATCTTCTTTTAATTGAGGTTCCAAAAAGGAACTTGGTAAAAAGCTACATCTCAGAGTGTGGAACGTCAATGCTTTTTCAAGTGAAAGAAGTAGATTGTCCTAAATTGATATCTGGGAAAACTTTAAAGACAAATTGGAATAAGAAAAGTAAAACTGATTATTGAATTGATAATTTTAATAATATTTGAAAAGCCCAAATCAACTGTTCAATTTGGGCATATTCGTACGAGAGCTTAGTTTTT
Organism: Acinetobacter sp. 161(2023); assembly: GCF_037027805.1. Classification (NCBI taxonomy): domain Bacteria; kingdom Pseudomonadati; phylum Pseudomonadota; class Gammaproteobacteria; order Moraxellales; family Moraxellaceae; genus Acinetobacter; species Acinetobacter sp. 161(2023). The sequence goes on along the minus strand of NZ_JAZEYD010000008.1, from coordinate 145,551 downwards.
AAGCGCTGGTGTAGCAGCAGCAATTGCAGCGGCAACAGCATCATCTTCAGTTTGAGATGGTTCTGCTGGCTTAGCTGGTTTTGACTGAGCTTTTTCAGGCTTCGGTTCTGCTTTTGGCTCAGGTTTAGGTTCTGGCTTAGGCTTCGGCTCTGCTTTAGGTTGTTCAGAAACAGTTGTTTGTGAATTTTGCTCAGAATGGGCAGGGCGAGTTTCACTACGAATTACAGTTGTAGTATTCGCAGTTTCCTCGTGATGAACTTCAACTTGCGTTGGTTCCTGAGTTTGAGCTTCTTCAGTTTTAACACTTTCTAAAGACTCAAATTTTGCAGGTTCAGCAGGCTTAGGTTCTGAAACAGCAGTTTCAACCTTTTCTTGCTTTTCTTCAGGTGTTTCTTTTTTGACGCATGCGGTTAACAATAGTCCAGCCGCAATTGCAGCGCAGATTAAAAGTTTTTTATTTGCCATTGCCCTAAACAACATTTAATTGAGGAGCTCGCATTATAACAGCAAAAGAGAATGAAAAAATCATGTGAGATTGACCTAATTTTTTATTAAAAATGCTGATAGAATAGCCAGTTGTTTAATGATCTTTGAATTGGTGCGGTTTGACTTTGCTTTATAGGGGCAGAGTACAGTAAAATTGCCCAACATTGTAGGCCGATTTCGGCTTGATTGTACGAGAAACTTAATGACCCATTTTATTTTTGTTACTGGTGGTGTGGTTTCATCGCTAGGTAAAGGTATTTCTGCTGCTTCAGTTGCTGCACTTTTGGAAGCCCGTGGCTTAAAAGTCACAATGGTTAAAATGGATCCTTACATTAATGTCGATCCAGGGACAATGAGCCCTTTCCAACATGGTGAAGTTTTTGTCACAGAGGATGGTGCCGAAACTGATCTAGACTTGGGTTATTACGAACGTTTCTTACGTCGTGCTAAAATGACCAAACTGAATAACTTTACCAGTGGCCGTGTATATCAAGATGTTCTAAATAAAGAACGTCGTGGTGATTACTTAGGTGGTACGGTTCAAGTTATTCCACATATTACAGATAACATTAAAGAACGTGTACTTCGCGCAGGTGAAGGTTACGACGTTGCAATCGTAGAGATTGGTGGTACGGTTGGTGATATCGAATCACTTCCATTTATGGAATCAGTTCGTCAGTTAATGGTTGAGCTTGGTCATAAACGTACCATGCTAATGCATTTAACATTGTTGCCATATATCAAATCTGCGGCTGAGTTAAAAACCAAGCCAACTCAACATTCAGTGAAAGAGCTTCTTTCAATTGGTATTCAGCCAGATATTTTAATCTGCCGTACTGAATATGATGTAGATGTTGATACTAAACGTAAAATTGCATTGTTCACTAACGTGGAAGCGCGTGCCGTTGTGGTATGTAAAGATGCGAAAACGATTTATCAAATTCCACGTACATTCTATGAACAAAACGTTGATGACTTGATTTGTGAACGTTTTGGATTTAATGATCTTCCAGAAGCTGACTTAACCGATTGGGATAATGTAGTTGAAGCATTACTAAATCCTGAATACACGGTACGTGTTGCGATGGTTGGTAAATATGTAGAACTTCCAGATGCTTATAAATCTGTGAATGAAGCACTTTTACATGCTGGTATCCAAAACCTTGTGAAAGTACAGATTGACTATGTCAATGCTGAAGAACTTGAAACTCAAGACGTTTCTATTTTGCAAACAGCTGACGCAATTTTAGTCCCAGGTGGCTTTGGTGAGCGTGGTACTGAAGGCAAAATGAAAGCTATTCAATATGCACGTGAAAACAAAATTCCATTCTTGGGTATTTGTTTAGGCATGCAATTGGCTGTAATTGAATATGCACGTCATGTTGCAGCAATGCCAGAAGCATCTTCTACAGAATTTAACCGTTCTACAAAGTATCCATTGATTGGTTTAATTACCGAATGGTTAGATGAGCGTGGCGAGTTACAACAACGCAGCGTAGAATCTGATTTAGGTGGAACTATGCGTTTAGGTGCACAAAAATCTGAATTGGTTGAAGGCACAAAAACTCGTGAAGTTTATGGTAAAGCAGAAATCACTGAGCGTCATCGTCACCGTTATGAAATGAATAACCGTTTCATTGAGTCGATTGAACAAGCGGGTATGAAGATTTCTGGTTACTCTACGGCACAACATTTGGTTGAAACTGTAGAAATTCCTGAACATCCTTGGTTTATTGCTGTACAATTCCACCCGGAATTTACAAGTTCACCACGTGATGGACATCCATTATTTGCTAGTTTTATTGGCGCTGCGAAAACTCAGCATCAAAAAAGTAAATAATGCGATTTTAAATAAACTGGGAAAGTTTAAATGTCACAATTAAAACCACAAGAAGTTGTACGTTTAGGCGATATACAAATGGCAAATCATTTGCCATTTGTATTATTTGGCGGAATGAACGTACTTGAATCAAAAGATTTAGCTTTCGAAATTGCAGAAACTTATGTGGATATTTGCAAACGCTTAGATATTCCTTATGTATTTAAAGCAAGTTTCGATAAAGCAAATCGTTCTAGTCTGCATTCGTTCCGTGGTCCTGGACTTGAAAAAGGTATTGAATGGTTAGGTGATATTAAAAAGCATTTTAATGTACCTATCATTACTGATGTTCATGAGCCACACCAAGCTGAAGCAGTGGCAGAGGTAGCTGATATTATTCAGTTACCTGCTTTCTTAAGCCGCCAAACTGATCTTGTTGAAGCAATGGCGAAAACACAAGCTATTATTAACATTAAGAAAGCTCAGTTTTTGGCACCTCATGAAATGCGTCATATCCTGAATAAATGTTTAGAAGCAGGAAACGATAAACTTATTCTTTGTGAGCGTGGATCAGCATTTGGCTATAACAACCTTGTTGTAGACATGCTTGGCTTTGACATCATGAAAGAAATGAATGTTCCTGTTTTCTTTGATGTAACACATGCGTTGCAAACTCCTGGTGGTCGTGCTGACTCGGCAGGTGGTCGTCGTGCTCAAATTACAACCTTAGCACGCGCTGGAATGGCAACAGGATTGGCTGGATTGTTCTTAGAAGGTCATCCGGACCCAGAACATGCAAAATGCGATGGACCTTGTGCATTACGTATGTCGCAGCTTGAGCCGTTCTTGGCGCAAATAAAAGAATTGGATACTTTAGTTAAAGGATTCAAAAAGTTAGATACCCATTGATGCAATAATCTGCATCTTGTTATTTATTCAACAGAGGAATTGTTCATGAGCCAAATCGTTGACATCCGTGCACGTGAAATTTTGGACTCTCGTGGTAACCCAACCATCGAAGCAGACGTAATTTTAGAATCTGGGGTTGTTGGTCGTGCATGTGCACCATCTGGTGCTTCAACTGGTTCTCGTGAAGCTTTAGAACTTCGTGATGGCGACAAAGCACGTTATTTAGGTAAAGGTGTTAAAACTGCGGTTAACAACGTAAACACCATTATCCGTGATGCTTTAGTGGGTAAATCAGTATTTGAACAAAAAGACATCGATAATACGATGATCGAACTTGATGGTACTGAAAACAAAGAAAAATTGGGTGCAAATGCAACTTTAGCTGTGTCATTAGCTGCTGCACGTGCTGCTGCTGATGAAAAGAAAATTCCTCTTTTCCAATACATCGCTGACTTACGTGGTCAAACGATTTTGACTATGCCTGTACCAATGATGAACATCATCAATGGTGGTTCGCATGCAGACAATAACGTTGATATTCAAGAGTTTATGATTGAGCCAGTAGGCTTCACTTCATTTGCTGAAGCATTACGTGCTGGTGCTGAAATTTTCCATTCACTAAAATCAGTGTTAAACAAAAAAGGTTTAAACACTGCTGTGGGTGATGAAGGCGGTTTTGCACCAAACTTGCGTTCAAACGAAGAAGCAATCACTGTTATTCTTGAAGCTATTGGTCAAACTGGTTACAAAGCTGGTTCTGACATTATGTTGGCGCTTGACTGTGCATCTTCAGAATTCTACAAAAATGGTCAATACATTCTTGCAGGTGAAGGCAATAAAGCATTCACAAGCAACCAGTTCTCTGACTATTTAGCGGGCCTTGTAAACCAATATCCAATTATCTCAATTGAAGATGGTTTAGATGAGTCAGATTGGGAAGGTTGGTCTTACTTGACATCAATCTTAGGTGACAAAATCCAATTGGTGGGTGATGACTTGTTCGTTACAAACCCTAAGATTTTACAACGTGGTATTAATGAGAAAGTAGGTAACTCTATCTTAATCAAGTACAACCAAATTGGTACGTTGACTGAAACTCTAGATGCAATTTACCTTGCTAAAGAAAATGGTTATACCACTGTAATTTCTCACCGCTCTGGCGAAACTGAAGATTCAACTATTGCTGACTTGGCAGTAGGTACAGCGGCTGGCCAAATTAAGACTGGTTCACTTTGCCGTTCTGACCGTGTTTCTAAGTATAACCAATTACTTCGTATTGAAGAATTGACACATGCTGCTTACCGCGGTAAAGCTGAGTTTAAAGGTTTAAACTAATCTTTAAATAAAAAGTTAAAATTAGTTTTTTAACATTTTAAGGTGCTATTTCTCTATTCTATTAGGAAATAGCACCTTTTTTAATTTATAAAAAAATAAGTTAGTTTTTCATTTTTTAGGACTTCTTTTATACATCTGAAAAATACAAAAATTCTATCTTTTATCGCCTTTTTAGAAAAACCTAATATCTGATATTTATAATACTCAATTGTTTTTATTATCCTAGACGACGGTTTTTTAATGACTTAGCCCAACTATGGTGTTTGCAACGAGAACACTCTTGATCGAGTGTATTTAGAATTTTCGTTTCACCACATTTCATACATGAATAAAAAGTATTGATTTTAAGCACGTCAGCTTTGCAATAAGCATCAGGGAATAGGGGGAGTCCCCATTTTACCTCTTCATCTTCATAGTACAGTAAGCTAAGGATACCGTCAGACTCAAGTAAGGCTGTTCTCACTTGACCTAAATGTTCAACATTTTGTTGGCGCATTTCTGAGAAAAACTCATCATGTGAATATGATTGTTTCTGGAAATCTTTGTAGACTAAAAGTCCATCTTTGACTACGCAGAGGGCTTTTCCTTCCAATAAGTCTTCAATTTTCTGATGTTTCACCATGGCCCAAGTTACAAGACGATAGAGAAAAAGAATAACGATAAATGCGACTAAAGCATGTGCGATAGGCAAGTCCTTGGTAAACATTGGGTCACCAGCAGCCGAACCTAAACATAAAATAATTGCGAGTTCAAATAGAGAGAGTTGGCGAATACCTCGTTTACCTGAAAGTCTTAGAAAACTAATAATAATGATAAACATGACGAAACATCGAACCAAAATTTCCAGAACGAAGGTCCAGGTAGTGTCACCTATGAAAATATTAAAAAAATCCATTTTTTTTCCTTTTTTAATAGGTTGAAGAAATCTTTATGAAATTCTTAGCAAATTAAAAATAGAAAAAATATACTTTTTGAGTAGTTATTGGTTAAAAATAAGAAAGATATGGAACTTTATGGTATAAAAATCTGAACAAGGAATTTATAAAATTTAATAAAAATTGTCAGTGTATCTTTGAAGATGCTTTCTAGGTTTATATATAAATATTTTAAGCTATTTCAAAAGAAGGGCTATAGTACATTTTTAAAACATACACTATTGTAGACTCATAATTATTATTTTGGTTATTTATGCATGATCTATGTAGCACTTGCAATTATTGGGGTTCTGTCAGGAGTAATTAGTGGGGTAGTGGGAACTGGATCATCTATTATTTTATTACCTATTCTTGCTTATATTTTTGGGCCGAAGCTTGCAGTGCCAATTATGGCAATTGCTTCAATTATGGGAAATATTTCACGTGTAATAATGTGGCGTAATGAACTTAATATTAAAGCATTTCTTTTATTTATAAGCCTTGGGATACCTGCAACGGTTCTTGGAGCCAATACATTATGGGTAATGTCACCGATGTTATCTAATTTATGTATAGGCCTATTTTTCTTATGTTTAATACCGATTAGACATTATACCAAACGCCATAATTTTAAATTTAGTTCTTGGCAAATGGTAATTGCAGGTGGAATACTAGGCTATATAACGGGGATTGTTTTTTCAACGGGTCCACTACTACTTCCGATTTTTAATGGTTTTGGTTTAACGAAGGGAGCACTTTTAGCGACTGAAGCAGCAGCCTCGTTTGGTATTTACTTAACTAAAAGTTTAACTTTTGGGGCACTTGGTGTTTTGCAGCAAAATATCTTAATTGCTGGAGTTGCTGTGGGGACTTCGTTAATTATTGGTAATTATATTGGTAAAACATTTGTAATAAAGATGTCGGAAAGAACATTTAATTTATTGTTAGACTGTATGTTAATGGTTGCAGGGCTCTCAATGATATTTGCAGTTATTACTTTGAAATAAAATTACTTTTTTTAATTCTTTTACTGTGAACGTATCAAATGAATAATCCATATATGAATGATACTAAAGCTACTCTTAGTCCAGCTTATGCGAATTTCATCATTTCACGTAACTCAAAATGTGCTCATTCAAGATGAATATTCATATTAGTGCATCAAGATTTTGCTGCTCGGTGGTCATGAGATTTAAATAACTTTTCTATTGTGGCTTCTTTTTCTAAAATTATTAGATAGCTTTTTAGATGGACTTTTTTGGTATTTGCCTAGCATCATTTCCTTATACTTTAGATTGATCTTAAGTCCATAGATTGATTTATAAGCAGTTGTACTTATAAATATTATTTCCCTTTCAAATTCCATTCATTTTTGACAAAATGAAACATGTCACAATGGTCAATTAAAGTAATATGCCCATTAATAATTTTGCTTAAATTTTTGCAGGAATTGCGTATGTTACTTGTTAATTACTATACAATACAAACTCTTAACGAAAGTTTTTAATTAAAAATCTTAATGATATGTTAGAAGTATTTCGATCCACTTCAAGCAAACTGATATTGCTACTTGTTATTGTTTTAATAGCTATACTGCAATATCAATTTTGGTTAGGTGAGGGTGGTTATATCCCTCATCAAGCTCTCATGCAACAAATTCAGCAACAAACTGATGTAAATGAAGAGCTTAAAGAACGAAACCGTATTTTGGCAGCAGAGGTTTTTGACCTGAAAAATGGTACAGAAGCAATAGAAGAGCATGCTCGCCTTGATCTTGGTTTGGTTAAACCTCACGAGACGTTTGTTCAAATGAGTACAATCAGTACCCATTATAAGCCTATTTATATTGACCCGAACGCTAAAGTTGATTTGGAAACGAATGAGACACCTGCATCCCCAGATATCCCAGACTAAATTGTGGGCAGTGATTCCAGCTGCAGGATCAGGAAGTCGATTTTCTAAAACTGAATTGAAGCAGTATCAATATATTCAGGATAGGACTGTTTTAGAACATACTATTGGCCGTATAAGTCAACTTCCATTAAATGGTTACGTTTTGGCAATTGGTGCACAAGATACCTTTGCTCAGACTCTTGCATTTCAAAATATAGATAAGGCGCATTTTTGCACTGGTGGGGCTGAGCGAGTTCATTCAGTGTTAAATGCTTTAAATCATCTTTTAAATTTTGCCGATGAAAATGATTGGGTCCTTGTGCATGATGCGGCTCGCCCTTGTGTAACCATTGATTGTCTAAATGCACTTGTGGCAAATGCAATTGAATCAAATGAGAGTGCTATTTTAGCAATTCCTGTTCGTGATACTTTAAAGCAGGTTAAGTCAGGTAATCAAATTGATAAAACGGTAAGCCGAGATTTATTGTGGCAAGCTCAAACTCCTCAAATTACTAAAATCGGTAAACTAAAAAAAGCAATTGAACATGCTTTAGAAAATAACGTCACTATTACCGATGAGGCAAGTGCACTCGAGTATATGGGTGAAACTGTACAGGTCGTGATGGGGCGCTCGGATAATATAAAAATTACCTATCCCGATGATTTAGAACTTGCGCGTTTGATTCTTCAATCTCAGTCTTAATTCTATTATTTTTTAACTTGCTTGGATGATTTGCCCATCTAAGCAAGTTTTCTACATATCTATTTATAACCACTCATATTCTTTTACATTGATAAGTTTTAGGATTTATCAAGATCGTACAACTATACTAGATAATGTTCGATCATCGAACAAAAAATATTTATACCGAACAAAACCATAGTTTGATAACTAGATCAATTTACAAAAATTATCAAGAATGTTTAAAAGGAAATCTAAGGGAAACACTCGGGATTGAGTGAAATATCTATCTGTTCATTCTGCCTCTGTGTGTCTAAATCTCTTATCTATTCCTTCCTGAATGAGCACAATGGAGTTGTCTAATGATTGACAAAAGTAAGTCCTCTCTAAGCGAGGTACTATCGCAGATTAAAGATGGTGCAACCATCCTGATTGGTGGTTTTGGTACCGCAGGACAACCCGCTGAACTCATTGACGGACTGATTGAACTGGGTATTAAAGACCTGACTATTGTGAGTAATAATGCCGGTAATGGCGATTACGGTCTGGCTAAACTGCTTAAAGCCGGTTCGGTTAAAAAAGTGATTTGCTCTTTCCCTCGTCAGTCAGACTCTTATGTGTTTGATGAGCTGTACCGTGCCGGAAAAGTAGAGCTTGAAGTGGTTCCACAAGGTAATCTGGCATGTCGTATTCAGGCAGCAGGTATGGGACTTGGTGCTGTGTTTACCCCAACAGGCTTTGGAACACTTTTAGCTGAAGGCAAAGAAACCCGTCATATTGATGGTAAAGATTACGTACTCGAATATCCGATTAAAGCTGATTTTGCCTTGATTAAAGCTTACAAGGGCGATCGCTGGGGTAATCTGGTTTACCGTAAATCTGCACGTAACTTTGGCCCGATCATGGCCATGGCCGCTGATGTCACCATTGTTCAGGTGTCTGAGGTCGTTGAGCTAGGTGGACTAGATCCAGAGCACATCATCACCCCGGGTATCTTTGTACAGCATGTTGTCCAAGTACAGCCCTCACAGTAAGCAATAAGGAGAAATAACATGAGCTACCAGAAACTCAGCCGTGACCAGATTGCAAAACGTGTGGCACAAGATATTCCAGATGGCGCCTATGTGAACTTAGGCATTGGTTTACCAACCAAGATTGCAAGCTACCTACCTAACGACAAAGATATTTTCCTTCATTCTGAAAATGGCCTATTGGCATTTGGCCCACCGCCAGCCGCAGGTGAAGAAGACCCTGAACTGATTAATGCGGGTAAAGAGTTTGTGACCATGCTTGAAGGTGGCAGCTTTTTCCACCATGGCGATTCATTTGCGATGATGCGTGGTGGTCACCTTGATATTGCCGTGCTTGGTGCATTTCAGGTTGCTGCGAATGGTGACTTGGCGAACTGGCACACAGGTGCACCAGATGCGATTCCTGCAGTAGGTGGTGCGATGGATTTAGCTGTGGGTGCCAAGAAAGTATTTATCACCACAGATCATGTGACCAAACAAGGTGAGCCGAAAATTGTGGCTGAGCTGACTTATCCGGTAACGGGTAAACACTGCGTTGACCGTATTTACACCGATCTTTGCGTAATTGATGTGACTAAAGATGGCTTAAAGGTGATTGAGAAAGTGGAAGGTCTTAGCTTTGAAGAGTTACAGGCTTTGACTGGTGCAACTTTGATTGATGCGACTCAAGGGTAAGGAAGTAGGGAAATGACATTAAAAAACGCTTATATCATCGATGCCATCCGTACTCCATTTGGCCGTTATGCCGGTGGTCTTGCTCCTGTCCGTGCTGATGACCTTGGCGCTGTGCCGATTAAAGCGCTCATGCAGCGTAACCCAAATGTAAATTGGGAACAGGTCGATGATGTGATCTATGGCTGTGCTAACCAAGCCGGTGAAGATAACCGTAATGTCGGCCGTATGTCAGCACTACTTGCGGGTTTACCGTATCAAGTACCAGCAACGACTATTAACCGCTTGTGTGGTTCTTCACTCGATGCAATTGCCATTGCTGCCCGTGCCATTAAAGCAGGTGAAGCGAACTTGGTGATTGCAGGTGGTGTAGAAAGCATGAGCCGTGCACCTTATGTGATGGGTAAGTCAGATAGTGCTTTTGGCCGTAGCCAGAAGATTGAAGACACCACCATGGGCTGGCGTTTCATTAACCCAAAACTTAAAGAATTGTATGGTGTAGACACCATGCCCCAGACTGCCGAAAACGTCGCTGAACAGTTTAACGTGAATCGTGCAGATCAGGACCAGTTTGCCTTGGTGAGCCAACAACGCACCGCAAGCGCGCAAGCCAAAGGCTTTTTTTCTAAAGAAATCGTGGCAGTTGAAATCCCTCAGCGCAAGGGTGATGCTGTTGTGATTGATACCGATGAACATCCACGTGCATTAACTACACTTGAAGCTTTAAGCAAACTTAAACCTGTTGTCAAAGCAGATGGTTCTGTGACTGCAGGTAATGCTTCAGGCATTAACGATGGTGCAGCAGCTCTACTGATTGCTTCTGATGATGCAGTTCAAGCTTACAACTTAAAACCACGTGCCAAGATCATTGCTTCAACAGCAGTGGGTGTAGAACCCCACATTATGGGTTTTGCTCCGGCGCCAGCGATTAAAAAATTACTTAAACAAGCCAACCTGACTTTAGATCAGATGGATGTGATTGAGCTCAATGAAGCTTTTGCGGCACAGGCTTTGGCAGTGACCCGTGATTTAGGTTTGCCAGACGATAGCAACAAAGTAAATCCAAACGGTGGTGCAATTGCTTTGGGTCATCCGCTTGGTGCGTCAGGTGCACGCTTAGTCACTACAGCATTAAACCAGCTTGAACAGACAGGTGGCCGTTATGCCTTGTGTTCAATGTGTATTGGTGTAGGTCAAGGCATCGCTTTGATTATTGAGAGAGTCTAATCATGAGCCAGTTATATGCCAGCTTGTTTTATCAAAAAGACGTCACTGACATCTTTAGTGACTCATCTTTAATCACATATATGATTCAGGTTGAAGTTGCGCTAGCTCAAGCACAGGCACAAGTTGGCGTGATTCCTCAAAATGCTGCTCATACAATTGCCCAAGTAGCTGAGCAGGCACTAGAAAAGTTTGATTTTCCAGCGTTGGCTGTAGCAACTGGCTTAGCTGGAAATATCGCAATTCCATTTGTAAAGCAGCTTACGGCAATTGTTAAAGATGTTGATGAAGATGCTTCACGCTATGTGCATTGGGGCGCAACGAGTCAGGATATTTTAGACACAGCTTGTATTTTGCAATGCCGCGATGCGTTAAACATTGTGGAAGCACAACTTCAACAGTGCTACACCACTGCATTACAACAAGCTAAGCAATATCGCCATCAGGTCATGATTGGGCGTACATGGTTACAGCAAGCTTTGCCAATTACTTTAGGACATAAGCTTGCACGTTGGGCTTCTGCATTTAAACGTGATTTAGACCGTATACAAGCAATGAAATCACGAGTGCTCACTGCTCAGTTAGGCGGTGCTGTGGGTTCATTAGCTTCTTTGCAAGATCAAGGTTCGCTTGTGGTAAATGCATTTGCTAAGCAGTTGAATCTGACTGTACCCACAAGCACATGGCATGGTGAGCGTGACCGTATTGTAGAAATCGCAAGTGTGCTCGGCATGATTGTTGGGAATACGGGCAAGATGGCGCGTGACTGGTCACTCATGATGCAAACAGAAATTGCAGAGTTGTTTGAGCCAACTGCAAAAGGTCGTGGTGGTTCATCGACCATGCCTCATAAGCGTAATCCAGTGGCAGCAGCTTCAGTACTTGCAGCAGCGAATCGCGTACCAGCACTTATGTCTAGTATCTATCAAAGTATGGTGCAGGAACATGAGCGTAGCTTAGGCGCATGGCATGCAGAATGGTTAGCAATCCCTGAAATTTTTCAGCTTTGTGCTGGAGCATTAACTCGTACTGGTGAAGTTTTACAAGGTTTCGAAGTTAATGCTGAGCGTATGCAGCAGAACCTTGACTGTACCAACGGGCTGATTATGGCAGAAGCTGTGATGATGGCGCTTGCTCCAAAAATTGGACGTTTAACTGCGCATCATGTTGTTGAAGCAGCTTGTAAAACAGCCGTGGCTCAAAAGCAGCATTTATCTGAGGTTGTTAGTCAGTTAGATGAAGTAAAAGAACATTTTAGTCAAAAAGAAATTTTGGAAATATTTAAAGCAGAAAACTATTTGGGCAACATTCAAGCTCAAATTGATGCTGTTCTGCAAGAAGCACAAGGAGGAGACATAAAGTGAAACAGCTTATCACCAATCGACAAGGTAAACAGCTCGCTGTATATACCGACGGTTTAAAAGATGCTCCAGCACTTGTGTTATCTAACTCGTTAGGAACAGATCATGGAATGTGGCAGCCGCAAGTAGATGAACTTAAAAGTCATTTTAATGTCATTACATACGACACACGTGGTCATGGCGAAAGTGATGTAATCGCTGAATCATCTTTACAAAATTTAGGTGAAGATGTTGCTGATATTTTAGATGCCTTAGACATTGAAAAAGCTCATTTTTGTGGCATTTCAATGGGCGGAATAACAGGGCTTTGGTTAGCTATCCATTACCCAGAGCGCTTTCTAAGCATTACTGTCGCAAATTCGGCGGCAAAAATTGGACAGGTTGAGGCGTGGTTGAGTCGCGCAGAATCAGTAGAACAAAATGGACTGGCTGAATTGGTTAAAACCACGCATACACGTTGGTTTAGTGAAAAATTCGACTATCAACATAATGTGGTTGCACAAACGACGATTCAAAGTCTGGCAAACACACCAGCACAAGGTTATGCCAATGCGTGTCGTGCTTTAGCACATGCTGATTTAAGAGATGAGATTACACAAATCCAAGTGCCGGTATTGCTAATTGCAGGAACGGCAGATCCAGTGACAACAGTAGCAGATGCTGAGTTTATGCAGAATGCTATCAAGAACAGTCAAATTGCTAAATTGGAAGCATCTCATCTTTCTAATATTGAGCAACCGCAAAGATTTACTCAGGAATTGACTAGGTTTATTCAGCAAATCTAATAGCTTAGTCGTTTAAAAGGAATTGGCCTTAAGGAGGCAAATATGGCGTCTCAGGATTACGCTGCACCAAATAAAAGTATCGATGCTCAAGCATTAATTAATGATGCTCCACTCAGTAAGTATCAATGGATGATTGCAATCATCTGTTTCTTAATTATTTTTACTGACGGTATCGATACTGCTGCAATGGGTTTTATCGCTCCAGCTTTGGCTCAAGACTGGGGTGTTGATCGCTCTCAGTTAGGCCCAGTGATGAGTGCTGCACTTGGTGGAATGATTATTGGAGCTTTAGTTTCTGGCCCAACAGCTGACCGTTTTGGTCGAAAAATCGTTTTAGCTTTTTCGATGCTTGTGTTTGGTGGTTTTACTTTAGCATCTGCGTATGCAACCAACTTAGATAGCCTTGTCGTTTTACGCTTTTTGACAGGTATTGGTTTGGGCGCGGCTATGCCAAATGCCACTACATTATTTTCTGAGTACTGTCCAACTCGTATACGTTCATTACTCGTGACATGTATGTTTTGTGGTTATAACTTAGGAATGGCTACAGGCGGTTTTATTAGTAGCTGGCTCATCCCGACCTATGGTTGGCACAGTCTATTTTTACTTGGCGGCTGGTCACCTTTGATCTTAATGGTTTTAGTAATTTTTGTCTTACCTGAGTCTTACCGCTTTTTAATTGTTAAAGGTAAGAACCCAGAGAAAGTACGCAAGATCTTAAATCATATCGCACCTGCTCAAATTCAAAATGCGACTGCATTCCACGTACCTGAAGAGAAAACTGAAACAGCTCAAAAGAAAAATGTCTTTGGAATTATGTTTTCTAAGCCATATGCGAAAGGAACACTTTTACTTTGGTTGACCTATTTCATGGGCTTAGTGGTTGTTTACTTGCTTACAAGCTGGTTACCAACACTGATGCGTGAAACAGGTGCTTCAATGGAGCGTGCTGCATTTATTGGTGGATTGTTCCAGTTCGGTGGTGTGGTAAGTGCATTATTCATCGGTTGGGCGATGGATAAATTTAACCCGAACCGAGTTATTGCCATTTTCTACTTTGCTGCGGGTCTATTTGCGATTGCTGTTGGTCAAAGTTTAGGAAACTCAACATTACTTGCTGTATTGGTTCTTTGCGCAGGTATCGCGATTAATGGTGCGCAATCTTCAATGCCAGCATTAAGTGCACGTTTCTATCCAACGCAGTGCCGTGCAACGGGTGTGTCGTGGATGACAGGTATTGGACGTTTCGGTGCGGTATTTGGTGCTTGGATTGGTGCCGTACTACTTGGTAATGATTGGTCGTTTACTGCCATTCTCAGTTTATTACTAATTCCAGCGACTGCTGCGGCTGTTGCTGTATTTGTTAAATCACTTGTTGCGCATACCGATGCAACTTAATAGAGGTCTATCACAATGAATGATGAACAACGCTATAAACAAGGCATTGAGGTGCGGACTGAAGTTTTGGGTGAAAAGCATGTTGGTCGGTCTTTGCAAAACTTAAATGACTTTAACCAAGATTTTCAAAACTTTATTAGCCGTTACGCATGGGGTGAAGTGTGGTCTCGTCCGGGCTTGCCACGCCATACACGTAGTTTAGTGACGATCGCAATTCTATTGGCGCTTGGACGTGAAGATGAACTACGCATGCATTTACGTGCTTGTTTCAACAATGGTGTAACTAAAGAAGATTTAAAAGAGTTGATCTTACATAGCTCGCTCTATGCAGGTTTACCTGCTGCAAACGCTGCAATGCATATGGCCGAAGAAGTCTTTAAAGAGTTGGGAATAGAAGTCAACTCAGTTGCAGCAAAAGAACAGGATTAAGGAGATAAAGATGTCACAACATAGCTGGGGTGCTTACGCCCAACGTAATACAGAAGATCATCCACCTGCATATGCGGAAGGTTATAAGACAAGTGTTTTACGTTCGCCAAAAAATGCATTGATTTCTATTAATGAGACTTTAACTGAAGTTACTTCACCGCATTTTTCTTCAAACCTATTTGGTCCAAAAGATAATGATTTGATTTTGAACTATGCCAAAGATGGTTTACCAATTGGTGAACGTGTCATTGTTCATGGTTATGTCCGTGACCAGTTTGGTCGTCCTGTAAAAAATGCACTTTTAGAAGTATGGCAGGCCAATGCTTCAGGTCGTTATCGCCATCCAAACGATAAGTTTATTGGTGCAATGGACCCTAACTTCGGTGGTTGTGGCCGTACATTAACTGACGAAAATGGTTTTTATATTTTCCGTACCATTAAACCAGGTCCATATCCGTGGCGTAACCGTATTAATGAATGGCGTCCAGCTCATATTCACTTCTCTTTAATTGCTGATGGTTGGGCTCAGCGCCTAATTTCACAGTTTTATTTTGAAGGCGATACACTCATTGACACTTGCCCGATTTTAAAAACGATTCCTTCTGAAGATCAACGTCGTGCATTGATTGCACTAGAAGATAAAAACAACTTTATCGAAGCTGATAGCCGTTGTTACCGTTTTGACATCACTTTACGTGGCCGTCGAGCGACTTACTTCGAAAATGATTTGACTTAATCGGGAGTATGAGCATGAATAACTGGAATTTTCAGGAATTAAAAGAAACTCCATCTCAAACAGGTGGTCCTTACGTTCACATTGGTTTATTGCCACAACAAGCAAATATTGAAGTGTTTGAAAACAACTTTAATAACCAGTTATTACAAGACCAAACCAAAGGCGAACGTATTCGTCTTGAAGGTCAAGTATTTGACGGATTAGGTTTACCGCTGCGCGACGTGCTGATTGAGATTTGGCAAGCTGATGCAAATGGTATTTACCCAAGTCAGGCAGATACGCGTGAGCAAAAAGCAGATCCTGCATTTCAGGGTTGGGGACGTACTGGTGCTGACTTTGAAACAGGGATCTGGAGCTTTAATACAATTAAGCCAGGTGCTACAGCAGGTCGCAAAGGTTCAATTCAGGCACCTCATATTGCATTAGTGATTTTCGCTCGCGGTATTAACTTAGGTCTTCATACACGTGTTTATTTTGAAGATGAAGCCGAAGCAAATGGCAATGACCCTATTTTAAATAGCATTGAGTGGGCACCGCGTCGCCAAACTCTTATTGCAAAACGTTTTGAAGAAAATGGTGAAATTGTTTACCGCTTTGATATTCGTATTCAAGGCGATGACGAAACAGTATTTTTTGATATTTAAGAAACACCTAAGGCTACACATGATTTTCCATGGATGCGTGTAGCCTTTTTAAAGGATGGTATGAAAGAGATGAAAATGAAAACATTATTAAGCTTAAGTTTGCTTGCACTCCCATTTTTTACAGCACAGGTAAATGCTGAACCTGTTGCTTTAGCTACTCAAACACAACCTGCGACTACAGCAGTTAAAACAATTGTTCCAATTACAGCAAAAACCAAAGAACAAGCTTTAGCGCAAGCACAAGTGATTGCAAATACAGCAGATGCTGATTTAGCAGAATTCCGTATCGATTTACTCAGTTTTGCGAGTGATACAAAACAAGTGATTGCTTTGGGGCATGAATTGAAAAAGATATTAGGCAATAAACCAATGATTGCCACAATTCGTACCAAAAACGAAGGTGGTCAGCTTGAAATTAGCGATGTGGATTATGGTAAGACTTATCAGGCTTATTTAAAAAATCCGTTCATGGATTGGTTAGATGTTGAAATGTTCCGTGATCAAAAAGTAGTTTCAGAAATTGTTCAAAAAGCACATCAAAAGAAAGTGTTGATTGTGATGTCTAATCATGACTTCCAAAAAACACCAAGCCAAGACGAAATTGAAAAACGCCTGTTAAAACAAGATCAAATGGGGGCAGATATTCTAAAAATTGCCGTAATGCCAAAATCTAAACAAGACGTTTTCACTTTAATGAACGCAACTTTAAAAGTAAGTCAGCAAACCACTAAACCATTGTTAACGATGTCGATGGGACAACTTGGTACGATTTCTCGTGTTGCGACTGCCAATATGGGTGGAAGTTATAGCTTTGGCATGATTGGTGAGGCGTCAGCACCGGGTCAAATTGATGTGACTAAGCTCAAACAGATTTTAAAAACCGTTCAGCCAACAAACCCATAAATCATAAGGATATGATGAAATGAATACATTACGTTTAACTACTCTTGCATTAGGTTTGATGGTTTCAGGAATTGCTGCGGCACAAACTTATGTTGTTGACCGTTATCAGGATGATAGCAACAAAGGCTCTTTACGCTGGGCAATTGAACAAGCCAATGTAAATTCAAGCGAAGCGAGCGAGATCTTGATTCAGGCTGTAGGCAAAGCACCTTATGCGATTAAATTAAATAGCGCACTTCCTGAAATTAAAGCACCTGTCAAAATCATTGGTACCCAGTGGGATAAAACTGGTGAATACATCGCAATTGATGGATCAAATTATATTAAAGGCGAAGGTGCAAAAGCTTGCCCAGGTGCAAACCCTGAACAGTATGGAACAAATGTCCGTACCATGACTTTACCGGGCTTAGTACTACGTGACGTCAACAATGTCACTTTAAAAGGTTTAGACATTCATCGTTTCTGTATTGGTGTTTTGGTTAACCGTTCAAGCAATAATCTTATTCAACATAACCGTATTAGTAATAACTACGGTGGTGCAGGTGTCATGCTTACTGGTGATGATGGGCAAGGTAACCCAACTGCAACAACGACCAATAACAACAAAGTTTTAGACAATATCTTCCAAGACAATGGTGATGGTTTAGAACTGACACGTGGCGCTGCGTTTAACTTAATTGCAAATAACCATTTTGTTTCAACGAAAGCAAACCCAGAACCATCACAAGGTATTGAAATTTTGTGGGGTAATGACAATGCCGTAGTCGGTAATAAATTCGAAAACTACTCGGATGGCTTACAGATTAACTGGGGCAAGCGTAACTATATTGCCTACAACGAAATGACCAATAACTCGATTGGTTTTAACATGACAGGTGATGGCAACATTCTTGATAGCAATAGAGTGCATGGCAACCGTATTGGTGTTGCTATTCGTTCGGAAAAAGATGCAAACGCAAAAATTACATTGACTAAAAACCTGATTTGGGACAATGGTAAAGATATTAAGCGCTGTGAAGCTGGTGGTTCATGTGCACCAAATCAGCGTTTAGGTGCAATTGTATTTGGTGTACCTGCACTTGAGCATGAAGGTTTTGTCGGTTCTCGTGGTGGCGGTGTAGTTGTTGATCCATCTAAGCAACAAAAAACATGTACTCAACCAAATCAACAAAACTGTAATGCTCAGCCGAATCAGGGCATTAAAGCGCCTAAGTTAACCGGTAATAAAGGTTCAGTTGCTGTAGAAATTAATGGTTTACCAAACCAACGCTATCAAGTTGAGTTCTTTGGAAATCAAAATGCGGCATCAAAAGAAGCTGAGCAATATTTAGGAGCGGTTACCGTTGCCACAGATGCTGAAGGCAATGCAAAAGCGAATTGGAAGCCAACTCTCAAAGTTGCTTCAATTACAGCGAATGTAACTGATCGTTTTGGAGCGACGTCTGAACTTAGTTCGGCCGTACAAACTAAATAATAACAATAAGGGAAGCGCCTCAAACCGAGGCGCAGCATAGAAATATAGAAATGATAAAAGGGACTTGAAATGCCAAATATAATGAAACTGAGTGTGTTAACAATCGCAGTATTGGGCAGTCAATTTGCGCTTGCTAATGAGCCTTGGTCACAAGACCGTCAATGGTTGCTAGGCGACTGGAATGGTGAACGCCAGCAGCTAGAGCAACAAGGCTATAAATTTACAGCTTCTATTATGAGCCAAAGTGCCACAAATTTAGATGGTGGTTACAACGACAACAATACTTTTGAAAATGCCGCGCAGCTTTCTTTAGGTGCAAACTTCGATTTAGAAAAGATTGCTGGGTGGAAAGATACAACAGCCAGTTTAGTCGTGACTAAACGTGACGGGAATGCGCTTACTTTGGAGCGTATTAAAGACCCTCGTTCTAGCCAATTAGGTAATGCTCAAGAGATTTATGGCCGCGGTAAAATCTGGCGTCTGTCTCAAGCATGGGTAAAGAAAGGCTTTGTTGATAATACCGTACAGGTCAAAGTTGGCCGTATGGGCATGTCAGAAGACTTTAATGGTTCTCAATGTGAGTTTCAGAACTTATTGCTTTGCGGTGGGCAGCTAGGAAAATCAATTGGTTCAATTTGGTACAACTCACCAGTTGGTGTTTGGGCTGCAAACGTTAAATATCAGTTTGTGCCTGAGTGGACTTTGGGTGTCGGTGTTTATGAGGTAAATCCAGACAACATTAAAACCGAATCAAATAGTGATGGTTTTAATCTGGATATGAACAACGTGAAGGGTGCAACTATACCGGTTGAGCTCGCATGGAAACCAAAACTTGCTGCTTTTAATGGTTTACCGGGTGAATATAAAGTCGGTGCGCTGTACTCAACCGCAGAAGCGAATGATATTAAAACCGCGGGTAAAGTTCATGATGGAAAACAAAGTTTCTGGGTTAATGCTCAGCAACAACTTACCCATAAAGGTGAAGACCCTAAACGTGGTTTATACGTAAGCTTGAACGGTGTTGTAAATGATAAGGCGACGACCTTTGTTCAAAGTACCCAACAACTTGCTCTTTGGTATAAAGGGCCATTTGATAGCCGTCCAAATGATTCGATTGGTTTTGGTATTGCCAATTATGTCGTCAATGATCGCGCTAAAGATAAGCAAATCGCAACAAACGAAAGTCGTGGATATTATAGCTATGATGCGATTGCATCTGACTATATTCCAATTCAAGACGATGAGCTAAATGTTGAATTGAATTATACCTATCAATGGTCTCCGGCCGTTATGTTACGTCCAAACATTCAATATATCCATCAACCTGCTGGTGTAAAAGCGGTCGATGATGCTTGGGTGGCGGGCTTAAGCGTTAAAGTCAATTTTTAACAATGTTGATGGCTGGTTAGACATAGTTTAACTGGCCCAAATGCTTGAACTATTGTGTTCAGTATATGTGGAGTAGCATCTATGTCTGAGTCAGATTCTAAGTTTCATATCTTATTCAAAATATGGTGTTTTTTATTAGGCCTAGTTTTATTGGCTACTGGTGTTTTTTACATCGTAGGCGGTGGCAAGCTAGTTTCATTAGGTGGATCTTGGTATTTCCTAGTCGCAGGACTGTTGATCACCATTTCTGCATTTAGTATTTTTCGTAAAAAGGCACTTGGTGTCTGGATTTTTGCGGCTGTTTTTGTTGGCACAGTCATTTGGTCATTTGTTGATGCAGGATGGGAATTTTGGCCGTTATTCTCGCGGTTAATGTTTCCTGCTGGTCTTTTTGCCGCATTGTTATTTACCTTGCCTTCAATTCGACGTTACCAATTCCAAAGCGGTTTGGCATCTTCATCCTATGCAGTGGGTGGATTAGTTGTAATCGGTATGTTGATTGCGTTCTATCAAATGTTCCAACCGCATCCAACAGTAGCAAGTTCAGGTGAAAAGCTACCTTTAGTACCAGTTGACCCTGCTAAAAAACAGGTGAATTGGGAAAATTATGGAAATGATGCAGGTGGTAGTCGCTTTGTTGCTCTCGATCAAATTAACCGAGATAACGTTCATAAACTAAAAGAAGCTTGGCGTTTTAGAACAGGCGATTTTACAACAGGTAGTGGTAATGGTGCTGAAGACCAAATGACCCCGCTACAAGTTGGAAATAAAGTTTTTTTATGTACACCACATAACAACATTTTTGCGATAGATGCTGACTCGGGTAAACAACTCTGGAAAGCTGAAGTGAACTCTAAAGCCGATGCTTGGGAACGTTGCCGTGGGGTTGCATATTTTGATTCGACCAAGCCACTTGTACAACCAACTTTGGCTGGTGCAAATGCAGTAACCACAGTTGCAGCAAATACGGCATGTCCGCGCCGTTTATATACCAATACACCTGATGGTCGTTTAATTGCAGTGAATGCAGATAACGGTCAGCGCTGTGCTGATTTTGGTGTAAATGGAACAGTAGATTTGTTAGAAGGTCTTGGGGCTGGAACGAAAGCACCACGGTTTGAAGTGACTTCTGCACCGACTATTGCTGGAACAACTATTGTGGTGGGGAGTCGTATTGCCGATAACGTAGCCGCAGATATGCCGGGTGGTGTTATTCGTGGTTATGACGTCATTACTGGTAAACTTCGCTGGGCATTTGACGCGCGTAATCCAGATCCTAACTATGTTCTAAAACCGGGTGAAACTTATAAACGTAGTTCGGCAAACTCTTGGGCTGCAATGTCATATGACCCGCAAATGAATACGGTGTTCTTACCTATGGGTAGTTCATCTGTCGACATTTGGGGTGGTAATCGTAATCCGTTAGATCATAAATACAATACTTCTGTTTTAGCACTTGATGCAACAACAGGTAAAGAGAAGTGGGTATATCAAACTGTTCATAATGATTTATGGGACTTTGATTTACCAATGCAACCAAGTCTAGTCGACTTCCCATTAAAAGATGGTACGACTAAACCAGCTGTTGTGATTGGAACCAAATCTGGACAATTCTTTGTACTTGACCGTGTAACCGGTAAACCACTAACTAAAGTGATTGAACAGCCCGTTAAAGCTGCAAATATTCCGGGTGAGCAATACAGTGCAACTCAACCACGTTCTGTTGAAATGCCTCAAATTGGTAATCAGACTTTAACTGAATCAGATATGTGGGGTGCAACGCCGTTTGATCAGCTCATGTGTCGTATTAACTTTAAGTCAATGCGTTACGAAGGTCTATTTACTGCACCGGGTACTGATGTTTCATTAAGCTTCCCAGGTTCTTTAGGTGGCATGAACTGGGGTAGTATTGCATTTGATCCGACTCATCGCTATATGTTCGTCAACGATATGCGCCTTGGTTTATGGGTTCAATTAATGGAGCAAACACCTGAAGATATTAAGATTCAGGCGAGTGGGGGTGAAAAAGTAAATACAGGTATGGGTGCTGTACCAATGAAAGGTACGCCATATAAAGTGAATAAAAACCGCTTTATGTCTGCTCTAAGTATTCCTTGTCAGAAACCACCATTTGGTACTATGACTGCAATTGACATGAAAACTCGTCAAGTCGCATGGCAAGTACCACTGGGTACGGTTGAAGATACAGGACCTATGGGTATCAAGATGGGCCTAAAAGCACCGATTGGTATGCCAACTATTGGTGGACCAATGGCTACACAAGGTGGTTTGGTTTTCTTTGCAGCAACACAGGACTACTACTTACGTGCATTTGATTCATCTACAGGTAAAGAACTGTGGAAATCACGCATGCCAGTAGGTAGCCAAGGAACTCCAATAAGCTATGTTTCACCGAAAACAGGTAAACAATATGTGGTTGTTACTGCAGGCGGAGCTCGCCAGTCACCTGATCATGGTGATTATGTAGTCGCTTATAGCTTAGAAAAATAATTAAATAAGGCAAAAGGGAGCAATTCTCTTTTGCCTTTAATTTTAATATATTTTTTGTATTAAAGTCTGGTAGTAAATCCTATTATTTTAACTAGATAGCTTTACCAAATAGTAAAAAAGTGCTTTAACTTATTGCAAAACCTAAAATATTCCTAAGATTGATAATGCTTGAACACTAGATGTAGCCGAACTCGTAGATATTTTTTCACAATGTTTTACCTATAACTAAATCTTATTTGTTTATTAAGTTTTATTTAACTTAAGATTGTGAATTTTAATTAAAAATAAACATTATTGACCTCTAAATTCTAAAAAACAGCTTTTTTTTGCTGGAAAAACAAGCGTAAATATATATTTATATTATATTTATATAATTTATAGCATTACGTTAGAATGGTCATCGCAGGTTATTACTACCCAGTAATAATTTGTATTTCAGGAATTTAAGCTTTTATTGGCTTAAGGCTCATCGCAAGATGGGCCTTTTTTTATGCGCTTTAGATCATAATATTTAATTATTATAAAATAGCCTAAGCAATAAGCTGTATGAATTAATGAAAACAATCACAAAAAATAGTCTTTAATGACAAGAACTGTATGATTTGTTAAATTAAAGCCACTTGATAATAATAGGTGATACGATGAGATTTTTGGTTCTTGCAACTTTATCTGGTTTAGCTTTGATGGGTTGTGCATCTGTTCAGCAAGCACCGAATACACAAGAAACTATTCGTTATGCTTCTAGTCCATGCTTTGGCGCATGCCCAATCTATTCTGTAGAAGTAACACCTACGGGTTTAATTCGTTTTGAAGGCAAGCAATACACTAAAGCTATCGGTGTTAAAGAAATTCAAGGTAGCGTAAAAGATTATAAAAAACTTGCAGATGATCTAAAAGCTTATCGTCCTGAAACAGGTACACAATCTAAAACTGCGGGTTGTCAGCAGACGGCAACTGATATGTCTAGCTACTACATTACTTGGATTAAACCAAATGGTACAGAAACAAAATTAAGCCATTACACAGGTTGTATCTCTCCTGCAAATAATAGATTGAATAAAGTTATGGAAAAACTGCCTGAACAATTAGGCATTAAAGATCTAATTTAATGATAGAAGCCCCAAACTCTTGGGGCTTTTTCTTGTTAAGAAGAATTATATACGTGAGAGTTTGGTTTTAAGTATTTCTAAAAGAATCAGCGTATAATACAGATTATAAAAACATATATTGTTAAGAGTGGTTATATGTCAAATATTGTCTATGCCTTTTTGGGTGGTTTATTACTCGGCATCGCAACAGTTGGATATTTATATATAAATGGTCGTATAGCCGGAATTAGTGGATTACTTGCTCAAGTTATAAATCCTACTAAAGATACTTTTAAAAGTTCTGCATTCTGGTTCATTGCAGGACTCGTGATTACACCTTTCATATATGGTTACTTTTATCAGCCTCAAATTGAAATTAAAGCCAATACATTTGCACTTATTTTAGCTGGCGTACTTGTTGGCTTTGGAACACGGCTAGGATCAGGTTGTACAAGTGGCCATGGCATTTGTGGCATGAGTAGGCTATCAAAACGCTCAATGATAGCGACAGCAGTTTTTATGTTTGCTGGCATGTTAACGGTTTATATCATTCGTCATGTGTTGGGGTAATCCAATGAAAAATATCTTTGCTTTTATATTTGGTAGCTTGTTTTCATTGGGTTTAATGATCTCTGGTATGTCTAATCCTGAAAAGGTATTAGGTTTTTTAGATATCTTTGGTCAGTGGGATATCAGCTTAATGTTTGTAATGTTAGGTGCGATTGCTGTGGCATTTATTCCATTTCAACGGGCTATAAAAAGACCTAAAACTCTTTTTAATGAACAAATTCAATTACCAATGAATACACAGATTGACCAAAGGTTAATTGTTGGTGCGTTTATTTTTGGTATAGGCTGGGGAATAGCGGGGATATGTCCAGCTCCTGCTTTAACACTTATTGGATTAGGACATTTTGAAGCACTCTATTTTATTGTGGCAATGTTATTAGGAATGTTTATTTACCGAGTTTTAAATAAAGGAAATTAAACCTATGCAACGACCTCTAGTAAAAGATTTTTTTGATGAAAATACTAATACTTTTAGTTATGTTGTTGCGGATTTAGCGACTCGTCAATGTGCCATTATTGACAGTGTACTTGACTACGATGCAGCTTCAGCGACTACGAAAACAACCAATGCTGATTTGATTATCGATTATGTTTTAGCTCAAAACTTCAAAGTGCAATGGATTGTAGAAACCCACGTACATGCAGACCATATGACTGCTGCCCAATATTTAAAATCTAAATTGGGTGGCACAATTGCCATTAGTAAAAAAATTTCAGTGGTACAAGAAACATTTTCCGCTATTTATAATTTTGATTTTAAGAAATTCAATGAAAATCAACCGTTTGATTATTTATTCGAAGATCATGAACATTTCAAAATAGGGGATGTAGAAGCCTATAACATTCCTACACCAGGGCATACACCCGCTTGCTTAAGTTATGTGATTGCCGATGCTGTTTTTGTAGGTGATACTTTATTTATGCCTGATTATGGTTCGGCCAGATGCGATTTTCCTAAAGGAAGTGCGGCTGCACTTTATGATTCGGTACAAAAGCTTTATACACTTCCTGACAACATGCGCATGTTTTTATGCCATGACTATAAGCCCGAAGGTCGTGATGAATATGTCTGTCAAACAGATATTAAAACCCAAAAGCAAAGTAATATTCATTTAAATCGACGCGTTTCCAAAGACTCATTCATAAAAATGCGCCAAGAACGAGATGCAACTTTGGCAATGCCAAAATTAATTTTGCCTTCAATTCAAATTAATATGAACGGTGGAAACTTTCCGGAACCAGAATCGAATGGCATCCGGTATTTGAAAATTCCTTTCAACTACTTCTAGAAATAGCCTAAGCAAATAATGAAATTACCTCATGGAAATAGCCTAAGGAAGATTTAAAGAACTTGTCTTAAATCCCGCGAAGTCTCTTGCAATAATGGCAGAATGTGTTGAATTAAATATTCTTTAGTTGTTTTCATGGTGGGAGAAACAATATTTAAGGCTGCAACAACTTTAAAGTCTTGTCCATAAATCGGTACGGCGAGTGCGTGAACGCCTAATTCGTGTTCTTCACGTGAATAACACCAGTCTTGTTCTCGAATCTCTTGTAGCAACTCTAAAAATTTATCGTTTTCAATATGCGTATATTTGGTTAAACGCTGTAGCGGGTATTTTTGAAGCCAGTCCAATTGTTCTTCTTGACTTAAATGCGCCAGTAAAATTTTACCCGCCGAGGTCGCATGAGCAGGTAAACGATTACCCAAGTGTAGGCCGTATGGATTTACACGGTCAGTTTGTTGGTGTGCCGCACTACGTGCAATGGTAATGGCTTCATAACCGTCAAGTACCATGACCGAATAAATAAGAGAGGTTTGGTTAGTTAATAGGTTTAATAAAAGCTGCGATACTTTTGGAAGCTGAGCTGCGCCCAAATAAGCTCCTGAAAATTTAAGAACTTTGGGAGTTAGATAGTAATAGTGGCCATCTGACTCAAGATAACCTAAATATTCTAAAGTTAATAAATGACGTCTTGCTGCCGCTCGGGTGAGCCCGGTTTTTTCAGCCGCCATAGAAATATTTAAACGATGTTGATTACTGCTAAAGCTATCTAGAATAGCCATGCCTTTACCGATGCCAGCAATGTAATCTTCATGACGAATCGTTTTTTTGTTGTCCTGATTCTGGATTATCCGTTCATCTTTACTCATTACTGGTCCTTGTACGATAGAAGCTTAGTAGATCAATTTGCTTTATTGAAAAAGTTTAATAATTTCATTTCGCAAAAATTGATGTCTTAAATTATCCCTTAAATCTTCGTGCCAAAACATACCCATTTTAATATTGGTTATCTCAAAAGGCAGAGAATGTAAGCAAATTTCAGGACTATAAGATAAATGCTGCAAAATCATACGAGGCATGGTCAGTATTGCGTTGGCCTGAGCCGCCAGAACTTGTAACGCCGTTGAGTAGTTTTGACAGCGCATAAATACATTTCTTGAAATTTTTTGATGCTGGTTTAAATAAATATCTTCAAGCAAAGCGCCCGTACGGCGTGATGAAACACCAATGTGTCGTCCATTAATATAACGAGATAAATCGACTTCTTTAAGTTGACTGCAAATGACGAACTCATCTGTTACCAAATGATCAAAGGTAATTTTTGGAGATAAGTATTGTTCTAGGTCAATCACGAAATCGAGCTGCTGCGTCGCCAAGTCCGCCATAATATGTTTTCGATCTAGCTTCATACTGACAAACTGCAAATCTAAATTAAGACTTTGAAAATGTTGAGCAAGCCTTGGAAGAATAATCGGTTCAATCTCATCATGCACGGCGATTTTTAAGCTTTTTAAACTGGTTGGATCAAAAACATGTTTCTGTTGACTAATATTTTGAATCGTTAAAAGTGCTTGCTTAACAGTTGGATAAATCTGTTCTGCAAAGGGCGTTGCAGACATTTTATTGCCTACACGTATGAATACATCATCTTCAAGTTGTTGGCGTAGTCGTTGTAAAGCATGACTTGCTGCTGACTGTGTAATATTGAGACTGCTTGCCGCATTTGAAATACTTTTTTGCTCATAAATCGCAATAAATAGCGGATATAAATTGATATCAATTCGGTGGAAAAAACTTAAGTCTAGGCCATGCAAGTTATGAATATTATTCATGAGGTGTTATTTAATAAAATCATTTCATTCATATTAAGTTTCAAGTTATGTTGATGTAAAGACCAGATAATGATGTAAAGGAAAAAGAATGTTTGAACTCTCCAAGAAAGCTCAGGATTTTACTGAGCGAACAAGAAAATTTATTTTAGAAGAAATAGAACCTGTCGAAGCAAAATTTTGGGAAGAAGTTCACGAGTTAAATCCAGATGGAAACTGGAAAAAATGGCAATGGCCTGAGCTTTTAGAAACTTTGAAATCTAAAGCAAAGCAAGCTGGTCTTTGGAATATGTTTTTACCCGATGAAAAGCTGGGTGCAGGGTTAACTGTTCAAGAATATGCACACATAGCTGAATTAACTGGCCGTAGCTTATTGGCACCAACCGTTTTTAACTGTAATGCACCAGATACAGGAAATATGGAATTGTTATGGCGCTATGGCAGTGAACAGCAAAAACAACAATGGTTACAGCCTTTATTAGACGGAAAAATTCGTTCGGTTTTTTGCATGACTGAACCTGATGTTGCATCAAGCGATGCAACCAATATGCAAGCAACTGCACTCATCGATGGTAATGAAATTGTTTTAAATGGCAAAAAGTGGTGGTCGTCTGGCTTAGGTGATCCAAATGCTAAAGTCATTATTTTTATGGCACATACACCAGATGAAACCAAAGACCGCCATCATCAACACTCTATGGTTTTAGTACCGATTGATACGGCAGGTGTCGAGATTCAACGGATGTTACCTGTGTTTGGTGACTACGATGCACCGCATGGACACGGTGAGGTTCACTTTAATAATGTTCGAGTGCCTCTTGAAAACTTTATTGGTGGAGCGGGCCAAGGTTTTGAAATTGCACAAGGGCGCTTAGGGCCAGGACGTATTCACCATTGCATGCGCTGTATTGGAGCTGCAGAAAAAGCTCTAGAACTTATGATTGATAGAGGCATGTCTAGAACTGCGTTTGGTAAAGAAATTTTAAAACTCGGTGGAAACCTCGAACGCGTAGCCGATGCTCGAGTAGCCATAGATCAAGCCAGACTTTTAACCTTGTATGCTGCTTATAAAATGGATACTTTAGGAAATATGGCTGCTTTAACAGAAATATCTGCAATTAAAGTAGTGGCTCCGAGTGTTTTAGAAAAAGTAGTCGACATGGCGATTCAGCTACATGGCGGTGCGGGCCTTTCGAGAGATACACCATTAACGGGTTTCTTTGCTCAAGCACGCAGTTTACGTTTAGCTGATGGTCCAGATGAAGTACATAAAGGCATGATTGCCAAATTAGAGTTGGCCAAACGTGGTTATTTCGGTCGTCATAAGAAAGTATAAGTTTAAAGGAAGTGAAGATGTCGGTAATTGATATAGGCGGTGAAGTACGTGAAGGTGAAGAACTTAATATTGGGGCAGTTGAAAACTGGTTAAAAAACCAAGGTGTTGAGTTGATTGGTCTAGCAGTCGTTACTCAATATACAGGTGGGGCGTCGAATTGGACTTATCGTTTAAAATATGAAAATACCGATTTAATTTTACGACGTCCCCCAAAAGGAACAAAAGCGAAATCGGCCCACGATATGGCCCGTGAATATATGGTGCAAAAAAATCTTGCGCCTTATTATCCAGTGCTTCCTAAAATGGTGGCACTTTGTCAGGATGAATTGGTCATTGGCTGTGATTTTTATGTCATGGAACGCATTGAAGGCATTATTCCTCGTGCAAAATTGCCGCCTGAACTTGGCTTTAATGAAGAAAATGTTCATCAACTTTGTGTGAATGTTATTGATAAGTTGATTGAGCTACATCAAGTTCCCTATGAGAACACGCCTTTAGCTGAACTAGGCAAAGGAACAGGATATTGCCGTAGACAAGTTGAAGGTTGGGATAAACGCTATGAAAAAGTCCGCACAATCAATGTTCCTTCATTTAAATATGTCCGAAAATGGCTAAATGATAATATCCCTCAAGACTCCACCACTTGTATTATTCACAATGATTGGCGTTTTGATAATGTGATTTTAGATCCAGAGCATCCAACAGAAGTGATTGGCGTGCTCGATTGGGAAATGGCGACCTTGGGTGATCCACTAATGGATTTGGGTAGTGCTTTAGCTTATTGGGTTGAGCTAACGGATAACATGATTTTTAGATCAACACGCCGTCAGCCGACTCACTTAAAGGGAATGTTTTCTCGTAAAGAAGTCATTGACTATTATTTGCAAAAAACAGGATTAGAACCTCAAAACTGGGCTTTTTATGAAGTGTTTGGTGTATTCCGTTTAGCAGTGATTGCCCAGCAAATCTATTACCGTTATTACCATAAACAAACCCGAAACCCTGCTTTTAAAGATTTCTGGATAGTGATTCATGCGCTACATATCCGAGCTTTAAAACTTATCGCACAGCAAAAATTGCAAGAATCTGAATTTGCTCAACAATCTCTACAGAAAATACAGGGTATTTTAAGAAGATGACCACAATTTATCTGGTACGACATGGACAGGCATCGTTTGGTAAAAGTAACTATGATGAGCTGTCTGAAAATGGTGAGGCTCAGGCGACTTTGTTAGGTCGTTATTTTAAGCAAATATTGAAAGAACAACCGTATGTGGTTGCTGGAACTATGCAGCGCCACGAACAAACTGCAAAGCTCGCACTCACTGAATGCTTTCCAGATGCGGTGATTCATCATAAAAATTTATGGAATGAGTTTAATCATCAACAGGTTTTTGCCCGTTATGAACCGCGTTTTGAACAGCCTGAACTGTTAAAAGCTGACGTAGCACAAGAACAGAACCCACGTGCATATCTTGCCAAAATATTTGAAGGTGCAATTGGACGATGGACCGATGGCGATTTTCATCATGAATATGATGAGTCTTGGCCACACTTTAAAGAAAGAGTAGAAACAGCATTGCAGCAACTTTGTGATGAGTTAGCAAAAACCAAACCTCGCTATGCAATTATTTTTACCTCTGGTGGTGTGATTTCTGTAGCAATTGGAAAATTGCTTGAACTCAGTCCTAATCGAACTTTTGCGTTGAATTGGGCAATTACTAATACAAGCCTCACGACTTTGCGTTTGGTTGGAAATGAAGCTCAGGTTTTAAGTTTAAATGAACATCATTTTATAAAAGCTGAGCGTCCAGATTTACTGACATGGATTTAAAATAAGGATAAAAGCATGGCAAAGACAATTTTAATTACAGGTGCAAGTTCTGGATTGGGCGCAGGTATGGCGCATGAATTTGCAGCCAAAGGCTATAACTTAGCGATTTGTGCACGCCGTTTAGACAGATTAGAAACTTTAAAAACTGAACTTGAAAATCAGTACGGTATTAAAGTTATTGCAAAAAGTTTGGATGTTACTCATTACGATCAGGTTTTTGAAGTATTTCGCGCCTTTAAACAAGAGTTTGGCTATTTAGACCGAATTATTGTAAATGCGGGAGTCGGAAATGGTCGTCGTATTGGTAAAGGTAATTTTGAAATTAACAAAGCCACCGCTGAAACCAACTTTATTTCTGCTTTAGCACAGTGTGAAGTAGCAGTTGAAATTTTTAGAGCACAAAACGCAGGTCATTTGGTGGTAATGTCATCCATGAGTGCGATGCGCGGATTACCAAAACATTTATCGACCTATGCAGCCAGTAAAGCTGGGGTTGCTCACTTGGCTGAAGGTATTCGTGCTGAGTTACTGGATACGCCAATTAAAGTCTCAACCATTTTCCCAGGGTACATCCGTACCGAAATGAATGAGGGTGCTAAACATTTACCTTTTGAGGTAGATGCCAAAACAGGATGTAAGGCTTTAGTCAAAGCTATCGAAAAACAACCTGTAAAGGCTTATGTGCCGCAGTGGCCATGGTTACCAATGAGTATTGCCATGAAGGTTTTACCTTTGAGATTGGTCAATAAATTAGGATAAAAAAATACCCCCTAAATTTAGGGGGTATTTTTTAATTAAAACTTTTTGGTGTAATTGACGAATAAACGATCTTCACCAAAGTCATTGCCATGTTTTACGTTGTAATCAATACGAATATATTGCAGGGCAACACCTTTTAAGAATGGCTGCTGAAACGCATAATTTAAAATCACATTCGACTCAGTTTCATGGTTCTTTTCACCATTGGCTGCTTTAAAGTCATGGCCATAAACATATTTCACCATCGCATTTAAGCCGGGTACATAATCTTTAAAGTCGTAGCCATACATGACGTGGTAAGACTTTTCATCTTCTTTAAAGAAGCCCGTAGCATTCCAGTTAATAAAATAAGTTTCTGGTAAGAAGCCATCTGGTAGCGGGTAAGCCGATTCACCAATAATTTGTTGGTAACCCAAGCCGAAGGTATGATTTTTTACTTTAAGTGTTTCAAGTAATCCAATGTTCTGCGCATCAATATCAAAAGTATTGCCATCATCTTTTGCATTGAAGTATTTAAACTTAGAGGTGAGGGCAAAGTTAGGCTGTTTCCAATTATGCTCAAGCCCAATATAGTGTTTGTTGTAGAGGTTTTCTAAATTACCAAAGTAATATTCACCTTTGAGTGACGGCGTAAATTGATAGCGCAAGTCAATGTAGTTCAAACCATCAGATTCTTTAGTGATTCCATTTGCAGTGAAAGAAAACTTTTTAAAGTCTTCTTCATTACGTGGTGATACTTTTTCAACCCGACCAATTTCGGCATACAGCTGATCTGAAAGTTGTGACTTAAGATTAGTTCCCCAATACGAAGTAAGTAACTGACGACTAGCATCTACAGCCGTTACAGGTAAATCTAACCAAAGTTCACCGACACTTAATAAAGTTTTGTCATAACCTAACTTTAATGTCGCGCCGTATTTTAGATAGTCGGATGCTTGAGATTGCGTTTCTTTATTAAAAGGCAAAATGGTGTCGGCGACATGTTTGTCTGAACTTAAGCGAACGGCGTATTGAACAGATGCATCGGCTCCAATCGTAATAGGCTTGTCTGCTATTACTAATGGGGTGTCATGCATTTTCGATTTATAAAATAGCGATGCTGCCTGAGACCAACTGCCAGTATCTTTTAAGGCATCGTTATCAAAATCGCGGTTGATATAAGCATTTTTTAAAGTGAATTTCCATTCATCTTCAGTTTGCTGATTTGGATTTGCGGCCCATGAGTTGCTGCACATAAGTAATAAAGTGGCAACGGCTAAAGTGTGTGGTTTAAAGCGGTGAAATAATTCCATAATCCATTTCCCAGATATATGCCAGTCCTCGGCACTACGTAATTTTGAATATTTCGGCACTCTCTAAGCGTTTAGTTAGAGAGTACATTTTTGCAATTGGTGAGACCTATTAATTTAATTTTTCAAGCTTCATACTTTCACTAAAAAATTTGCAGCCTTTAAAAAGCAGAATTAAAGCCAGCACACAAGAGAATCCACCGACAATAGATAAAGAAGAACCCACCATTAAAGGACTACCAAAAACTTTATCTGTGATAATTGCTACTAAGGTTGTACCAATACCTAATCCAATTAAGTTACTAACTAAAAGGAAAAGAGCTGAAAGCCGTGCTCTAAATTGATTTGGCGCTAACATTTGTAAGGCAGTTGCCGAAATTACCAGAGGGAAAGACGCAAAGAACATCGCAGGAATTAATAAGCTAACCGACAACCAAAGCTGATCTGTTTGAGTAAAAAATGAAATTGGAATAATCAAGCCAACAATACCAATGACACCCGTAATCATCGGTGCATCTTGACGGCCTTTTTTGATAAACCAATCGTTTAACCAACCTGCACAAAACACGCCTAATGTGTTTGCAATTAACAGAATCGTACCGAGCATATAACCTGTCTCAGTCGGCGCAAGTTGAAACTTTCGAATATAAAATGCAGGTGTCCAACTGGTAAGGCTGTAGAGTGCCATGGCATAAAAGGTAAAACCTAAATAATGACAAGCAAATGTTTTTGCATGTTTTTTAATAAACTGAAGGCATTGTGAAAATTTGACTTGGTCAACTTGTCCATTTTGGTTGAGCTGTTGACCTTTACGTGCAGGGTCTTTAACGGTCAGAATAAATAGCAGACCAATAATAATGCCCGGTAAACCTACTACAAAAAAAGCAATTTGCCATGCTTTAAGTGCACCTAAGAGTGGAACTTCAATGAGCGTTACGCCTTTAAGCAAGTTAATCACATAACCGCCAACTAAAAAGGCAATACCACCACCTAAAAAAGCACCAATTGAATAAATCCCGACCGCACGTCCCAGTTTGTCTTTACTAAACATGTCACTAAACATTGAATAAGCGGCTGGAGATAACGCAGCTTCACCAACACCTACGGACATACGGCTCAAGAACAGTTGAATAAAGTTTTTACTTAAACCACAAGTTGCGGTTGCTAAACTCCAAACAATAATCCCGATTGAAATCAGTTTTGGTCGTGAAAAACGATCGGCAATATAGGCTAAGGGTAAACCCATAACTGCATAAAACAGTGAGAAGGCAAGGCCATGTAACAAGCTAAATTGTGTATCTGAAAGTTGGAGATCTGCTTTGATGGGTTCAATCATCAACGCCAGAATTTGGCGGTCAATAAATGAAAATATATATGCCAACATACAAAGTGTGACGACATACCATGCATAAGCATTGCTTTTCTTTTGTGTCCTTTCAACAGCGATATTACTTTGGTTCATACACTTAATCCTTATGTATAAAACGCTTAAAGAAATTGATATCTAACTTTTATTATTCCTCTGAAGTTTTCGATATTTCCCCTTTTAGATAAGAATAATAAATAGGCTAGAAATGAGTAATTTGGTCTCGTACAGACCGGAAGAGTGTGTCTAAACCCGATTAGGAGTTAATGGGATTCTAAATATCATGGAATTATTATTTTCTTTTTATATGTAAAATTCCATTACTTATTGAGTATGTTAGAATACCTAAAAAGTATGTTAAGTAAACAGATAGTAATAATTTATTGGATTAAGAAACTGATTTTTATTTATTTTTTAAGATTGAAACTTCTTTTGATAAAGAGCAGCGGGAAAAGAAGAACTCTTACATGCTGCTCTTGAGCGTATCTAACCCGATATCAAGTCAAATAATTAACTTAATGGCATGAGATCAAATAATTTTTTTAACTGATGATTTAAATTATGGAGCTCATCTTCTGAAAAGGCATTTAGGATGCCTGCCAAGGTAACTACACTAATTTGATTAATCTGTTCAACCAGCTCGACACCTTTGGGAGTTAATTTCACCATCGAAATTCGTTCATCGGTGGTAGAGGAGTAGACCTCAACAATTCCATCTTCTACCAATCGATATACAGCTTTGGTTGCTGTCGTTAACTTTAAAGTAGAAAGATTAGCGATATCGGTAATACTGGCTTCACCCAGTGCATTAGTACTTAAAATGATTTTACGGCGAGTATTATCAATACCTAGTTTTTTTATTGATTTTTCAATGAGTTGTGAGTATTTCCCATTGACTTGGGAAATCCAAAAAAAAGGAAAATTTTGAATACTCGATGGTTCTTTATTAGGAAGAAATTGTTCTAAATGATCAAGCATAGCTAAGCAATAACTTAGGAAAAAAGGGTAATCCTATTATAAACAAAATTTTGCACATTTCCTTGAGAACAAATTATAAAAAATACTTGACAATTCCATTAAATTTTCCGATATTTTAATGAATAGATAAAAATACATGGAAAAGTGAATGAATATTATTAGCCAAAGCGTGCGCAAAGGAAGTGGCAAGCTTAAGGTCATGGTGAAGGACACAATTGATATTCAAGGTCTGAAAACCATTGCTGGTAGTCGAGCTTTATTAAATGTTGAACCGGCTCAAGATGATGCTGAAGTGGTTAAAAACATTTTAAAAGCTGACTGTGAAATTATTGCGAAAACAAATTTGCACGAATTGGCTTTTGGAATTACAGGCATTAACCATGCTTTTGGTACACCTGTTAATCCAAAATATCCTGAATTTATTCCAGGCGGCTCTTCGAGTGGTTCGGCTGCGGCAGTTGCTGCTAAACAAGCTGACTTTACTCTAGGCACCGACACGGGCGGCTCTATCCGTATGCCTGCTGCGTGCTGCGGAGTTTTTGGTTTAAAGCCAACTTTCGGTCGCGTGAGCAGAAAAGGCGTATATCCGCCATCAAGTTCTTTAGACTGCGTGGGCCCTTTTGCAAATTCAGTCGAGATGATTGAAAAAGCCATGCAAATTATTGACCCAAGTTTTAAGCCTGCCGAATGTACTCAAGCACCAAAACTTACTGTTTTAGATGTAAAAGCAGATGAGGTTATTTGGAATTGCATTCATCAAGCGCTTCAAAAAGCGAATTTACAGACCACTTCAGAAAAAGTTGAACATTTTGAAGCGGCTTATGACGCAGGCATGCAGATTATTAATTATGAAAACTGGCAAGCTTTTGGTGAGTTAACCAAAACGGGTTTAATTGGTCCTGATGTAAATAATCGCCTGTTAAAAGCTGCTGAAACTACCTTAGAGCAAGTAAAACAAGCCGAAGTTGTGAAGCAGCAGCTAACTCAAGAACTTGATGCTTTATTAGAAAAATATGATGCATTGATCTTACCGACACTTCCGCAAATTCCACCAAAAGTTGCTGAAGCTGAAAATACAGTCGCTTTTCTGAATCTGACGGCTTTAGTTCGTCCATTTAATTTATCAGGACATCCCGCCATTTCAGTGCCACTTGAAACCAGTGAAGGTTTACCTGTGGGTTTACAGATCGTATCGAAGCATCAAAAAGATGAGCAATTATGCGCTATAGCTAAATTTTGTGTTGATGCAATGCAATAAATTACAAGGAGTTAGATGATGAATAAGTTATCTAAAATGGAGTTTGCTTCTCAAGACAAAGCAATTGACTTAGATGCTTTGTGTCAAGAAATTCGTGAGCGTGCCTGTACAGGCGAATTCGATAATCAGGCGTATGTGAGCCAAGACATTATCGAAAAACTTAAACAGATTGGTGTTTACCGGGCATTAGTTCCTAAACGTTTTGGTGGTGAAGAACGGTCGCCACGGCAGTTTTGCGAGTTGATCGAAACTTTATCTAAAGCTGATGGTTCAGTGGGTTGGGTGGCAAGTTTTGGTATGAGCCCAGCGTACTTAGGAAGTTTGCCAGAAGAAACACTTAAAGAGTTGTATCAAAACGGACCAGATGTGGTGTTTGCCGGAGGTATTTTTCCACCTCAACCTGCCGAAATTACTGACGACGGTGTCGTAGTTCGTGGACGTTGGAAATTTTCAAGCGGCTGTATGGGAGCAGACATTGTTGGCGTGGGGATTTCGCCGCTTAAAAATAATGAAATGCAAGGCTTGCCACGCATGGCAGTGATGCCTGCAAAAAAAGCCAAAATCGAAATGACATGGGACACCGTTGGCCTCAAAGGTACTGGAAGCCATGATTTGGTAGTCGAAGATGTATTGGTCGAAAAGAAATGGACCTTTGTACGTGGCGAACCTTCAAAACTGAGTGAGCCATTTTTTAAATATCCGTCACTCTCTTTAGCGACCCAAGTCTTAACTGTGGTGGGTATTGGTGTTGCAGCTGCTGCTTTAGAGGAATTTGAAAAATTGGCACCCGGTAAAGCATCCATTACAGGTGGGTCAGAAATTGCCAACCGCCCAGTGACTCAATATGAGTTTGCTCAAGCTGATGCAGAGTTTCAGGCTGCAAAGTCTTGGTTTTATCAAACCATGGATATTGTCTGGAATGAAATTATTGCTGGACGTGAAGCAACTGCTGAACAAATTAGCGATATGCGTTTGGCATGTACCCATGCAGCGCGAGTTTGCGCCAAAGTGAGCCGAAAAATGCAAATGCTCGCAGGCATGACAGCGATCTATACCAACAATCCATTTAGCCGTTTTGTAAATGATACCAACGTGGTGACCCAACATGCCTTTATGGGCGATGCGACTTTACAAAATGCAGGCTCAATCAGTTTCGGGTTAAAGCCAACCCCAGGTTATTTATAAGTTTAATTTTTTAAAAGGATATTGAAATGGAAGCTAAAAAATCATTACGTGTGTTGTTCTGCATGGGTATTAATCAGAATTTTTTTGATGCAGAACCTGCTGAAGCAAAAGCAGTTTGGGCAGCCTTTGGTGAAATGTGGAATGGCATTCATGACTTACCGAGCGTACATGTTTTTGGAAATCTTGATGATGACCAAAGCATGGTTGGCCCAAGTGCGGGCTGGCCTTGGACAACTTACTTGCTTGCAGATGTTCCAGATATTGAAACAGTACATGCAGCTTGTAATTTGTTTAGAACAATCGTGGTGGGTGAAGGCCCATACAAGCTTTGGAAATATTGCAAAGTTGAAGCTCGTGTTGGGCGTGAATTAATTATCCAACGTTAAGGCGATGGCAATGAATGACAAAGTGAATTTTGCAGAAATCATAGAGCGACTAGAACAGTTAGAAGCGCACAACGCTATTCGTAACTGCCTGAACCGTTATATGGAGATCTGCGACGAGCTCAATGCAAATACAGATCTTGACGAGTTGATGAATCTTTTTGATCAGGACTGTATTTGGGAAGGCATTGGCGAGAAATATGCCAAATCCTTTGGCCGTTATGATTCTTGGCAGTCGATTTACGACATGTTTAAAAGCTATACCCAAAAAGAGTCTCACTTTGTCATGAATGCGCACTTTGTAAATTCAGAACAAATTGATGTAAATCAAAATGATGCAAATGCTTTATGGCTTATGTTGCAAACTTCAACGTTTAAAGATGGCCGTAGTCATTTAAATGCAGCAAAGCTCAACGTGAAGTTTCAAAAGCAAGCAGATGGAACATGGAAGATTAAACATTTCCAGACACAGAATATTTTCAGTCGTCCCGTATCGCATTGGCACAGTGAAGCCGAATTGCCGGTACCTTCCCAGGAATGACCCAGGACATATTTAAAAGGACTATTGATATGAACAGTATTATCCCGACGCATAACATTGGCACTGATTACGATACTTTGGTTCAAAGTGACCGTGCCCATACTTCTCTTTATAAAGATGAACGCATTTTTGATCAAGAAATGGAAAAAATCTTTTATAGCACTTGGGTGTGGGTTGCACATGCGAGTGAAATTCCAGAAGGTGGAAGCTATAAAACCATTAATATCGGTAAACAGCCTGTTGTTGCAGTGCGTGACCGTAAAAAGAAAGTCCATGTACTTTTAAACCGTTGCCGTCACCGTGCCGCAACCGTATGCGAACATAAAAAAGGAAAAACCAATAGTTTTGTATGTCCTTACCACGGTTGGAGTTATGCACTTGATGGCAGTTTACGTGGTGTGCCATCTCCGGAAAGTTACGGTGATTGCTTAGATAAGTCTGAATTACCGCTGGTGAGTCTACGTGTAGAAGAATATAACGGCATGATCTTCGCTTCATTTAAAGAAGATATTCAACCGCTTGAAGAGTTCCTTGGACCTGCAAAAAAATGGATTGACCTGTTTATGAAACAAGGTGCAGGTTATCCAATTAAAGTGTTAGGTGAACACCGTTTCCGTTTCCCAGGTAACTGGAAAATCCAGCTTGAAAATACAACCGATGCCTATCACTTTCCGTTGGTACACAAGTCATTCTTAAGTTCTGTCGATGAAAAAACAGAAGAACTCTTTAACTTTGAAAACCAGCCGGGTTTTGTTGAAGATTTAGGTAATGGTCACAGTGTGATGGTCATGATTCCTGATCTAGTTGATTTAGAAGAAGACTTAATGGAGCGACCAATTCAAGAGCGTTTTGAAGATTTGGCTCAAGCTTTGCGCGACGAAGGACATGAAGAATTAGAAGTACGCCGTATTGTTCGTGCAGTCGGTGGTTCAGGCTTTAACTTAAATTTATTCCCGAATATTGCATGTTCAATGGCGTTCTTCCGCGTCTTACAGCCAATTTCAGTTGCTGAAACAGAAATTCATCACTCGGTGATTACGATGGATGGTGGTCCGCAAGTTGCTAACCAATATCGCTTACGTTTGCATGAACATTTCCAAGGCCCATTTGGTTTTGGTACACCAGATGACTCTGAAGCTTGGGAACGCGTACAACACGGCGCCAATGCGGGTAATGATTTATGGATCATGCTCAACCGTGGCTTACCGGGCGAAGTCAAAACCGAAGATGGCTTAAAAAGTGATGTCAGTGCTGAAACAGGTATGCGTGCAGCATATCAGCAGTGGAAAAAGATGATGAAGGCTTAAGGAGAAAGCAATGAATATGAATCTGCAATTATTAAATGAAGTCACTGCTTTCATCTGGGCTGAAGCAGATATGTTAGACCACAGTGAGTATCGTGAATGGCTTAATTTATGGAATGAAAAAGGTGTCTATATTATTCCGATTGACCCAAACCTCACTGACTACGAAAACAACTTAAATTATGCCTATGACGATAACCATATGCGTACTTTACGTGTAGAGCGTCTTGAAAATGGTGAAGCGATTTCTACAGCGCCTAAAGCAAATACGGTACGTAGTGTTTCTCGTGTACGTGTTATTCAAGACCAAGATAATCAAATCGTTTTACGCTGTGCTCAAAACTTACGTGAGTTTCGTAAAGAAAACCTCAAGCATTACACCGCAGATATTACTTACCATTTAACGCGTGATGCGGCTACAGGCTTTAAGATTAACCGTAAAATCATTAACTTGGTTAACTCAACCGATACCTTAGCTGGTATTAGCTACATTCTTTAGGAGCAGTAACATGAAACAAGTTGTTTTAGTGACAGGTGCTGCTTCTGGACTCGGTAATGTGATTGCTGAATATTTTGCGAGCCAAGGCCATCAAGTGATTTTGTCAGCGAGTACGCTTGAAAAAGCCGAAAATGCCAAGGCACAAAGTCAATATGCACAAAATATGTTTCCCTTGAAATTAGATATTTCTGTCGAAGCAGATTTTCATGCTGCCGTGCAATGGATTGAAGAGAAATTTTCTAAACTTGATGTATTAATTAACAATGCCACCGTTACCAAAGCAACGCCCGTATTAGAAATTACTGCAGCCGATTTTGATTGGGTGACCCAAGTTAACCAACGCGGCACCTTTCAAGCTTGTCAAATTATTGGTCAATATATGGCTAAAAAAGGCTATGGACGCATCATTAATATGGCCTCGTTAGCAGGACAAAATGGCGGTACTGCAACGGGTGCACACTATGCGGCAACCAAAGGTGCGATTGTGACGTTAACCAAAATTTTTGCCAAAGAGTTTGCGGCAAAAGGGGTGACGGTCAATGCGGTTGCACCGGGACCGATGGAATCACCAATCGTTCATAGCGTGGTGTCAGACGAAAAAATAGAACAGTTCATCCAGAATATTCCAGTTAAAGCCTTAGGTAGCATGCAATTTATTGCTGAAACTTGTGGGCTGCTTGCGAGTCAAAATGCGGGGTTTGTGACTGGTGCAACATGGGATATTAACGGTGGTTTATTCATGCGCTAAGCACGTAGCTTAAGCATGAAAAGGGAGTTGAATCATGACTACACTTTATGATGTTGTCGTTAAAAATCGCCATGTTGAAGGTGGAAATATTGCAGTCATGGAATTTGAATCTGCAACTTCTGCAACATTGCCAAAAGTTGAAGCGGGTGCGCATATTGATGTGCACTTACCAAATGGGATGGTGCGTCAATATTCACTTTGTCAAAATCCAAATGACGAAGGTAAGTTCCGCCTTGGAATTTTACGTGACCCTGAATCACGTGGTGGCTCAGTCTCGGCTTTTGATGAAATTAAAGATGGCATGCAAATTCAGGTCAGTGAACCAAAAAATTTATTTCCACTTTTAAAAGCCAAACACAGTGTATTAATTGGCGGTGGAATCGGGATTACGCCGTTAATCACGATGGCCTATCAACTTGCACACGAAGGCGAATCGTTTGAGCTTCACTACTGTGGTGCTAGCGCTGAGAATTGTGCTTTTGTTGATGAAATTAAAAATGGTGAGTTAGCAAAATATACAACCTTCCATTTTAAATCCGAAGGTGCAAGCCACAGAGCGTTTTTTGAATCTGCTATTAAAGATATTGACTCGGAAAGCCATATTTACACGTGTGGTCCAGTCGGTTTTATGGACTGGGTGATTAACCTTGCCACGATTCACGATTTTCCTGAACAGCAAATCCACAAAGAATATTTCCAAGTCGAAACTGACACTTCTGGAGATTCATTTGAGGTGGTGGCTGAGCGTAGTGGAAAAATCATTATGGTTGAAGCTGGCGAAACCATTTTGCAGGCTTTGGCTAAAGAAGGCATCGACATTGAAATGTCTTGCGAGCAAGGCGTATGCGGAACCTGCATGTGCGATGTGATTGAAGGTGAACCTGATCATCGAGATGTTTATTTTACTGATGAAGAAAAAGCCAGCAATGAACAAATATTGGTGTGCTGTTCACGCTCTAAAACACCGAGACTAGTTTTAGATATCTAATGCTCTCGCGATTTATATGGATGTAAGAGAAGGTTTAGGAGAAAGATGATGAATGTATTACAACAAATAGATGAGTTTACGGTCGATCCACTACAGTTCCGACGAGCATTAGGAAATTTTGCAACAGGCGTTACCATTGTTACTGCACAAAATGCACAAGGTGAGAAAGTCGGTGTAACCGCAAATAGTTTTAACTCGGTGTCACTCGATCCACCACTTATTTTGTGGAGTATTGATAAAAAATCTTCAAGTTTTTCAGTATTTGAAGAAGCAACACATTTTGCAGTCAATATTTTATCGGGCACGCAAATTGAGCTGTCTAATAAGTTTTCGAGACGTAATATTGATAAATTTGCAGACACGAACTTTCAACTTGGTGCTGGACGCGCACCCATTTTAGAAAATTGTTCAGCGGTGTTTGAGTGCGAACGTTATCAAGTTATTGAAGGTGGTGACCACTGGATTATTGTTGGTAAAGTGGTTCGTTTCCATGACCAAGGCCGAAGCCCGCTGGTCTACCATCAAGGTGCATATTCTTGTGTGATGCCGCATCCAAGCCTTCAAGTGAAACAAACTGAAGAGAATGGCATAGACCAAACACATTATGGGCACTTATATAATAATGTCTGCTACTTGATGAGTCGTGCTTTTAAAGCTTATCAAACTGACTATATTCCTAAGCAAATGGCTTCTGGTTTCCGTACCAGTGAATCACGGCTCTTACTTGTTTTGGCAAGTGGTACTGCTTCAAGTAAAGAAGATTTACCGCGAGATATTGCTATGCCAATGCAAGAAGTTGAAAGATCGGCTGAGATTTTAAAATTTGAAGGGTTATTGGTTGATCACGATAATTTGTACGCACTGACTGAGAAAGGTAAACAAACGGCGCAGTATTTGTTTGATATTGCCGATAGCCACCAAAACGAGGTATTTAAAAAGTATTCTGAGGAACAAAAGGATATTTTTATTACCATGCTGCGAGACTTTGCAGGAGTAGCATAAGCCTCATTAAGCTGATAAATTGAATTGATTTATCAGCTTCTTTACATCTAGCTGACTATAATCAAAAGAATTCCAAGGATAAGGAATTTTTGGCACACAATTTGTTTATCAATAAAACATGATTGCAAATAAGCCAAGACAGTGAACCACAGCAAAAGAAAAGTCTTTAGCAGTGGCACGTGTATAGAGAGGTAAGGGATGAACCAATATGTAAGTGATGCATTGTTGAATTGGACACACCATATCAAGAATGTTTGCGGAAATTTTGAAACAGATTTTGACGGCACCCGTAATTTATTCATTGGAGAAGTTCAATGTTTCTTGTTGGGTGATACCGAAATTGCTTTTATCAGAAATAATGCAAATAAGATTGTCCGGAAAGCCGATGAAATCGATCGAGTGAATAATCGTTTTTGTTTTTTGATTTTGCAGTATTCGGGAAAAATGCTGCTCGAGTATAAAAATGAAACGCTAAGCCTGAATGAAGGCGATATTGTGTTGGTCGATCCAGTCGAAACCATTTCGATGTATCCGCAAGGTTTGGTTAGCCAGATTTCAGTGCACTTGTCGCGTGAAAAATTACTTAAAGAAAATATTAGTACCGAATATTTTGGAAAACTCATTACTCAAAATATGAGCGGTTTTTTGCTAAAAAATATTTTGAAAAACATGTCTGCTGAAAATATTAAACTTTGGTATGCAACCGAAGATGGTAATGCTTTTGAAGATGCGCTGATTGCCTTAATTAAACCGACAATTAATTATAAAAATATTAATAGCTCCAATAATCTGATGGAAAAAGCCGAGCGCTATATTATAGAAAACTTAGCAAAACCGGATTTAACACCCAAGTTAATTGCAGAACATATTGGGGTATCGTTACGTCATCTCTATCGTCTGTTTCTTCAAGAAAATCTATCTATTAACAAATATATACAGCTCAAACGCTTAGAAAAAGTCAAAGCAGATTTACTCGATAAAAGAAATAAACAAAGCTCGATTACACAAATTGCTTTGAAATGGGGCTTTTGGGATGGCGCACATTTTTCAAAAATATTTAAGAAGACTTATGGTATCTCTCCTAAAGAATTTAGAGAGGGTATGTCGGCTTGAAACTTTCGTCTCTCAATGTCATTTTTAGACAAATTCGACGTCATTCTTGAACAAGCTAGCCCTATGTAACTGTGTTGAAATTAAATTCATTAGAGCAGGTTAGATAAGCTTAATAACCATAAAACTATTAAGTTGGTCTAATGAATTTTACTCACAGGAAAGTGCATTTTAACTGTCTGATTCAGATAGTTCAGGGATAGATGAAAAGGATGAAACCAATGCGTAAACAACGATTATTGAATGACATACAAAAAATACTGGCACTTAACTTATCAATCGCTGC
This sequence comes from Acinetobacter sp. 161(2023), assembly GCF_037027805.1. NCBI lineage: Bacteria > Pseudomonadati > Pseudomonadota > Gammaproteobacteria > Moraxellales > Moraxellaceae > Acinetobacter > Acinetobacter sp. 161(2023). The sequence goes on along the minus strand of NZ_JAZEYD010000008.1, from coordinate 101,317 downwards.
AAGCTTTTGGGGACTCAATACTCAAGCGTTTGCTCATGGTGGAAAGTCCGAAATGGTCTCACTTTATCAAAACATGAGTGAGCAAGGCGCTAAAGTTGTTAAAGATGATTTTACCAATACTTATTTGATCACCAAAGGCTCGATGGTGGTTCGGGCCAAACCCAATTCAGATCAGGTTTTGGTGAATGGAAAGCCTTTCAAACTCAGCGTGCCTTTATTAATTAAAGATGGTAAACCTGTTATTGGAAAAGATTTTTTTAATGAAGTATTCCAGTCTGGGTTAGATCAAACTTTCAAAATTGAAAATACGTTTCACCCGCTCAATAGCTTAAATTCTGACGAAATTAAAAAGACATTTGATGTGATTAACCGCTCGAAATACGCCTATAAAAATATGCGTTTTGCCGAGTTAAAGCTAAAAGAACCGGCAAAAGCCAAAGTCTGGGATTACTTTATTAATAACAAAGAATTTAAAGAAGATCGTATTGCCTCATTTATTTTATTAAAGGGGAGTCAAGCGATTGAAGGTGAAGTTAACCTTAATACTCAACAAGTCACCAAATGGAATGTACTTAAAGATACCCATGGAATGGTGTTGCTCGATAATTTTGAAGCTGTACAGCGTGTAATTGAGACAAGTAAAGAATATCAGGAAGCTTTACGCAAACGTGGCATTACCGATGTGAAGAAAGTGATTGCTACACCACTGACCGTTGGATATTTTGGCGGTAAAGATGGACTTGATAAACAACTCAATATATTAAAAGTTGTCGCTTACCTAGATGTAGGGGATGGTAACTATTGGGCGCATCCAATTGAAAATCTAGTTGCTGTAGTCGATTTAGATAAAGAAAAAATTATTAAGATTGAAGAAGGCGCGATCATTCCTGTGCCAATGGCAAATCGACCTTATATGTCGAATAAGCCAGTAGCAAGCAAGCTAAAACCGCTCAATATTACTGAACCAGAGGGTAAGAACTTTTCCATTACAGGCCAAACCGTACACTGGGGGAACTGGTGTTTGCATGTAGCCTTAGACTCTCGTGTTGGCTTACAACTTTCTACAGTGACTTATAAAGACAAAGGCGTAAAGCGGAAAGTCATGTATGAAGGCAACTTGGGTGGAATGGTAGTTCCATATGGTGACCCTGATATTGGATGGTACTTCAAATCTTATTTAGACTCTGGCGAATATGGTATGGGAACACTTACCTCATCTATTCTTCCTGGAACTGATGCACCCGACAACGCTGTTTTACTTGATGCTGTGATTGCAGACTACAAAGGCCAACCACAAGTAATTCCAAATGCCATTGCTGTATTTGAACGTTATGCTGGGCCTGAATATAAACATCACGAAATTTTTGGTAACCAAGATGCCAGTGAAGCCCGCCGTGAACTTGTCGTGCGCTGGATTAGTACGGTTGGAAACTACGATTACATGTTTGACTGGGTATTTGCCCAAAATGGTGTAATTGGGATTAATGCGGGTGCAACAGGTATTGAAGCTGTTAAAGGTGTTAAATCTCGCACTATGCATGACAGTACTGCCAAAGAAGACACTAAATATGGAACTTTAATTGACCATAATATTGTCGGTACAACGCATCAACATATCTATAACTTCCGCTTAGACATGGATGTAGATGGGGAAAACAACAGCTTTATGCATATGGACCCTGTAGTGAAAGCCAATGACAAAGGTGGTGTTCGTACAAGCTCAATGCAAATTGATAGTAAAGTCATTACGAATGAGCAAAATGCGGCTGAAAAATTTGATCCATCCACTATTCGCTTACTCACGAATTTCAACAAGGAAAATAAATTAGGCAATCCGGTTTCTTACCAACTCATTCCGTTTGCAGGTGGAACACACCCTGTAGCAAAAGGTGCTAATTTTTCTAAAGATGAATGGTTATTTAAACGTTTAAACTTCATGGATAAGCAAATTTGGGTGACTCAGTACAATCCAGACGAGCGCTATCCTGAAGGTAAATATTCTAACCGTTCGACTCACGATACGGGGTTAGGACAGTTTATTAGCAACAATGAAAATATTGAAAATAAAGATCTTGTGGTCTGGATGACAACAGGGACAACGCATGTGGCACGTGCTGAAGAATGGCCAATCATGCCGACAGAGTGGGTCAATACGCTCATCAAACCTTGGAACTTCTTTGACAACACCCCGACTTTAAACTTGGGTGAAGAAGAGCAAAACACGCAGCACGACCATCACTAAAAATGTGCATGAGCCAGAATGGGTAAAGAATAAGTTACCCATTCCTGAGCGCTGGTAGGCCGTTCGCAAAAAGGAATTTCTCAATGAAAAATTTATTTTCTCAGGTTGTGAGAGGGACTCTCTTTGTCTCATTTTTTTCAACTGTGCATGCTGGTGAGCTTGAAATTAAACCGACTTTTGAAGCAACTTTTGGGGCTTTTAGTGGCGGTAAAAGTTATAACGGCGAAAACCTAGATGATGAAAGAATCAATTGGCAAGAAGGCCATCTTAAATATGGTGCTAAAGGACAATACACCTTCAAAAACAATCAGCTCTATTCAAGTTTGAGCGGTATTAGCTCGGCAACATTTGGTGATGGTGACGCAGGCCAAAATAGTAATGGTAAAGAACGTAAAACAGATGTGAATGAATGGATCATTGGTTTTAAAGACGGCACCAATAAAGATGAATTAACGACCTATGATTTAAGTATCGGTCGACAAAATATCATGATTGGTGATGGGTTTTTCATTGCGGGTGATGCGTTAAATCTCGGTAAAGCACCTGCGGATGGCACACTAGATCGGGGCGGAGCATATTATCTGGCAGCTCGTCGAAGTTTTGATTTTACGACTTTGCTTCAATACAGACCGCAAGAGAATACAACGTTAAAGCTGGCTTATTTAAAGTCAAACAATAAAGCACAATTTTCACCTGAACTTTTTGTGACTGATCTGATGTATCAGCTTAAAGATAAGGGTGTTGGGTTTACCTATTTAAATGTATTAGATCTTGAAGATGCTGAACAGGTTTCAGGGCGCGAAGATCTTAAAAATTATGCTTTACGTTTCAATTATCAACCTTTAGCAGAGCTACAAGTTAAAACTGAGTTTGTAGTTCAAGATAAAAAAGATAGCCAAGAAAATGCCGGCTATTTAGCGCTGAACTATAATTTTTTATCTTCAAAATATACCCCCTCATTAGGCTACCGTTTTAGCCATTTTTCAGACCAATATGACCCTATGTTTTATGGAAATACAGTCGGCTTTGGTACATGGTTTCAGGGCGAAGTTGCCGGAAACTATGCTGGTCCATTCAATAAAAATGCAGATATTCATAAAATCTCTTACATGATGAACTTGAAAGAAAATTTTATGTTGGGCGCTTTGGCGTATAAGTTCAAAACAGTAAATAAGTCTTTAACTAATGTAGACGGACATGAACTGGATGTGTTCTCGGTTTGGTCCGTCAATAAAAAACTTAACGTTATTCCGTTGGTTGGACTCTATAAGCCTAAACAGGATATCCAGAGTGGCGGTACTCAAAACTACGATGACAAGAACAATGTATATGCGCAGTTGATTCTGCAATACATCTATTAATAGATCCTTTTTAATGAATTGAGAGAAATAAAAATGAGTGAAGTTCAGATTTTAGAAAGCGTACAGCAATTTATGGCACGTCAACATGGACACTTTATTGATGGAAAATTAGTTGCTGCCGAGCTTTTAGATAAAGTTGATATTGTAAATCCATCGACTGAACAAGTTGTTGCTCAAATTAGTATTGGTAGTCAACAAGATGTAGATAGTTCGGTAAAAAGTGCTGAACATGCTTTTCAAAATGCTTGGGCTGAAACTACGCCGTATGAACGTGGCGTTAAACTGAACAAGCTAGCCGATTTAATTGAGCAATATGGTGAAGAACTTGCACAGCTCGAATCGTTGTCTACTGGAAAACTTATCAATATTTCCCGTCATCTTGAGGTCGCACAATCCGTTATTTTCTTGAGATATTTTGCTGGTTGGGCAACCAAAATTAATGGTCAAACCATGCAGCCCTCTATTCCTTCTATGCAAGGTGAAAAATATACGGCCTTTACTTTAAGACAACCGATTGGTGTGGTTGCAGGGATTGTGCCTTGGAATTTTTCACTGATGATTGGCGTTTGGAAAATCGGTTCAGCTTTAACAACTGGCTGTACCATTGTGCTTAAACCAAGTGAATTTGCCAGCTTATCTTTATTACGTTTAGCTGAACTTGCCATTGAGGCAGGTATTCCGGCTGGTGTAATTAATGTAGTGACAGGTAAGGGCGATACAGGGCAATATTTAATTGAGTCGCCACTCGTTAAGAAAGTCTCGTTTACAGGTTCAGTACCAACAGGCATTGCCATTGGTAAACTCGCGATGAGCAGCGATTTAACCCGTGTAAGTCTGGAGCTGGGTGGTAAAAATGCAATAGCCGTTCTGGCCGATGCAAATATTGATGAGATTTTACCGACTTTGTTGCAAGCAACTTTTGTACATCAAGGTCAAGTTTGCGCATCTCCAGAGCGTTTTTTTGTACACCGTACAAAACATGATGAACTTGTCGAGAAACTCTCGAAAGCACTCTCGCAGTTCAAAATTGGATCGGCTATGGATGAAGGAAGTATGTTTGGTCCGCTCTCTAATCAGCCACATTTTAATAAAGTGAAACATTATTTAGATATGGCCAAAGCTAACAACCAGATTATTGCTGGTGGTGAGACTCTAGATCAGACAGGATATTTTGTACAGCCGACTTTGATTTCCTTCAAAAATACGGATGATCCTTTATTTTCAGAGGAAACTTTTGGTCCAGTGGTCGGGGTAATGCCATTCGAAACTGATGAAGAACTTATTCAGCTTATGAATCAGTCTCGCTTTGGTTTAACCGCAAGTATCTGGACAAATGACTTATCTAAAGCTTTGCGTTTAATTCCTAAGATTGAAGCAGGGACCGTGTGGGTCAATATGCATACGTTCTTAGATCCATCTGTTCCATTTGGCGGGGTAAAAGCTTCAGGCATTGGTAGAGAGTTTTCGGAGGCATTTATTGAAGATTACACCGAATTAAAATCGGTAATGATTCGGTATTAATTTTAAAAACTAAATGCATATTCAAAAAAATGGCCGTTATAGGCCATTTTTTTGAATCATTAAAACTAACCTAATAAAAAATCCTTTAGGATTTTATTAAAAGCTTCTGGCTGCTCGACATTAGAAATATGAGAGGCATCTATTTCTGTAAGTTTTGATTGTGGAATACGTTGCTGCATAAATTCACCATCTGCAACAGTCGTTACGGGGTCTTGAGTTCCAGCAATTACCAATACAGAAATTTTAATGTCTTTTAACTGCTCACGGACATCCGCTTTAGCCAAAGCCTCACAACAATTGGCATAACCCATTGCGCTGCCAGCACTTAAGTCGTTACACAGGTTGTTGACGATTGAAGGATGACTTTGGATAAAGGGATCTGTAAACCATCGCGAAGCTGCTGTAGCTGCGATTGGTTGTAAACCTTGCTCACGTACTAATTTTGCGCGGTCAAGCCATGCCTGTTCTTGTCCAATTTTAGCGGCAGTATTTGCCACAACCACATGACTAAAACGGTCAGGGTAGTGAATCGCAAGCCATTGACCTGTTAAACCACCCATGGAAATTCCACAAAAAGCAGCTTTGCTAATATTCAAATGATCTAGTAAATGAACAACATCTTCACCTAGTTGCTCTACAGTATATGGGCCGTTAGGTGTAGATGATGAACCGTGACCACGAGTGTCATAGCAGATCACAAAAAATTGATCTTTTAACTCATTAAACTGTTTTTGCCACATACCATAATTGGTGCCCAAAGAATTGGAAAACACTAGAGCAGGGGAAGATGGCTCACCAAAAGTTTGATAGTTAATTTGTGCATCGGCAGATTGAAAAGATGTCATTTGTTTCTCCTTAAAGTGCTTCAACACGTTCAATAATCAAAGCGATGCCTTGACCTACACCAATACACATTGAACATAAGGCATAACGACCACCTGTCTGTTCAAGCTGGTTTAGGGCTGTGGTCACGAGGCGTGCACCTGATGCACCAAGTGGATGACCCAATGCAATTGCACCACCGTTTGGATTTACCTTGTCAGAATCATCTGGCAAACCTAAATCACGGGTCACGGCCAAAGCCTGTGCAGCAAAGGCTTCATTCAACTCAATCACATCCATCTGCTCTAAAGTGAGGTTGGCTTGTTTAAGTAGTTTTTTAATGGCTGGCGCCGGAGCAAAACCCATAATACGTGGTTCTACACCCACCGCTGTTGAAGCAATGATCTTGGCACGCGGTTTTAAGTTGTAGGTTTGAACTGCCTCATCAGAAGCAATAAGCAATGCGGCTGCACCATCGTTAATGCCTGAAGCATTACCCGCAGTCACAGAACCATCTGCTTTAACAACTGGTTTAAGTTTACTTAAAGCTTCAAGAGTAGTTGAGGCACGTGGATGTTCATCGGTATCAATCACCACAGCATCACCCTTACGCTGAGGGATTTCAACTGCCACGATTTCTTTAGAAAAAAAGCCTTTGGCTTGCGCGCTTGCGGTGCGTTGTTGGCTCACCAAGGCAAACTGGTCCTGATCTGCACGATTAACGTTGAACTGTTCAGCCACGTTTTCGGCAGTCTGGGGCATGGTGTCTACACCATACAATTCTTTAAGTTTAGGATTAATGAAACGCCAGCCCATGGTGGTGTCTTCAATCTTCTGGCTACGGCCAAAAGCACTTTCAGACTTACCCATTACATAAGGTGCACGGCTCATGCTTTCTACACCACCTGCAATCACCAAGTTAGCTTCACCAGCTTTAATAGCACGGGCAGCAATAGCAATCGCATCAAGCGAAGAACCACACAAACGGTTAATGGTGGTTGCTGGAACCTGATATGGTAGACCAGCAAGTAAAGCCGACATACGACCGACATTGCGGTTGTCTTCACCGGCTTGATTAGCACAGCCATAGATCACATCATCGACCTGTTCCCAATCTACATTCGGGTTACGCTGCATGAGAGCCTTAATCGGCACAGCGCCAAGGTCATCGGCACGGACAGGTGCAAGGCCACCGGCATAACGGCCGAATGGAGTACGGATGGCATCGATGATATAAGCGTTTTTTAATGTCATTTCCTACTTCCTTACCCTTGTGTCGCATCAATCAAAGTTGCACCTGTTAAAGCCTGTAACTCATCAAAGCTAAGACCTTCTACTTTCTCAAGTACCTTTAAACCATCTTTAGTCACATCAATCACACAAAGGTCTGTGTAAATACGATCAACACAGTGTTTACCTGTAACAGGATAGCTCAGCTCAGCCACAATCTTCGGTTCACCTTGCTTAGTCACATGGTCTGTGGTGATGAATACTTTTTTAGCACCTACAGCTAAATCCATCGCACCACCCACCGCAGGAATGGCATCGGGTGCACCCGTGTGCCAGTTCGCCAAGTCACCATTCGCTGCAACCTGAAAGGCTCCAAGTACTGCAATGTCAAGGTGACCACCACGCATCATCGCAAATGAATCGCCATGGTGGAAAAAGCTACCGCCTTCGAGCATGGTCACAAATTCTTTACCCGCATTAATCAGTTCAGGGTCTTCTTCACCTTCCGCTGGTGGTGGACCAAAAGCCAACAGGCCATTTTCAGAATGAAGGAAAATATCTTTATCGTTAGGTAAGTAGCTGGCGATCTTGGTTGGTAAACCAATGCCCAAGTTCACATAGGCACCATCTGGAATGTCTTGTGCCACACGTTTTGCAATCTGGTCACGGCTGAGTTTCTGGTAGCTCATGTTATTTCTCCTTATTGCTTACTGTGAGGGCTGTACTTGGACAACATGCTGTACAAAGATACCCGGGGTGATGATGTGCTCTGGATCTAGTCCACCTAGCTCAACGACCTCAGACACTTGAACAATCGTGACATCAGCGGCCATGGCCATGATCGGGCCAAAGTTACGTGCAGATTTACGGTAAACCAGATTACCCCAGCGATCGCCCTTGTAAGCTTTAATCAAGGCAAAGTCAGCCTTAATTGGATATTCAAGTACGTAGTCTTTACCATCGATCTGGCGGGTTTCTTTGCCTTCAGCTAAAAGTGTTCCAAAGCCTGTTGGGGTAAATACAGCGCCTAGTCCCATACCAGCTGCCTGAATACGGCAAGCCAGATTACCTTGCGGAACCACTTCCAGCTCTACCTTTCCAGCACGGTAAAGTTCATCAAACACATAAGAGTCTGACTGACGTGGGAAAGAGCAAATCACTTTTTTAACCGAACCAGCTTTAAGCAGTTTAGCCAGACCATAATCGCCATTACCGGCGTTATTACTGACAATAGTCAGGTCTTTAATACCCAGTTCAATTAGTCCGTCAATGAGTTCAGCGGGTTGTCCTGCGGTACCAAAACCACCAATCAGAATGGTCGCACCATCTTTAATCTGCGATAGTACCTCGCTAAGAGAGGACTTACTTTTGTCAATCATGTGAGAAACCTTAGAGCATGAGGTAACGTGATGTATTACTACCGCTAAAAATTTATTTAAATTCTTAATGGTAGTAATAAATGGAATAAATTTTGTGAGTCAAAAGCGAACTTTTAACTCACATACACTTTCAATTAAGCGCTAGCGCGACGGCGTTCAACTTCTGTTGAAGGTGCAGCTTCAGCATCTTTTACAAGTTCGATATTGAACGTAATGTGTTTGAAAGCATGATCTAAACCACGGCGTTGGATTTCAGCTGGATCAGTTACATCAACTGCTGTTGCTACTAATCCATCACGTGTTGCAAAAGCAAAGTCATCCCATAAGTACTCATCACCCTCAATGTTGAATTGAGTTGTAAGCTTACGGAAGCCAGGTGCTGAAACGAAGTAATGAACATGAGATGGGCGATTACCATGGCGGCCTAACTTGTTAAGAAGGGCTTGAGTTGTACCTTCTGGCGGGCAACCATACCCAACAGGCATCGTGGTTAATGCAACATATTTACCATCAGCATCAGTCAAAATACTACGGCGTAAGTTAAAGTCAGATTGAGACTTATCAAAGAATGAATAGTTACCTAAACTGTTGGCATGCCATACTTCAACTTTAGCATTTTCAAGGATATTGCCATCAGTATCGGTTACGGTACCTTCAATAATTAAGGTATCAATTTTGCCAGACTCAGTACCGTCATCCATACGAGCAAAACCAATAGTTTCAGGCGCGCCAGCTACATAAAGTGGGCCTTCAATGGTACGAGGTGTGCCACCACTAACGCCAGCTTTTGCATCGGCTTCATCTGCACGTAAGTCAAGATAGTGCTCTAAACCTAAGCCAGCTGCTAAAAGTCCAAGTTCGTTTGCTTGGCCTGCATCTGTGAAATATTCCAGACCTTTCCATACTTCTGAAGGTTGGATGTCTAAATCTTCGATGGCTTGAAATAAATCCCCGAGAAGGCGCACTACAATTTGCTGAACACGTGCATCGACTTCGCCTTTAGCTGTGTCGACATTCATTTGTTTTACAAGCGCATCAATTTGTTGACGGTTCATACTAAAACTCCTTAAGTATGCAATACGGTTTTGGGTGGCAGTATTGCGGGCATTTTGTTTTGCTAGCGAATATTGCTGCCACGTTCCTTGTTACCTTCTGAATCAATATATTTAGTTTTTGAATGTGCTTCAGACCACACACTCAAACTATTTTCTTAGATTACGAATCATCATCACGAACAGAAGAAGGGTGACGATTAAGCGCCATGACTTCGATGTTCATGTAAGGATAGAGAGGTAATCCCTGTAAAATATTGTGCAATTCCTCATTGCTCTCGACATCAAAAATACTGATGTTTGAATACTGGCCTGTAACTCGCCAGATATGTCGCCATTTACCTTGACGTTGTAAATCTTGCGAATAGGCTTTTTCAACGGCCTTAATTTCATTTGCTTTGTCGGCTGGCATATCAAGTGGAATATGCACATCCATACGTACATGAAATAACATGGGAAACTCCTTATCCTGTTGCCTTAACGACGCAACTTCTCGACTTTATCTTCATCAATTTCAATGCCTAAGCCCGGAGCAGTTGGCAAGTGCAATTCAAAGTTTTCGTAACGTAGCGGTTCTTTCAAAATTTCTTCGGTAAGCAATAACGGACCAAATAATTCAGTACCAAAAGCTAATGTTTCAAAGGTTGCAAATGCATGAGCAGAAGCGATGCTACCTACAGGGCCTTCAAGCATAGTGCCGCCATAAAGATCAATTCCAGCCAAACCTGCAACCTTGGCCACTTCACATGCTTCGATCAGACCACCAGATTGTTCAATTTTTACCGCAAATACGTCAGCCCCATGGCTTTTTGCAATACGGTATGCGCTATCTGGCCCAGTTAAAGCTTCATCCGCCATGATTGCCACATCGAAACGATGTGTTAAACGGGCAAGTGCTTCAGTATTCTGAATAGCACAAGGCTGTTCAATTAAATCAATCCCGCCATCTTGTAGCTGTTGAATACCTTGAATACATTCCAGCTCTGACCATGCACGATTTACATCGACACGTACACTAATATCTGAACCCAGTGCTTTTTTAATTGCAATCACATGATCAACATCGTGTTGCAAAGGACGTGCACCGATTTTGAGTTTGAACGTGTTATGACGTTTCAGCTCAATCATTTTTCGAGCTTCAGCAATATCTTTTTCTGTGTCGCCAGACGCGAGCGTCCAAAGTACAGGTAAACTATTACGCAGACGGCCACCTAAAACTTCACTTAACGGCACGCCTAAACGTTTTGCCTGAATATCAAGTAGAGCGGTCTGAATGGCACATTTCGCAAAACGGTTACCATTAATATTCTTACGAATTAGTTTTAGTGTTTGAGCAACGTTTAAATCTTTAACTGATGCGAGTAATGGTGCAAAGTAAGTATCAATATTGGCTTTGACACTTTCAGGACTTTCTTCACCATAGTTCAGTCCACCAATGGTGGTCGCTTCACCCCAACCTACAATACCATCCGTGGTCGTAATTTTAACGAGCACCAAAGTCTGAGTACGCATTGTTGTTACAGACAATTGGTGAGGACGGATAGTTGGAATATCCACAAGTATGGTTTCTATGGTTCTATACATGAAGTTTCAACTATTTCAAACTTGTTTACATACCATAGAAGAATGTAATAGCCTAAAATAGATATAGAACGGTATTTTAAGATACTAAAAAGGTATATTAATGGAATTAAGACATCTACGTTATTTTGTTACCGTTGTTGAAGAACAAAGTCTGACTAAAGCCGCAGAAAAGCTTTTTATTGCTCAGCCACCACTCACGCGTCAAATCAAAAAACTAGAAGAAGAATTAGGCATTGATTTATTCGTGAAAGGGTCGCGTCCATTAAAAGCCACAGAAGCAGGGCTGTTTTTTTACCAACATGCTGTTCAAATTTTAACGCATACCGCTCAAGCTGCTTCCATGGCTAAAAAAATGAAGCTGGTAGAGAACATTGTCAAAGTTGGTTACGTCAGCTCACTTCTTTACGGGCGTTTACCACAGGTCATTTATCTATTTAGACAAAAGAATCCTGACATTCATGTCGAGCTTATTGAATGTGGCACACGAGATCAGGTCGAGGCTTTAAAGTTAGGTAAAATCGATTTAGGTTTTGGTCGGTTGCCTATTAGTGATCCAGCGATTAAAAGGCTTTTACTTCGCAAAGAAAAATTAAAACTCGCGATTCATAAAAAGCATCCATTAAGTGAATTTCAAGATTCAGGAATTTACTTATCTCAAATTATCAATGAGACGATTTTTTCTTATCCAACGACACCTAAGCCTAATTTTTCGACCACTATTCAAGCTTTATTTACCAAGTTAGGTTTAATCCCAGCCAAGCTGACCGAAGTACGAGAAATTCATATGGCGCTTGGTTTGGTGGCATCGGGCGAGGGTATTTGTATTATTCCAGAAAGCGCCTGTGATATCGGCATGAAGAATTTAACTTACTTAAATATCTTAGACTTAGAAGCCTATAGTCCAATCTCTCTATCCATGCGCAACATGGATCAAAGTTCTTATATTCCAAAAATTTTAGATTGTATTGAAGAGATTTATAGCGAAGAAGATGTGTCTAGAAACTTGAATTTATAAACTTTTAAGGTTCTTAAACTAGATTTTTCATGTTATTTTAAAACTTTAAACCTATAGGTAATATTTAAAAGGAATTAATAGATGAGAAAAATTTTAGGCGCAGCTTCTCTCATTATGTCTACCTGTGTTGTACATGCAGAACAATTAAACGAACAAGAAAAAACCTCTCCATATAGCGCGAATGTTACCTTTGCTAGCCAATATATATCACGTGGTTTCCAACAAACATGGGGTAAACCAGCCTTACAAGGTGGACTGGATTATGCCAATCCTAATGGTTTTTTTGTTGGGACTTGGGCATCAAGTGTAAGTTCCAACTATCTGCGGGATGCTTTAGTTGAATGGGATGTTTATACAGGCTATTTAAAAACAATCGATAAATTTTCAATTGGAATGTCGGTTTTTTATTACTACTACCCAGGCGCGAAAAGTACACCAGAAACGGGGAGTAGTAGTTATAACTATGGTGAAATCGTACCTCAAATTGGTTATGGTCCTTTAAGCCTTAAATACTTTGTGACTTACACACCAGATTATGCTGGTTATAACTCTAAAACCATGGGTGGACCTGCTGGTAAACGATCAAGAGGATCAAGTTATTTAGATCTGAACTTTACCCAGCCGATTAATGACACTTGGACTTTTGGTGCCCACTATGGCTATGAAAGAATCAAAAACTTTTCAGAGTCGAACTTTCAGGATGTTAAAGCTGAGCTCATTAAAAATTTAGGTGATGGTTGGACTACAGGACTCGCGTATACAAAAGCATGGGATAAAAATAGTTACTATAAAAGGTATAGTAATGGTGAAACGGGTGCGCCTGTTTCAAATCCGATTGATTCGACTTTTACAGTGTCTGTAAAAAAGGTGTTCTAAGTTAAATTTATTAATATTGTCTGATTAACTACGCTTGAAAGTCATCTGTAAGTTTAAATTTCCAAACGTAGTTAAAAAACGATTCCGTTTAACCACACTGTATCAACGAATAAGTGTACTAACACGCTTAGTCGTAAGGCTAGGAATTTACTTTTCTCAGCCAAGAAATGTTTAATATCGCTATTTGTTTAATTTTAAACTAAGACATAAATCATTTAATATTGTAACTTTAGTTTTTAAGCACATCTTTAATAAAAGTGATAAGGGGTAAATAATGTCAGAAGTTGACAATAAACAAAAAACGAATTCTGAATATTCATTACAAGTTGATTGTGCTTTAGCTTTGAGTTTTGTTTTACAACAAAATTCAGTACCCCTCATTCGACAAGTTCTCATCTCTTCGACTGAAACTATTTCTGACTCTCGAATTGTTATTCGTTCTAATCCTGAGTATTTCAAAGAACATACCATTCATATCGCAAGCCTAGAAGGCCACCAAGTTTTGGCTCTCGATAAACCCAAAATAGCTTTTGATATTCAAATGTTGCAAGAATTACCTGAGAATATTAAAGGAAGTATCGAAGTAGTTTGGTTAAGTAAAAATGAAGAACGACTGGCAGAACAACAGATAGAAATCGATGTATTAACGATTGACACTTGGGGTGGGGAACGTCAGCCCATTGAATTATTGGCTAGTTTTTCACAACCTAATGCTTCAGCACTTAGTCCAATTCTTGTTAAAGCGAGTGAAATTCTAAAAACAAAACAACTAGGGTCATTAAGTGGTTATCAAGACCGAGATAGAGATTCTGTTTTATCTCAGTTAAATGCACTATGGGACTCTTTATTGCCACAAGATATTCATTACATTGTGAGTCCAGCAAGTTTTGTTAAATCGGGACAACGTGTACGTTTAGCAAAACAGATTTTTGAAGAAAAACTGGCATGTTGTTTAGATACCACAATGTTGTTAAGTGCCTTGGCTGAACAAATTGGACTCGATACATTAATCATTATTGAAGAGGGGCATTCCTATCTGGGTGTTTGGTTAAATGAAACCCCTAATGTTGATTTAATTATTGATGATATTCAGGCATTAAGAAAACGTTACGATTTGGGTGAAATCGTTTTTATAGAAACGACTCTACTCACACATCAAGCAAAATTTTCTTCTGCTCTTGAAACTGCAAAACAGTATATTAAGGATGAATCTCGCCAGAATAAATTTTATCTTGCAATTGATGTTCGTCAGTCTCGATTACGCGGTATTAAGCCCATTTCTGCCTATCAGGAAAAGAAGAATCACCTTGATGAAACAGAAATTGAATGGGCATCTGCATCTATTCCTAATTACGATATCGACCGTCCTGTTGAAAGCAAAACCACTAGGGTTGATCGATGGTTACGTCGTCTGTTGGATTTAAGTCTTCGTAACAAACTCTTAAATTTTAAGGATAATCGTTACAGTATTCCTTTACAGTGCTCTGAGTTAACGTTAAGCAAACTTGAAGATGCATTGGCAAATCAGGAAGGTTTCTTATTTAAAAGTGTTGATAGTATTTCGCTAAAAGATGTGCAGCGCGACAATGAAAGCCAACATATTGATCAGTACGTTGATGAAAGCCTTTCTAGAAAATTATTATTTAGCCCTTTAGATACCCCCTTATTAGAAAAGCGCCTGATTGAGGTTTATCGTGCTTCACGTACTGCATTAGAAGAAGGCGGAGCTAATACATTATTTCTTGCGGTTGGTTTTCTTGAGTGGAGAGAATCAGAACGTTCAAAACGTACATTTAAGGCACCGCTACTCCTCATTCCTGTACAGATTACCCGTGAGACAGCTAAAACTGGCTATCGTCTATTTATGTATGATGATGAGCCACGTTTTAACTCCACACTATTACAATTATTAAGGCAGGATTTTGAACTTGATATTGCGGGCTTGAATCCTTTACCAGCAGATGAATCTGGCGTAGATGTTAATCAGGTTTTACATATTGTACGTAAGGCGATTGTAAATATAGCGGGATGGGAAGTAAAAGCTGAGGCTGCTATTGGGCAATTTTCATTCTCAAAATATTTAATGTGGCTTGATTTGTCTTCGCGAATGGATCAGCTAAAAAATCAAGCGGTGGTGAATCATCTGATTGAATCCCCACGGGAACCTTTTATTAAACAAGATGAATTCCCGCAACCTGTTCAATTAGACCAACAATATAAGCCACAGCAATTATTTACTCCATTGTCGTCTGACTCTTCACAGTTAGCAGCAGTCATGTCCGCAGCATTAGGGCGTACTTTTGTATTGTCTGGTCCCCCTGGTACAGGTAAGTCGCAGACCATTACAAATATGATTTCTCAATGTTTGGCAGATGGTAAATCGGTATTATTCGTCTCTGAAAAAATGGCTGCCTTAGAGGTTGTTTATCGCCGTTTGACACAAATTGGCTTAAGTGAGTTGTGCTTGCAGCTACACTCATCAAAATCCCAAAAAATGGAAGTGCTAGATCAACTAAGAGAAAGAGCGCAAAAAAACAATGATCCTTACTTTTTAAGTACTCAACCTAAAACAACAGAATGGCAGAAACTCTCAGACAGACTGGTTCAAACACGTGATGATCTAAATCGACATGTAAAAAATCTCCATACCTCACACCCAATTGGTTGGAGTTTGTATGCTGCAATGAGTGATGAGCTTCGTTTTCGGGATACACCGCATTTGCGTTTTCCTGATATCAATATTGCGACGCTGACAGCAGAAAAACGTGAATTACTGAATGAAACGGTGACACAAGCTGTAAGTTTACGTCAGCTCGTCAACGAAAATGCGAAAGATGTATTGAATGGTTTTGCCGAAGGTTTAGCTGAGCCAATTTGGAGTTTGGCATGGCAAGAACAGTATCAAATATTACAAGATCAACTTGTAGAGCAGATACAGCGTTTGCAAAATTCAATTTCTACTTGGCAAGAAGTTTTTGATTTTAGTGAAAAGCAGAATCTGAGTCAGGTTAAACATGATGTCTCTATTTTTACGGCATTATCCGACCTTGTTCAGCAAACCGATTTAAAATTATTAAGTATTATTAAAGATTTAGATTTAAGTACGATTACGCAAGCAAAACAAATAACCCAAGATTTAAGACAGCAGCGTTCTTCGTTAGTGGGACAATATCAGTCTCAAATTTATCAAGCAGATTTAAATCAAATTGCCTTTAAATGGCGTGAAGCAGAATCAAAAATTTTCCCATTCTCATGGTTCGCTAAATTCCAGCTGAGAAATTTAGTCAAAACTTATCAAGCTTCGGCTCAACGCCCTACAGCTTTGGCTGTTGCTCATGACTTGCCTATTTTACAACATATTCAAAGTCAACAACGACAATTCACTGAATGTGAAAATCAGTTGGCAAGTAAACTTGGTCCTTACTGGCAAGGTGAAGAGAATGCGTGGCAAAGTTTTGAAACTATTCACAATCAGTGGCAAGAAATTAAGCAAATCGTTGCATCGACAATTACAGATCAGGCAACGTTATTAAAAGCTGTGGAATTTAGTAAAAATAATAGTTTGGATGAAATCAAACAAAACCTAGCTCAGGTGGAAAATACATTCGGTCAATTGCTGAATGACCATGCACTGAAAAATGATGCCCCACTTACTCCATATCTAGAGATTAATTTTAATGAAATTATCGAAAGACAGCAGCAATTGCAGCAAAATAGTTCATCTTGGAGACATTGGTTAAATTGGCAGGCTATAAAGAGCCAGTTAATTAAACAGGGTTTAAAACCATTGGCCTTTGAACTTTTTCATACTCCATTGGAACTGGAATCTGCTTTAAAACGCTTGAATATTAATTTAGCGAGACACTGGATTACTCATCAATTTAGTCAACATCCAGAATTAAATCAGTTCAATAGTCAACAACATGAACAGAAAATCCAGGCTTTTTCACAGCAAGATCGAGAACACCAGCTTGCTGCGAGTCATGAGATTATTCATCGTTGGAATGCTATTTTTAGTGAACAAGATAAATATAAGGCGCAGTGGACTGTCTTAAATAAAGAATTAGGTAAGAAACGTCGTCATATTCCTGTACGTGAATTAATGCGCCAGATTCCTGACGTATTAGTTGGGTTAAAGCCATGCTTACTAATGAGTCCGTTATCAGTTGCTCAATATCTAGATACAGAAGCAAAATTTGATGTGGTGATTTTCGATGAAGCATCGCAGATTCCAGTTTGGGATGCGATTGGAGCATTAGCGAGAGGTAAACAGTCAATTGTGGTGGGTGATAATAAACAAATGCCACCAACAAGTTTCTTTGGTAAAGGAGATTCTGAAGAAGAGGTTGATGAGGAAGTAACGGAAGACTTAGAAAGTATTTTGGATGAATGCCTTGCTGCCCAGTTACCAGAATTAGCTTTGAACTGGCATTACCGCAGTCGTTATGAAAGTCTCATTCAGTTTAGTAATCAGAAATATTACAAAGGTGGTTTATTTACTTTCCCTGCACCTGTTGCCAAAGATACCGCTGTAAAACTGCATGTGGTTGAGGGTGTTTACGACAAAGGCGATACGCGGACCAATACAAATGAAGCTAAAGCAATTGTTGAATTTATTATTCAGCATTTACAGTCACAGTTAGGACAAGAGACTCCTTTGACCCTAGGTGTGGTCACTTTCAATATGACTCAACAGAAGTTGATTGAAGATTTGCTAGATAATGAATTGGCGAATTATCCTGAGTTAGAGACACTCAGTAAATCAGGCATTGAACCTTTGTTCGTTAAGAATTTAGAAAATGTGCAAGGAGATGAGCGCGATATCATCATTTTCTCAATTACCTATGCAAAAGATCAGGATGGTCGCTTATCAATGAATTTTGGTGCGCTTAATCGTCAAGGTGGTCAGCGCCGTCTAAATGTAGCAATTACTCGTGCTCGTCAGGGTTTACATGTGTTCTCGGCCTTGAGCCCAGAAGAAATTAATTTGACACGCACCAATAGTGAGGGCGTAAGAGATTTAAAAGACTTCCTCGTTTTTGCCCGCAGTGGTCAATTGCATTTAAATTATACTGATCAAACTAAACAGCAGACTAAAAAAGAATTCGTACAGTACCTACAAAATAAGCTGAATGAACAAGGCTGGAGTGTGGATCTTGGAATAGGTCAGGGTGATAGCTGTGTAGATTTAGCCATTAAGGATGATTTGAACTCGGGTAGTTATATTGCAGGTATTCTTGTAGATGGTGAAAACTATGCTAAAGCAGCTACTGCACGAGATCGAGATCAACTTAGACCGACTGTTTTAAATGGATTAGGCTGGGAGGTTTTATCTGTTTGGGCGGTGGATTGGTGGTTAGATCCTGATCAAAACCTAACTAAATTGGTAAAAGTATTAGAAGAGATAAAAGCGAATCAAAAGGTTGCTTAACCTATATAAAAACAGATAAGGACAACCCTTATCTGTTTCTATACTCTAGATGAATACTTATAGGGGAAATAATTATTATTTTATGAGTGTAGTACCATCGTTCAGATATTAATTAGAGTGCTCTTTAATCAATGTAAATCCAGATTTCATCATAAAAATTATAGATACCATTTTTATTATTTTTACATTTAAAGAGGAAAACTGAACACAAATTATTTTACCACTATTGAGGATCCGCTATGAAAAACACTTATTTAGTTACAGGCGCTACAAAAGGTATTGGAAAAGCAATTAGTGATGAACTCTTTTTGCAAGGACATCAAGTTATTGGAATTGCTAGAAATATTAATAATATAGACTTTCACGGGCAGCTATTTAGTTGTGATCTATCGAATATAGAACAAACTAAAGAAGCGTTAGCCTTGATCTCTGAATCTCACGTTATACATGGAATAGTTAATAATTCTGGCATTAGTTTACCTCAACCTTTAGGCCAGATTACGTTTTCGGCTTTAGAGGATGTTTGGAACCTAAATGTAAGAGCTGCCATCCAAGTGACTCAGCATTTCGTTGATCAACTGAAAGAACAACGATTTGGTCGAATTATTAATATTGCAAGCAGGGCTATTTATGGGGCAAAAGAACGGACAGCATACTCAGCAGCAAAAAGTGCATTGGTTGGTTGTACTAAAACTTGGGCACTTGAGTTAGCTGAATTTGGGATAACAGTAAACTGTATAGCGCCTGGACCAATTGAAACAGAACTTTTTAGAAAAAACAGACCTGTTGGTAGTTTAGCTGAGAAAGCCATTTTAGATAGTATTCCGTTAGGACGGATCGGAACACCAAAAGATGTTGCGCATGCTGTCTCTTTTTTACTGTCAGATCATTCAGGCTTTATTACAGGCCAAGTTCTAAATGTTGATGGTGGTGGAAGCTTATAGCGAATAATGATAAAAGGTCTAGGTTGATGACAATTTAAACTTCACTAAATATCATTTACTATGATAAAAAAAACTTCTTTAATTCTAACTCACTCTAAATGGCAGACATAATCAATCACTTCATCTGTCATAATTTTAAATTTACTATTTTCAGGCACATTAAAAGATTCGCCGCTTGAATAAATTTTAGTTTCAGGATCATCACCAATTTGAACACTACATTTTCCTGAAATTATTTCTATACGCTCGGGAACATGGGTTTTGAATGTCAAAATCTTATCTGTTGGAAGGATTACTCCTAGAGTCTTTTTTGTCCCATCTTCAAGTTCAATTACATGACTAATTGACCGCCCGTCATAGTGGACATTCGCTTTTTTCTTTATAGAAACAAAATCAAATTGATTTGACATTGTTTGTCCCATTTTATTTTAAATTGTGTAGTGATAATAATAAAAATTCATCTGAATCTTCAAGCTTTTTTTACAGCCATATCTAGCTTAACCACTCTAACGTTATAAATAACGGATTACTAAATTTTAACGGGTAGATTTAATACCACCTGAGCATCCTCAATAACATCTAAGCGTAGAATTTTTGAAGCGCCAAGTTCATTTAGCAACTTAGTTAAAGGGCCTTCATTTTTCACTAGTTGTACTTTCTTTGGAAAAAGCTTTTGCGCAAAAGAAAGAATATTAGATTGAACCTCTGTCTGGTGCCACTTCCCATCAACTACATGTAACATGGTGGCTTTATTAATATGTGTTTCAGAATCGACATGTTTTAAAGTAGGAACAGCAGTTTTTAAACTTAAATCTAGTTTTCCATTAAGATCAAAAATATTGGCTTGAGCTTCTTTTGAGTTAATGTCGACGTCAATTTTAGTTAACCATTTTGGTAGTTGGTAACCATATACACCGCGCACTCTGGCGATTTCAGTATCAACTGGCAAAGCTAAAACATGTGCATAAAAATGACGTTGACGCATCGATTTCATTAACTCTGCGATGTGTGGCCCACGAGCACTAGGTTTGCGTACAACAATTGCAATTGATACTTCGTTATAAGGGTCATTGTCACAAACAGAATAGGTAAAAAACGTAACGGAGACCAACCCGTAACCCGGAAATGGTTGTAACGGTGTTAAGGCAGCAGGCAGTTTTGCTTTAATCTGCTTAATGGGTGCAAGCATGAGTAGTTGTACATTTGCACTACGATAATAAAAGTTGGGTGCCCAGACAGGACCTACTCTCGATTCCACGATTTTTTTAGGAATATGGCGGAAAAAGTCGATATTGCCAGCAGCTGGATCTTGAGCCACTTTGTCTAGGTCAGGATTCATTCTAAAGCGGTCATAATAACCATCTTTGGGTACTTTGACTTTTTGTTGCCCAAATTCAACCTCAGTAAATTGTTGTTTTATATTCATTGGAGTTCACCTTTACATTAATTGACCGAGTAGCTACCGTTGTCTTTATCAAGACGTATTAATTAATAGCCAATGTGGGCACTATAAGTTTAAAGCTAATTTTAAAGTCAGGGTTTTAATTTCGACATGTCAAATCTTTGACATTTAAAAGAAATAAAATAAAAACAATTAAAGATTAAAAAGCTACAAAGTTGACTAGAGTCTTCATATAAATTTTATTTTTGAAATATGATTTAAGATGATTAGCCTTAAAGTTAACTTTAAGCTTAGTATAAATATTCAAACCTTTATAACGAATCTATAAACAGTTTTTGAGTAGGAGAACAAAGATGGGATATGTAACCACAAAAGATGGCGTAGAAATTTTTTATAAAGACTGGGGGCCACGCGATGCCCAAGTTTTATTTTTTCATCACGGTTGGCCTTTAAGTTCAGATGATTGGGACACACAGTTGCTTTTTTTCCTTAAAGAAGGTTTTCGTGTAGTTGCTCATGACCGCCGTGGCCATGGGCGTTCGAGTCAGGTGTGGGATGGTCATGATATGGACCATTACGCAGATGACGTTGCAGAAGTGGTCAAACATCTAAACATTAAAAATGCAATTCATATTGGTCATTCAACAGGTGGCGGTGAAGTAGCTCACTATATTGCTCGTCACGGTCAAGAAAACGTTGCAAAAGCTGTACTTGTTAGTGCTGTTCCACCACTGATGGTTAAAACTGAAAATAATCCTGAAGGTTTACCAAAAGAAGTCTTTGATGACCTGCAAAATCAAGTTCTCACCAACCGTGCGCAATTTTTCCGAGACCTTCCATCTGGCCCGTTCTATGGTTTTAACCGACCAGATGCGAAACCATCAGAAGGTATCATTGCTAACTGGTGGCGTCAGGGTATGACGGGCAGTGCAAAAGCACATTACGATGGTATTGTGGCGTTCTCACAAACTGACTTCACCGAAGATTTAAAGAAAATCACCATTCCTGTTTTGGTGTTGCATGGCGATGACGACCAGATCGTACCTTATAAAACTTCTGGTGTGAAATCTGCTGAGTTACTTCCAAATAGCCAACTTAAAATCTACCCGGGTTTTTCACATGGCATGTTAACTGTAAATCATGAAGTGATTAACGCTGACTTATTGGCATTTATTCGCGAATAATTAAAAGTTTTAAAACTTTAAAAAGGGGCACATTGAGTGCCTCTTTTTTATATAAAAATAATAAATTCAATTAATTAAATATAGAAGTGCGAAAAAGTGTTGACATTAAAGTTAGCTTTAATCTTAAAGTAAAGCCATACTGAATGAGGTCATTCCAATGAAAGTGTTCGAAAAATTAGTATTCCCAAATGGCTCATATGTTCCGAACCGTATTGCTAAAGCAGCAATGGAAGAAAACATGGCTAATTTAAACCATGCACCATCAGAAGAATTAATGCGTTTATATCAAGCTTGGGCAAATGGAGGCGTAGGTCTAATCATTACCGGAAATGTGATGGTAGACCGCCGAGCAATGACTGGACCGGGCGGCGTAGTGCTTGAAGATGAAAAGCATCTGGATACTTTTAAAAAATGGGCACAAATTGGTCGTTCAAAAGGCGCTCAGATTTGGCTTCAAATTAACCATCCAGGGCGTCAAATGCAAGCGAACCTCGGTCAGCAGACTTGGGCGCCATCGGCTATTTCACTTGATCTTGGCAAAATATCAAATCGCTTTAATACGCCAATCGAAATGACTGAATCTATGATTGCAGAGGTGATTCAGCGTTTTGCAAACACGGCGCGTTTAGGTGAAAAAGCAGGATTTACTGGTGTAGAAATTCATGCAGCGCATGGTTATTTATTGAGCCAGTTTCTTTCTCCACTTAGCAATAAACGCCAAGATCAATGGGGTGGTTCTTTAGAAAATCGCGCTCGCATTTTAATTGAAATTGTGGAAGCAGTTCGTAAAGTGGTTTCACCTCAGTTTACTGTTGCAGTAAAACTAAATTCAGCCGATTTCCAACGTGGTGGGTTTAGCGCTGAAGATGCTCAACAAGTGGTTAAAATGCTAAATGAGCATGCAGTCGATTTAGTTGAACTTTCAGGTGGTAGCTATGAAGCGCCTGCAATGCAAGGTCAAGCACGTGATGGCCGTACACTTGCTCGTGAAGCTTACTTTTTAGAATTTGCACAAGAAATTCGTAAAGTTGCCAAAATGCCTGTTATGGTGACAGGTGGCATACGCCGTAAACAAGTGGCAGAAAAAGTAATTGAAAGTGGTGTAGATATGGTCGGTATTGCCACAGCTTTAGCGATTGAACCCAATTTGCCAAATGCTTGGAAACAAGGCCAACATATTTCACCTGAACTCAAGCCAATTACGTGGGAAAATAAAACATTGGCTTCACTTGCCAATATGGCTGTGGTCAAATTCCAATTACGTAATGTTAGCGCTGGTAAAAAAACAAAACCAAATGTTTCACCAGCTTGGGCTTTAATTTTGCAACAATCAGCGATGTCATGCCGTACCCGCCAATACAAAAAAGGCATGCGTGACTATACATTTGCTTCTTAATAAGTGAGTTGTGTTATGACAAATCCTAACGATTCAAACTGGATAATTTATGGAGCAAATGGCTACACGGGCGAGTTAATCGCTCGTGAAGCTGTACGCCAAGGTCTAAAACCAACTTTGGCTGGTCGTAACAAAGCTAAGGTTGAAACATTAGCTCAAGAGTTAGGACTCAACTATAAAGCTTTTGGGCTTGATAACGTAGATGCAGTCAGTGAGCAACTGCAAGGTTTTAAACTGGTCATGCACTGTGCAGGGCCATTTTCAGCAACATCAAAACCCATGATGGAAGCTTGTATAAAAGCAGGTGCTCACTATTTAGATATTACGGGTGAAATCGCTGTATTTGAATTGGCACAGTCACTGAACAGCCAAGCTGAAAAAGCCGATATTGTGCTTTGTCCGGGTGTTGGTTTCGATGTAATTCCGACAGATTGTGTCGCTGCTGCGCTCAAAGAAGCATTGCCAGATGCGACCCATTTAGCACTTGGTTTTGACTCTAGAACAGGGTTCTCACCGGGTACTGCTAAAACAAGTACAGAAGGCATGGCCGAAGGCGGAAAAATTCGTAAAAACGGAAAAATTACCACCGTTCCATTAGCACATTATGTTCGGACCATTGATTTTGGTGACGGTAAAAAAAGTGCCATGAGTGTTCCGTGGGGAGACGTATCTACAGCGTTCTATACAACGGATATTCCAAACATTGAAGTATTTGTACCCGCATTTCCCAAAATGATTTTTGGTGCGAAAATGATGAACTATTTACGCCCAATATTAAAAATCAATGCTGTGCAGAAGTTTATTAAGTCGCGTATTGAAAAAACGGTTGTGGGACCAAATGAGGAACTCCGCGCGAAAGTACCTACCTATGTTTGGGGCGAAGTAAGAAATACGCGTGGGGAAATTAAAACTGCCCGCATTCAAACCGAAAACGCTTATAGCCTTACCGTAAATGGCTCACTGACTGTGGTGAATTATTTACTCAAAAATACGGTTAAAGGCGGTACATATACACCAGCAAAACTGATGGGTTATAAGCTAGTAACCGAGCTGCCGGGTTCTGGTCCGCTAGTCATTAATTAAAAACCTTTATTAAAAAAGTACGTTTAAAGATAGTCCCGAATAAGGAGTCATTCTTGTTCGGGTAATTTATAAATATTTCAAATAAATACAGCTTTATATAGGTAAAAGAAAAGCAGAAAACAAAACACACCATAAGAAATAATTCAAATTGAATATACTAAAAAGCGATAAATTTTTTTCATAACAAAGGAATGAGAATAATGAGAAAACTCATACTGTTTCTACATGCATCGCTTGACAGTTTTGTCGAAGGTCCAAATGGGGCAATGGACATAGGTTGGATTGCTTACGATGCAGATTTAGCAAATCATGCCAAAGAAATTTTGAGCACTGCCGATACTGTGATTTGGGGACGTGCGACTTACCAAATGATGCATAATTACTGGCCAACCATGCTTTCAAATCCAGAAGCTTCAGAGCATGAACGCAATCATGCTGGGTGGATTGAAAAAACAGAGAAAATCGTTTTTTCAACTACTTTAGATACAGTTGAATGGAATAATTCCAGACTGGTAAAAGACCATGTTGAAGAAGAAATTAATAAGCTCAAACAGCAAGCGGGTAAGGATATGGTGATTCTGGGCAGTCCGCGGTTCGCGCACTATTTGATGCAACTTGGTTTAATCGATGAATATAAAATTACCGTTTCGCCGGTACTGATTGGTAGTGGTTTGCCACTATTCCAAGGCATTCAGCAAAAGACCAATCTTAAACTCATTGAAAATAAAACTTTTGCTTCTGGCGCCATCGGTCTTCATTATCAAAAGATAAGCTGATTTTTTTCTATAATATTTGTATGGAAAAGACGAATTACAGTGCTGGTCTGTAATTCGTCTTTTTTAGATTTATTGAATTGTACTTAAACGCTTAACAACTGCTTCAGCAATTTCTTTACTCGACTGAGGGTTTTGTCCAGTAATAATTCTGTCGTCTGAAACCACATACGAAGTAAACGGAATAAACGCTTCCTTGTATTTTGCTCCACGTTCAATAAGTCCATTTTGTAAAGAAAAAGGAACTTGAGACTTAATACCTGAAAGTCTTTCTTCAATATTTGCAAAACCAGTAACGGTTCTACCAGCAATTAAGGGTTTGCCATTTTCATCCTGCAAAGGTAATAAACCGCCTACGCCGTGACAGACCGCTGAAACGACTCCACCTTGGCGATAGATCTGTTCGCTAATGTTCTGCAAAGCTTTATTGTTTGGAAAATCCCACATGGTGCCGTGCCCACCAGTATAGTAAATGGCTTTGTACAGGGTAGGATTAATGGCGCTCGGAGCCAACGTTGTTTTTAACCGCTGCATAAAGGCTGGGTCGGCTAAATGCTGACGGGCAGATTTATCTAGGTAAATGGACTTTAAACTACGTTCATCTAGTGGTACTTCACCACCTAAAGGACTTACAAAGTCTATTTCATAGCCAGCAGCCAAAGCCACATCATAAAAATGAGTGAGTTCGGTTAGCCAAAGTCCTGTTTTATCCGAACGAGAAGGATAAGCCGAGTGATTGGTCATCACGACTAAAATTTTCCCATTTGTTTTGGTAAAGCTTTGAGCTTTATCTGACTCTGCGGCGTGTACCACATGCATAGTCAAAAAAATGGCAAAAATAATGGTTAACCAACGCTGAAAATTCCAAACTTTAAACATGACAGGTCCTCATTCATCACCTGTAGCCAATCGTATGTTTAAAGCACGCTTTAAGGTCAATAGAGTTATTAAAAAATTATGGTGTTTTTGCTTTGTCGAAATAGAGATTCATGAGACGTTCTGCATTTTGCTCGCAGGTAATTTCATCGGGTTTGTTGTTGATCGCATCAATCATGGTACGTAAGTTTTGCTTACTCACCTTGAGTTTTTGTTCTAAAAGCTCTATTTCTTGAATTTTTAATTCAATTGTTTGAATAAGGGCATCATGGTTCCAAGTGGCAACTTTCGACGGTAAAAATGCTTTAATTTCTGCTAAAGAAAATCCGACTTGCTGAGCTTGTTGGATGAGAGAAAGTTGCTTCAAATCGTTATCGGTATATTCACGATAGCCATTCGATTTTCTTTTTGCTTTAGGTAAGAGTTTGATTTGCTCGTAATAACGAATTGTAGGGGTACTTAAACCACTTAATTTTGATAACTCGCTAATATTCATGGCCACAGACTCTATTGACATTCAAGTTAACTTTAGACTTATAGTTGCTTAAAAGCAAGGTTCATAACTTTACCAAGCATACACTTTCAGTAACAGCTTTCTATGCTTTGATAGACGAAAGAATAGAATTATAAATATGAAAAATGAGGTGAGAAAATGTCTAAACGCATATTACATGTCGTGACCAATATTTCACGCTATAAGGATGTTGATGAACCAACAGGGCTGTGGTTAGGCGAACTCACCCATGCCTATGACGAATTTGAAAAGCAAGGTTACATACAAGATATTGTCAGTCCAAATGGTGGTAAAACACCGATTGAACCCAAATCACTGGGAGTTTTAGTGGCTGATAAATCAGTAAAAGCGAGAGAAGATGATCAGGCATTTATGACTTTGCTCGCTAACACCCATAAACCGTCAGATATTCATTGGCAAGATTATGACGTGATCTACTACACAGGTGGTCATGGTGTGATGTGGGATTTCTTAGATAATCCTGAACTTCAAGAGATCACCAAAAATATTTATGAAAAAGGCGGCATTGTTTCGAGTGTTTGTCATGGCTATTGTGGCTTGCTCAATGTACGACTTTCAAATGGCGAGCGACTGATAAAAGATAAGAAGTTAACGGGCTTTGCTTGGAGTGAAGAGGTCTTGGCCGGAGTGGCAAAAAAAGTGCCGTACAATGCCGAAGAGTTAGCTAAAGAATATGGCGCTCACTATGAAAAAGCTTTTATTCCTTTTGCATCGTATGTGGTTCAAGACGGTAACTTAATTACGGGGCAAAACCCGTTTTCAGCGAAAAAGACTGCTTTAGCGATTATAGAAGCTTTAAATGTTTAACTTCCTATATTTGAAAATGTGGTGGTTAAATCCACTACATTTTCTTTATTCAGTTTAAAATAAATTAAAAACAGGGCATAAAGGTACTACTTAAAAGATTATAATTAATTTTAATATATTGTTTTATTTGGATGTATTTAAAACATCCTACTTAAATAAAAATATTTATGACATAGCATGATGAATGAATAAGAGAGTTGTTTTGAAAACTGAATTTATTATTAGATGTATTTATGCACTTTGTCTTATCGGTGCAGGGTTCAATCATTTACAAACAGTTCTAATGCACGGTTTGTTTTGGGACTATAACAATGCACCACTATTTACTTGTATTTATTGGACATCTTTAACGTTTATTGATCCACTTGCAGCAATTCTTCTATTTTATAGACTTCGTATCGGCTTAATTCTAACTTTTCTCATTATATTTAGTGATGTCATTCACAACACTTGGATTACATTAAAAGTAGGCCGAGACTTACTCAACTATATGTATATTTCCCAATTTTTATTTCTAGTTTTTGTTTTGTGCACAATTAAGTTTCCTTGGAAGGCACATAAGAAAAGTTAAAATTTAAAGATTGGAGAGCAAAAGCATTCTTTTCCTCTCCAAATAATTTCTTCAAACTTACGAACGCCACCAATAATTTTCGACATTTGGTTCATTAAGATTCAAGAGTTCACCCATTTGCGGTGTGCTAATCGCTAACGCATTTTCTTTAGCTAAACCGACAATACGTTCAAACGGGTCATCCCAAGCATGAAGTGCTAAATCAAAAGTACCATTGTGTACAGGCAACAAATGACGACCTTTTAAATCGATATGTGCTTGTAAAGTTTGCTCTGGCTGCATGTGAACATCAGGCCATTCAGGGTCATAAGCGCCGGTTTCTAACATAGTCAGATCGAAAGGGCCGTAACGGTGTCCAATTTCTTTAAACCCATCGAAATAGCCCGTGTCACCGCTGAAAAATACCCGTAGATCATTATCAATAATTACCCACGAAGCCCAAAGGGTCGCATTACTATCGCCCATACCACGGCCTGAAAAATGATGAGCAGGGGTAGCCACCAATTTTAGTCCATCTACATGGGTAGTATCCCACCAGTCGAGTTGTTGAACTTTTTCTGCTGGAATTCCCCATTTAATGAGTGTGTCACCGACACCAAGCGGTGTTAAGAAATGCTCAACTTTATCGTTCAGTTGCATGACTGCATGGTAGTCGAGGTGGTCGTAGTGGTTATGCGACAAAATCACGCCTTTAATTGGCGGTAGTTCGGCAATACTGATTGGCGGTTGGTGGAAACGTTTTGGTCCAATCCACTGAAAAGGCGAAGCACGCTCTGAAAAAACTGGGTCGGTTAACCAAAATTCATTTTGCAGTTTTAACAAAATGGTTGAGTGGCCCAGACGAAAGAGAGAGCGGTCAGGCGCACTAAGAAGTTGTTCTTTCGACAAACTTAAAACTGGAATTTGTTTGTTTGGAACTGTGTCTTTCGGTTTGTTAAATAGAAACTTCCACATCAACTGAAGCGATTTTCCAAAAGAAGGCTTGTGCTGGTTCGGACGTGTATTTCTAAATTTGCCGTCGTGTTGCTGTGACGGCATTAAGGGAGAAGGCAAGTCTGTTGTGTTTGAAATAGTCATCTTGTTTTTCCTTATTGGAACAAACCTATATGTGCAAATAAGAACTTGGGCTAAGTGCTTATTTTGATTTATTTAAATGAGTATTTGCTCACTCATTAATTGGTTTAAAAATAAGGACGCCGCGCATCCTTAACTTTTATCTAAATTGAAGCTGCATGCCAAAACGCTTCAAAACCAGATTTACGATAACGCTCGGTTTGAGAAGGGTCTTGGGCAATAAAATTAAGTGTAACTTCTGCAAGCGCACCTAAAATTGAAGCAATAAATAACGGTGGATAATCTCTTAATTTGCCATCGTTAATACATTCTTGAATGTTTTGGGTGAGGTCACAAAAGGTTTGCATGCCAATTTGTTTGCTTTGCTCAGTAATTTGTTCCGAAGTCGAAAGTTGTGCCATGACTTTACGTTTGAGTGGAGCTTCTAAACTCCAGTCCAAATAGCTTTGCCAAATATGCGACATTTGTGTTTGCAAATCAGCATTAGTCGGGTAACCAAGCATCATCACTTGTCGTAACTCAGCCTTTAGTGAAAGATATAACTGGTTCAGCAGTTCTTCTTTATTGCTAAAATAGGTAAATAAAGTACCTTCCGCTACACCAGCGACTTTTGCAATTTTCGAGGTAGATGCTCGCTCGCCAAGCTCTGCCAGTGTTTCAATAGCAGCACTTAAAATTGCATTACGTTTATCTTCACTGCGTGGACGAGCCATATACAAACACATTAATTGAGTGATTACTCAATCATACCTAAAAATAGAAAGACAGCAAGATATATTTTGTTAGATCCACATTATTGATTCGTTCTAAATGTAATGGGTGTTTGACCTGTCCATTTTTTAAAAGCTCGTGTGAAATTTGTAGGTTGTATATAGCCCAAATAAAGCGCAATTTCTTGTATATCCATATCACTATGAATTAACAAATGCTCAGCTTCTTTTTGTTGAGCTTCTTCAAGCAGCTGCAGATACGAAGAACCGACTTGGTTCAAATGGCGCCGTAATGTTCGACTAGACATATTTAAGCGAGTCGCAATTTCATCAAATGAGGGATAACCCACTTGTGGTTTTAAGTTTAGTTCGGCTTTTACGGTCAGGCATATATCTTTAATTTGCTCTGAAAAACGGATTTGTTCAGCTTCACACTGTGCCAGAGCTTGTTTAAAGGCAATCGGATCTGCCATTTTAATGGGTAAATCTAGAAGCTGTTTTTTATATCGAATTTGATTAGTTGCTTGATTAAATCGAATAGGTGGCAATAAATGCTGATAGGCTTTGTGATAGGTAGGTTCTGGCCAATCCACCCATAACTCAATTTCAGTAAAGTCATGCTCTATCAAAAATTGACCAGCTTGAATCACGCCAATCATCAAACATTCATAAAAAAATCGTCTAAGCTTTTCCACTTGTGCGGGCTGATTGCTGACAACAGGATGAGTTTCTTTAATTTCAATAATAGAAAATTCATGATCGTCTAGCAGAGCAATACGGTAATCTTTTAATCGCATGTTAAAGAATTGCATTGAAACATCGAGAGCCTGATGTAAGTTTGGGCTACTCATTAAGGCATATCCCATCGGGCCATGAGCAGTTAAACGCAGTTTTAGCCCATATTCATATCCCAAGCCAGAATCTTTCGACAATAACAAGCTTTCCCATGCCAGTTTAGACCACTGCACAGGAGTAATTCGCGCATCTAGTTGATCTAAAAGGTTTAAGGGAATTTTACTTTTCTTCAAAATTTCAAGCGCAGAAAATCCTTTGTCGACCATGATTTCTAGTAACAAATGCGCATAAGAAATAGGAATGCTGGCTTTGGAAAGCCCATAAGGATCTTTCATATTGTTTTTTATTATGGCCGAAAATGATTATCAGTATGTCTGATCCACATCTCACGCTCAAGTTAAAAGTTCGGAATAATCAATTTACTATATTTTGAGCATCAATTATGAGCTTACCTATTCCACAAGCTTCCTCTCGAGTTGTGATTACTGGCGCTTCATCGGGCATTGGTGAACAGCTAGCAAAACAGTTTGCTGTACGGGGCTATTCTTTAGTTTTAGTGGCTCGTCGTGTAGAAAAATTAGAGGCACTTGCTGAAAAATTAAAAGCCGAATATCAAATATCCGTAGATTTATATCCATGTGATTTGGGTGATCGGGCGGCGCGAGCTAAATTTCGTGATTATTTAGAAAATATTGAAGTAGCTATTCTTTGTAATAACGCTGGATTTGCGACTTTTGGTTGCCTACAAGACTTAGATGCAGACCGAGAGCGAGAAGAAGTTGAAGTTAATTCAGTGGCGATTCATGACCTGACTTTAGCTGTGTTGCCACAAATGATTAAAAGAAAAACTGGAGCGATACTCATTGTGGGGTCTACCTCTGGTCATCAGCCGACTCCAGCAAATGCAACTTATGCAGCAACCAAGGCATTTGCCAATTCTTTTGCCGAGTCATTACATAGCGAACTTAAAGGGACAGGGGTTAGCTGTACGCTACTGGCTCCGGGGCCAACCAAAACTGGTTTTAATGAAGTTGCAGGCATTACAAAAATTGATGGTGTTGGTGGTGGTCTTGTTTGGGTAACCGCAGAACGCGTCGCCAAAGAAGCCATTCAGGGAATGGATCGGAATTGTCGAATTGTGATTCCGGGTTTCGTGGCACAGGCCCAAACTTTTGGGGGACGTTATACCCCGCGCATCATCTTGCTCCCAATTCTGAAACAAGTATTTTCGAGATTAAGCCCATGAAACAGTTGATTAATGACTTACGTGTGCCTGTGGGTTTAGCCAATCTTGGCAATAAGCTTTATCACAATGCCCACTATTTGACTGCTGTTGTTGAAGTTGATGAAAAAGCAATGGCGCGCTGGTTACCATCTGGAATGACACTGGTTAAACCTGCCAGAGCCGATCTGTTTTGTGCGTATTTCCCAGAAAATGTCTATACGGGCGCTTACCATGAAGCGGGTCTATTTGTTCACATTAAAGTTGGCAATAAAACAGGAATCTTTTGTCCTTGGATGATTTTGGACGATGACCGAGCCATGATTATTGGCCGTGAATTGCTCGGCTACCCTAAAAAGATGGGAGAAATTAGCTGGGAAAATGATGGCAAACGCATTTTAAGCAAAGCCTCACGCCGAGGCACAACACTCATTGAAATGAAAGCCAAGCTGGGTGAAGTCATTCATGATGCACCTCCAATTTTAGGATTGCCGCATCGGAATATTACGGGTGGGTTAGGAATTGGTTTACCACGTGAAGTTCGATTTACCCCGAAAGAGCATCCAGTTGAAGTGCGTCAGGTTGAAATGAACTTACGTTTTACAGGCACAGCAAACGATCCTTTACATGATATGGGATTGGGCGAAGTTGTTGAGGCTAGATTACATCGAGTTGATTTATCGAGTGGATTAATTCCTCCAATTCAAATACCTCGTCTACGCACGCCGTTATTTTTATTGCGCCAATTTAATCCTCGCGTTTTATAACTGGAGAATAAAGATGAATGCGTTCTTTAAGTCAAAACAAGCACAAGATTTTTCTAAAATCTCGGCTTCAATTGATATTCCTGTAAGAACAATGGATTTTACTTTTCCGGATGAAATTCCTGAGTTTTGGTTTGATAACAATGCCTTACTTACGATGTTGTTGACTGCATTATCGAGCGCATTTCCAGATGGTGAACGTCAATTTATTCATAGTGTACGTAATTATCAGGCAAAAATTAGTGATCCTGTTCTGCTTAAACAAGTCCGTGCTTTTATTGGTCAAGAAGCCCATCATGGTAAAGAACACGACGTGCTCAATGCTGTCATGCTTAAAAAGGGTTATCCCGTAGACCGAATTTATAAGCGCTTTAAAAAGATGAATCGCTTGATGCAAGAGCAATTCTCTACAGCTCATCAGCTTGCATGCACCGTATGTATGGAACACCTCACAGCAATTCTAGCTGACTATTTCATTAGTACCGCGCCTCAAGATTTAGAGTTGTTTAATACCCATGTAAGGAAAATCTGGGCATGGCATGCGATTGAGGAAACAGAGCATAAAGCTGTAGCTTTTGATGTATATCAGTCTTTGGTCAATAGACCTTATTTCTTACGGCTGGTGATGTTAGAAACCACACTTTCTTTTCTTATCATTACCACCAGAGGAACAACCGAACTGTTACGAGCTTCTGGCAAACAAAGAGATTTAAAAGAACTTTATCAAGGTTTCCGTTATTTGTTTGGAAAACAAGGTTTAGTCAGACGGATTGGCAGACATTATCTCGACTTTTTCTCCGCAGATTTTCACCCTTGGCAGCATGACAATCGGGACATGATGAACTTATTAAAAAAACAATATTTCAATGAAGAGCTGCTGAAATAATCAAAAGTTGATGCTTGTGCAGTACTCACAGAACAAACAATTTTAGGAATAATTATCATGGCACAGTCTACATCTACAAATTCTCCATTACAGCAACCATTAAAATTGGCATGTGGCATAACCATACCCAACCGTATTGCAAAATCGGCCATGAGTGAACAATTGGCTGATCGACACGGCTCACCCACCACAGACTTACAGCAACTCTATGCAGCATGGGCAAGGGGTGGAGCTGGGTTGTTAATTACTGGCAATGTGATGATTGACCATCGTGCCTTTGTTGAGCCACGAAATGTCGTTTTGCAAGATGAGCAATTTTTACAAGCAAATAAGTTATGGGCTCAGGCTGCTAAGGCCAATGGCAGCAAAATTATTATGCAGATTAACCATCCGGGCCGTGTTGCGGTTTTGCCACTTTTGAAAAAGCCGATCGCGCCCTCAGCAGTCGGGCTTGATTTACCTGCTATGAATATTATTCGTATTCCACGAGCAATGACTGAAGCAGATATTTTAGAGCAAATTAAACGCTTTGCTACAACCGCAGAGCTTGCTGTTAAAGCAGGGTTTGATGGCGTACAGGTACATGCAGCACATGGTTATTTACTCTCGCAATTTTTATCACCTTTGGCTAACGTTCGGACAGATGGGTGGGGAGGAAGTCCTGAAAATCGACGCCGTATGTTGATCGAAACGGTTCGAGCTGTACGAGCTGCAATAGGCAAAGACAAAATATTAAGCGTAAAACTCAACTCTGCCGATTTCCAAAAGGGCGGCTTAAGTCAGGAAGAGTCTCTACAAATTGCATTAGCTTTAGAAGCAGAAGGGATCGACCTATTAGAGATTTCAGGCGGGAATTATGAATCTCCTGCACAGTTAGGCTATGCACCAGATCGTTCTGCTCAGCGTGATGCATATTTTATTGAATATGCCACTGCACTTCGTAAACAAAGCAAATTACCACTGATGTTAACAGGTGGGCTGCGAGATGTAGATTTTATGAATCATATTGTTGCTAATGGTACGGTCGATTTGGTTGGATTGGCTCGGCCTTTTGCAGTACAGCCAGATTTAGCAAAACAACTGTTAGCCGGAAAATCGGTATTAAAACCAGCAAAAATTCCAGCCATTGGATACAAACCAGTTGATGCCTATTTGCAACTCGCTTGGCATGCTTCGCAATTTCGCCGTATTAGCAGTGGACAAAAGCCGAAAGTGATAAAGGGCTTAGTGCGAACATTGATTGCTTTTGGTCCACGTATGGGCTTTAACATTTTGACTCAGGATTAATGGTAAGCGCTTTTGATATATAAGGATTTATTATCATGAATAGTTTAATCAGACAAAACCATGTCATTGTGCCGCGGCGTCCAGTATTTAATTTTACTGAAACCCCATGTCATTGGATTTATGATGATCCCATAGTTTCACAAATATTAAATTCAATTAACCCGATTACACCTGCACCAGAACGTTGGTTTTGTCAGACGTTTAGAGATGCATTGCCTTACATTAAAGATGAAAAACTTAAAGAGGCTGCAATTGCTTTTATTAAACAAGAGGGTGCTCATAGTTATGGGCACACTCTCGGAACACGGCACATAGAGGCCTTAGGGATTGATTTAGGTCGTTATACCAAGATGACGAATTGGATATTTAATGACATGATTGGCCCGAAACCATTAGGTTATGAATTGAAGCATCCGCGCTTAAAGTCGATGTGGCTAACGACCCGATTAGCAATGGTGGCTGCTGCCGAACATCTGACTGGAGTGTTAGGACATTGGGTTCTCAATGCAGAGGGGTTACAACACGCACCTGTCGATGTAGAAATGTTACGTTTATTGCAATGGCACGGAGCTGAAGAGGTTGAGCACCGTGAAGTAGCCGATGCAATGTTTAGATATTTTAGCAATAGCAATGTACTTCGGGTTGGGGCGGCTGCTTTCACATTCCCGCTATTTATTGTTTTGGCTTATGTTGCTGTCGAAAATCTAGTAGAGCAAGATGCGCAATTACCACATCGTTTTCGTTTCAAAGATTATTTCCGAGCAGCTCGACAAGACCGTGTGCCTAAAGTTGACGATATAATACGTGCCTGCTTGCGATACTTTAATCCCAATCATAATCCTTTAAATGAGGGATCAACTGAGCAAGCCTTAACTTTTTTATCTACAATAAAAGAACTTAACTAAATAAAAGCTTGTACGAATATTGCTTCTTTCAGGCTCAAAAATAATGAATAAGACCTTTTAATTCATCTTATTCATGGTCTATAGCCGCCATATGAGCGGCTATATAATCTTCGAACCCTTGCGTAATCTAGATAATATTTGAGCTATGTACCTTATTCATCAAATTGCAAAACCACTTTACCTTTTGATCGGCCAGTATTTACATATTGAAGCGCTTCTTTGATTTGAACAAAGCCATAGGTTTGGTCAACCACAGGTTTAATTTTTCCTGTTTCTACCAGTTCGGTAATTTTTGAGAGCTGTTGACCATTTGGCTGCATAAATAGAAATGAATAGGTAATGCCGCGTTTTTTTGCTTTATGTCGAATTGACCAGCTTAACATCGGAATAACACATTTTAGGAACCAGTTCGGATTAATTACCTCTGCAAAAGCATGGTCAGGCGGCCCTGAAATACTAATAAGACGTCCACCACGTTTAAGAACGTTTAGTGATTTTTCTAAGGTTTTTCCGCCTTGTGTATCTAAAACTACGTCGTAGTCTTTAAGCTCTTGCTCAAAATCTGTTGTTTTATAGTCAATGATAATGTCAGCACCTAGCTCTTTTACCCAACCACTGTTTTTGGCACTGGTTGTGGTTGCCACGATTGCACCTAATGATTTTGCAAGTTGAATTGCGATTGAGCCAACACCGCCAGAACCTGCATGAATAAGTACTTTTTGACCTGCTTGAACTTTTGCAATCTCAACGAGTGCTTGCCATGAAGTTAAGGCAACTAAAGGCAGGGCTGCTGCCTGTTCCATCGAAATATTTTGCGGTTTAACAGCCAGTGAAGATTGCTGAACCACTGTATATTCTGCAAAAGCACCATGCAAGTCGGTCTTGGCATAGACTTCATCTCCAGCTTTAAACTGGCTTACATTTGACCCAACTTCTACGACTGTACCTGCAAAATCATTCCCTAATATGAACGGAAATTTCACTGGAAGAATTGCTTTAAATTCACCCTCTAAAACTCTTAAGTCGAGAGGGTTAATGCTAGCTGCATGAACTTTAACAAGCACGGTATCTTCGGTTACAGAAGGCTTGGGTTGTTCATCGAATTGTACATCATCAATATTGCCATAACGGCTAATGTAGGCTGCTTTCATTTGAAACCTCTATTTCTCAAAATTATTTTAAAGTTTTATAGGCTTGGGTTTGTTCTAAACTTTCAAGCTGCGGTGAATTAATTTGTCAAAGATCTTTGCAGGTGCAAATCGTCTTAACGCTTTTAAGCTTTTTGCAGTTTTTCCTGCTGTGTAGCGTTGCACAACATGTTGACTTTGAATGACCGCTAAAATTGTATTGGCAACCACACTCGGGTCATCTGATTTATTAATTGAATTAATCATTTGTTTATGTAGCTTTTCACGAGTTTGATCGTAAAAAGAAATTTTATTATCTGCTTCGAGTAAGTTTACTCCCAAAGAAGTATTAGTGTAAGCAGGTTCAATCAATGACACACGAATGCCTTGAGATCTTAATTCGTGATCTAAAGATTCAGAGTAGCCTTCAAGTGCATGTTTTGACGCAGAGTAAAGCGCGCCAAAAGGCATAGGCACAAGTCCAAGAATTGAACTGATATTTAAAATAAGTCCTGAGTTTTTCTGGCGCATGTGTGGAATAACTGCGCGAGTCATTCGAACCGCACCAAAAAAGTTGGTATCAAAAATAGCCTGTGCTTGCTGCATTGAACTTTCTTCGGCACCAGCAGGTGCGATTGCAAATCCTGCGTTATTAATTAAGACATCAATTTTTCCTTCGGTTGCTATTACTTTCTCAACGGCTTGGGCAACTGAATTATCTTGATTTACGTCTAACTCAATAAGATGGAATTTGTATTTTGATGAATCTTTTGCTCGTCGGCTTGTGCCATAAACCGTAAATCCTGCTTCATGTAAAAGCTCTGCTGTTGCCAAACCAATACCCGATGATGCACCTGTAATGAGAACTACTTTGCCAGCCATATCATGTTCCTCACTTAAATTTTGTAGTCAATTCACGAATGAATTTCGACTTGATTTTTTAATCATAATCTAAAAATAAAATAGTTACTACTAAAAAGATAGTGACAATACATTTTTGTCTATGTATAGTTAGTACTAAATCAATATTAACTCTGTTTTTTATCTTTTCTCACTTTGAAAGATCACTCATAAAAACAGATGAATCAGATCAATGAATTAAATTTGAGGATCAGAGAAATGAATTTTTTATTAAATACAGTTGCTATGAGTTTGACGGCGATATCTATTTTTAGTGCACCCTTAACTCAGGCCGAGACTGTGGAATCACTCTCTTTTAGCACCCCCTTAACTAAGGCGAATGAAGTGACAAAAAACAGTGTTATCAATCAGCAAGCCGGTCAAAATCCCCAACTCAATACAAATTGGACAAATGTCCCAACTCAATTTATTAGTGCAGGTGGCGTTAACTTCGCTTATCGAGAATATGGTCAACAAAATGGTGGAACACCTGTCATTTTCTTAAACCATTTGGCTGCTGTACTAGATAACTGGGATCCACGAATTATTGATGGAATTGCGGCTAAACATCATGTTGTTGTGTTTGATAATCGCGGCGTCGGTGCTTCGACTGGTGAACCAGCAAAGTCAATTGAACAAATGGCAGATGATGCGATTACTTTCATTCAAGCAAAAGGCTTTAAGCAGGTTGATTTATTCGGCTTCTCGATGGGCGGCATGATTTCACAAGAGATTGTGCTAAAACAGCCGAATTTGGTTCGAAAAATGATTTTATCGGGAACTGGCCCTGCGGGCGGTACTGGAATTAGTACAGTCGGGCGAGTTTCTAATTGGGATTTAGTTCGTGGAATGGTGACTGGTCAAGACCCTAAGGTTTATCTTTTCTTCACTCGTACAGAAAATGGTAAAGCTTCTGCAAAAGCCTTTATTCAACGTATTAATGAACGTACTGAAAACCGTGATAAAGAAATCACTATTTCTGCCTATCGTGCCCAGCTTAAAGCATTAAAAAAATGGGGAAGTAAAAAACCTGCTGACCTTTCTGTGATTCAACAACCTGTTCTTGTTGCCAACGGCGATCATGACCGAATGGTGCCAACAGTAAATACTTATGATTTAGCAAAGCGTTTACCGAATAGTTCACTTGTAATCTATCCAGATGCAGGTCATGGGGGAATATTTCAGTTTAATGAAGATTTTGTAAAACAATCGCTTACATTCTTAGCTAAATAAGAACTTAAATTTAGGACTATGACCATGACAACAATTACACACCAAACAGCCGAGACCCAATTCATTGAAGTAGATGGAGCAAATTTTGCCTATCGTCGATGGGGTAATGCAAATACAGAGCAACCACCGCTATTTTTTCTTCAGCATTTCCGAGGTGGTTTAGACAATTGGGATCCACTGATTACTGATGGTTTGGCACAAGGACGTGAAGTCATTTTGTTTAACGGTCGCGGCATTGCTTCATCTACAGGCCAGCCCCGTACTCGCATTGAAGATATGGCAGACGACGCGGCAGCAGTCATTCGTGCATTAGGCTTAAAGCAGGTTGACCTATTAGGCTTTTCACTTGGAGGGTTTCAGGCACAAGATTTAGTACGTCGCCATCCTGAACTCGTCAGAAAACTGATGCTTTTAGGTACTGGACCAAGAGGGGGTAAACCACGTGGAGATGATCCAGAAGTTGCCGCTTTGGTATTAAAGCATGCAACAACTGCTGTGCCTTCTGAAGAAAACTTCCTCTTTTTATTTTTTGGCCGATCTGAAGTTGCTATTCAGGCGGGTCATGAATTTTGGCAACGTCGCCATGAGCGTAAAAACCAAGACCCAGCAA
The DNA here is from genome assembly GCF_037027805.1 of Acinetobacter sp. 161(2023). Classification (NCBI taxonomy): domain Bacteria; kingdom Pseudomonadati; phylum Pseudomonadota; class Gammaproteobacteria; order Moraxellales; family Moraxellaceae; genus Acinetobacter; species Acinetobacter sp. 161(2023). The sequence continues at coordinate 61,720 of NZ_JAZEYD010000008.1, read as the reverse complement.
GCTCAGTTGAAGTTATGCAGGCACAGATAGAAGCCAATATGCATTTTTTACCTAAACTTGATGAACAAGATCCTTTTGCACATTTACGTGAGATTAAACAACCTACTTTCATTTTAAATGGTGTCGATGATGTGATGATTCCAACCATCAATGCATATCACATGGCACTTAACATTCCAAACGCTCAGCTATTTATTTATCCCGATGCAGGACATGGTGCCCAATTTCAGTACCCTGAACGCTTCGTAAAACATGCAATACAGTTTTTATATGAATAATACCTATGAGTTCGGTCCATTCAATTTGATGAATCAAGAAGATAAAAATGATGAAATTTAAATTATTGCTGTGGATGCTGACCAAGCTCATGCAGCGTGCTGTAAAAAAGAACCCGAAATGTGCAGCTTATGTGAAAGATAAAAATGTCATCTTTCAGATTCAAACAGCAAGTGGTGAAGGCCGTTATTTCGAAGTGAAAAATGGCAAGATTAACTCTTACTCAGGGCTAACCAAGTCACCAAGTTTTACCTTTACATTTAAAACGGGTAGCAAAGGGTTTGCCGTGTTGTCAGCGAAAGATAGTGTAAACACTTTTTTAACCGCCCTTAAAACACAAGACCTTGTTATTACGGGAAATTTTGTGGATGTGATGTGGTTTCAAAGTTTAGTGGACTTTATTCAACCCCATTCAAAACCCTCTTTAACTGTGTGAGATAAGCCATGACTCATCTGCAATTAAAAACGAATCTTTTGAATCAGCCTTTAACTTTACCGAATGGTGTCATCATTCCAAACCGCTTAGCAAAGGCTGCAACCAGTGAAACTTTAGCCAGCTATTCAAATAATCCAAACGAAAAACATGTTCGGCTATATCAGCGTTGGGCTGCATCAGGGATTGGGATGATCATAACTGGCAACATTATGATTGACCGCAAAGCCTTAGGTGAGGCTGGCAATGTGGTGGTTGAGGATGAGCGTGATTTTGCAATTTTACAGAAATGGGCAAAAACCGTGACCGAACAAGGTTCTCAATTGTGGGCACAGTTAAATCATCCGGGAAAACAATCACCGAAAGGATTAAATTTACGTAACATTTCTGCATCGGCAGTGCCATTTGGTGCAGAAATGCAGTCTTTATTTGCAACACCTGATGAAGCAACACACGAAGAGATTTTAGAAATTATTCAGCGTTTTGGTCGTAGCGCTGCGATATGTAAAAAGGCTGGATTTAGTGGAGTTGAGATTCACGCTGCGCATGGTTATCTGATTAACCAGTTTTTGTCACCTTTGCACAATTTAAGAAATGATGAGTGGGGTGGTACACCAGAAAAACGTCGCCGTTTCTTGATGGAAGTTTATGCAGAGATCCGAAAACAAGTCGGTAAAGAGTTTTCTATCGCAATTAAGCTTAACTCGGCAGACTTTCAAAAAGGTGGGTTTACCGAGCAAGACTCGTTAGAAACAATTCAGGCATTAGCGAATGCAGGCATTGACCTGATTGAAATATCGGGTGGTACTTACGAGTCTGGTGTAGCCAAAGCTCCACAAAAAGCATCGACAATCGCACGCGAAGCTTTCTTTATTGATTTCGCAGAAAAAGTGAGAACACTCGTAAAAACGCCGTTGATGGTAACAGGTGGATTCCGAACTGTAGAAGGTATGAATCAAGCTTTGCAGTCTCAAGCATGTGATGTTATTGGGATTGCAAGAATTATGGCCATTGAACCTGATGTCCCGAAATATTTGCTGGCAGGAAAAAATGGTCTTCAGTCAGTGCAACCCATCAAAACTGGCATCAAAAAAATTGATAGTCTGGGGATTATGGAAGTACTTTGGTATACCCAACAACTCAAACGGATTGGTAAAGGTAAAGAGCCGAAACCTAAAGAAAGTGGGTTATGGGCATTTATTAAATCAGTTTTACTCAGTGGTTGGGGAACCTATGCAACTCAACGTAGCCGAGCAAAATAACCCATTTTTTTGATTAGGATAAGTTGCTGCGATGTGCTTGCGGAGTTTTTCCAGTCCAAGCCTGAAATGCTCGGGCAAAAGAATTTGAGTCCTCAAAGCCTAGTAGAAAAGATATTTCAGCACTCGACATATCAGTATTGCGTAAATAGTGATATGCGAGAGATTCACGTACATTATTGAGAACTTGCTGGAATGATGTACCTTCATTTTGAAGTTTACGTTGGAGTGTACGTGTGCTCACTGCAAGTTTTCGACTCACTACCTGCATCGATACTTCTCCGGCTGGCAAAGTCTCTAGTAGCGTGCTATGTACTCTTTCTGACATACCTGACATTTTATCTAAATCAGCCAATCTCTGGCGTAAAGATGGCTCAAAGAAAAACCACATTTTGTGATTTTCTGTCAGAAAGGGCCTTTCCATATCCTCAGTTAAGAATACCAAAGTCGTTAATGGGCTATTTGTTACGGATGTGCCAAAAAAAGTCTCATAGGCGATCGCAAAATCATTTCTTAAATCTGATGCCAATGGCCAACTGACTCGTAATGGTTTCACAGGAGCACGTGTTGCCAAACGTACAAGCTGTACAAAAAAAACGAGCTTAAATATAAGAAATACATCTGGTGGCTGTCTGGTGTTGTCCATAAAACCAATTGAGACTGTAGTGTGCACTGCTGTGCGGTCTATCTTAAAGATCATAGGAGCAATGAGTCTGACGTACTTTGCCATCCGATCAAGAGCACAACTCATATTGGAGCTACAAAGAGCAGCAAAAAGCTCGGGATCGAACCAGTCTGATGACATCACCTTTGCTATTTGCAAAGCAGCAGGAATATCGGCATTAACAGACATCGCCTCGTCTTCAATAGCAACCCAAAGTTTGAAAAAACTTTCCGGATCTAAACGAACGTTTTGGCGAGCAAACAGGTCACCAGGAAGTTGCGCGCGACGCAAAACAGGTGAGGCTTCAATACCTGCATCTTGCATTAACAAGCGCCAACCTGGCCAGATTGAATAGTCTTGCATGCTGTTGTTTCGATGCATATTTTTTTTGATAGTCATCCGTACATTCTATATGGGAGATTACGCCATCTCAATAGCGAAACGCGCCAATTAGCCTGTACTTATATTGGCGTATTTGGCGATTATATTGGCGTGCTCCGCTAGTGATGGTCATAATATTTATCGACAAAATACACCTTGAGATTAATTATTTAGAAATCTTAAGGTCGGTAAAAATGAAAAAGACAATTTTGATTACAGGTGCTTCATCGGGGTTTGGACTGATGCTAGCTAACAAGCTACACAAGGCTGGCTTCAATGTCATTGGTACTAGCCGCCAGCCCGAGAAATATGAAACTAAAGTACCTTTCAAACTGTTAAAGCTCGATATTGATGATGATAGTTCCATTCAGGCGTTTACAAAAGAGCTGTTTTCTCTTACTGAGCAACTTGATGTGCTCGTCAACAACGCAGGCTATATGGTCACTGGCATTGCCGAGGAAACTCCGATTGAGGTTGGGCGCGCGCAGTTCGAAACTAATTTCTGGGGTACTATCAAAGTTACAAATGCTTTACTACCGTACTTTCGCAAACAGAAGAACGGCCAAATTATCACAGTCAGTTCAATTGTCGGTTTGATTGGACCACCTAACCTGTCTTATTACACTGCCTCAAAACACGCGATTGAAGGCTACTTCAAGTCCCTACGCTTTGAGCTAGATCATTTTAACATCAAGGTCAGTATGGTTGAACCAGTGTGGTTCAAAACGAATCTTGGTAACCACTCAGTTTCAACAACTAAACATAATATCTCAGACTATGATTCTTATCGCCAACTGGCACAAGCCGCTACGCAAAAAGGGATGAACGAGGCCGAAGAACCGGATGCCGTAGTATCAACCATCACTAGGCTTATCCAAACTAAAGAGCCGAAATTCAGTAATCCGGTTGGGAAGATGACGGGCTTGATTCTTTTCTTACAGAGCTATGCTCCCTGCATGTTCGAAAGTTCGATCCTTAAAAGTGTCAAAACCGCCAAATAGATACTTAAATATTTACGCAATTTTCTAATTATTTTTAAGGGCATGAAATGAAAAATTACTTATGTAAATGGATCCCACCACGTGCGGATTTTCTCGAAACGATGTCTGACGATGAGAAGATATGGATGGGACAGCATGGCGATTTTTTAAATAAACTTCTCGATCTAGGCGTTATTGTCGCCCATGGTCCCGTTATTAATGATGGGAATGGGTACGGCCTTTCGCTTTACCAGATTGCAGATGAAGAGGATGTCGCTAGCTTCACGTCACAAGACCCTATCGTAAAAAATGGTGTCGGTCATTATGAGCACTACATCATGCTTCATTTGGCTTCACACCTCTAATTTCTTAAATTTATAGTAGATATCATTATGAATATTAAAGGTTCAGTCGCACTTGTTACAGGTGCAAATAGAGGGCTGGGTGCAGCTTTTGTACGCGCATTACTCGCTGCCGGTGCCAGCAAGGTCTATGCGGCAGCGCGCAATCCATTGAGCATAACAATTGAGTCAGGTGTAGTACCTGTTTGTCTGGATGTAACAAGTCCAGATGAAGCTGAAGAGTTAGCACGAAAACTGGGTGACGTAAATTTATTGATAAATAACGCTGGTATTGGTGGATCTGGGTCTATTCTTTCTCCATCATCAATCGATTTACTTCGGGATCAGTTCGAAACAAATGCAGTCGGGCCACTGCGTGTAACTCAGGCGTTTGCACCAATTCTGGCTACTCACAATAGTAGTGCTGTAATCAATGTAATCTCAGCTTTAAGCTGGGCTACTTTGCCAGGAGTTACAGGTAGCTATAGTGCTTCAAAAGCAGCAGCTTGGGCTTTGAGCAATGCTATGCGACAAGAGTTAAAAGCACAGGGAACAGAGGTTTTGTCGCTACATGTTGCTTTCATGGACACAGACATGGCTCGTGGATTAGTTGGAAATAAAGCTTCACCTAATGTTATTGCACAAATGACGATAGCTGCTTTAGAGAGGGGACAATCTGAACTCTTAGCTGATGAGATTACCCAAAACGTGCATGCTGGACTGACAGCAGAAACGCCAGTTTATCTTGGCATGTTTGAGTAAACGAACAATGAATAAATATTTATAACAAGCTCTGTTCTATTAAAAGCACTCTAATTGAGTGCTTTTTATATTTATATTATTCGCTTTTCAGGCGAATAGGGCGAGTGCCAATTTCAGCTCCCGTCATTTGGTCTAACACAATAGGTTTGATTTCAGTACCTTGTTCTGCATCAAGGAAAGTCACCATTTTTTCAGGCTGTTCATAAGGTTTGTATTTTCGACCCCATGCGCCAATCACAAATAGAACAGGTAAAAAGTCTTTACCTGCTTGAGTTAATACATACTCTTCGCGTGGTGGGTGTTCAGAATATTGTCTTTTTTCAAGTAAGCCTTCATCTACCAACACAGACAAACGTTTTGTTAGCATTGTAGGCGCAATACCTAAACTTTTACGAAACTGATCAAAACGAGTGAAACCCGCATGAGCATCTCGTAATATCAACATGCTCCACGCATCACCTAGTACAGAAAGGCTTCTGGCGATTGGGCAGACTTCTAGATCGATATTTTTACTCATATAACACTAATCAACTTAATGGTGACTACTAAAAGAATAGTAACACAAAGTAGCGAATTAAGCGAGTTTGAATGCTAAATATACAATAATAAATCTATGTCTCGAGTCAATTTTGAACTATATCGGTACTAGGCTGACTTTCTAATAACTTGGATAAATTATTTTCAAGCCAAGTAGTTAAATCAAAAAGTCGTTCGGAAGCCTCGCGTCCAAAGTCAGTTAATTGATAATCTACGCGAGGCGGTATTTCTGCATAATCCTGACGTACGATAAAACCATCGTGCTCAAGCGTTTTTAGGGTTTGTGCCAACATCTTTTCACTAATGCCATCAATTAGTTTCTTTAACTCATTAAAACGCAGACGTTGATCTCGAAGTGCAACTAAAATCAAGACACTCCAACGGCTCGTGAGAGTTAATAAAATTTTTCGAGAGGGGCAATCTGCTGCAAAAACATATCCTTTCATCGCGTACCACCTTCATTACAAAACTTTACATTTGTTTCTAAACTTACTTTTAGGTAAGTACTTACTTTTAGTAAGTTAAGGTACTACGATGATTGAAATATATCAACTACATCAGATGGAGATCATCATGCGTATTGCAATTACTGGTGCATCAGGTCAACTTGGCCAATTGGTTATTTCTCAATTACTCGAACGGACTGAAGCAAAAAATATTGTCGCGCTAGTCCGTAATCCAGAAAAAGCATCAGATTTAAGCTCAAAAGGAATCGAAGTGCGTGCTTTTGATTATGTCGATGACGCAGATAAACTTTCGGTTCAATTGGCTGGTATTGATAAACTTTTATTAATTTCATCGAATGAAATTGGCCAACGTACAGTACAACACGTAAACGTGATTAATGCGGCAAAACTTGCAAACGTAAAATTTATTGCTTATACGAGTTTATTAAAAGCAGATACAACACCGCTTCTATTAGCACAAGAACATGTTGAAAGTGAACAATATTTAAAAAAATCGAATATCCCCCATACACTATTGCGTAATAACTGGTACAACGAAAATTATGCGATGGGACTTGCACAAGCAGTTGAGCATGGCAAAATTTTTGGGGCAACGCATCACGGCAAAATTGCTTCTGCTTCACGCTTAGACTATGCGACTGCTGCCGCTGTGGTATTAACGCAAGACGGACATGAAAATAAAATTTATGAACTAGCAGGCGATGCGAGTTATACCCTTGACGATGTTGCAAAATGGGCAAGTGAAATTAGCAAAAAAGAAGTCATTTACCAAGACCTACCAGAAGAGGAATATAAAGCGCTCTTAATACAATTGGGTATACCAGACGGATTTGCTGGCATCTTGGCAGATTCAGATGAAGGTGTATCTAAAGGCGGCTTATATAGTGATAGCAAAGATCTGCACCAGTTAATTGGTCGTGCCACTACAACTATGCAAGAGACGATTAAAGAATTCTTATCTTAAGTTAACGCTATAGTTCTTATCTAAAAGCAAAAAGGCTTAAATTGTTCAGATTTAGGCCTTTTGTATATTTTAATAAATAGGTTTTCCATCATTAATGTGCAAAGTAAGTTGACCCGATCAGATTTTTTCCTGATGTATAGCGTAACTTTGATTGAATTGCTGTTACGGCTTCTTCTACCATTTCTACTTCTGTTTATTTTTACTTAAGTTTTTCCTTAAATATGTAATTAAATGAAAAACAATAATTAATTAAATAATTTCTAGCCAATTTTACATTGACACTTCAAATATTGAAGATTACCATTTGCGGGCTGGCCTACATTGCCAGTCGGTTTTGACGGACCGATATTTCAACCACATCAGGACTATTTCTTCTGAGGAATAGTTTTGTGTGCGCACCTCGTTCCCTCCCGTAGCGGTAGGACGGGAGTGGGACACTTTCGAGTGTGCTGGAGTTGAAACCAGTCCGTCAACCCGCTTCCGTTCTGCCACCATAATTTATAATGTTTTGGCAGAACTCCCAAAAGAAGGAGTTGGCTATGCACATTCATAAATTATTGGCAGTCACTGTCAAAATCTATATCGACACCACTTAAATCAATTAAAACAGCTTGAATGCCTATAGGTTTTTCAGGCTTTAATTCGTCACGACTAAAAACTTAGCAACAATAAAACTTGAGATGTGCCAAGCACAGTCTTTACGGTTTTGCTGTGCCTTTTTTTCTCCCAGAAAAGGCACAGGCTTTTTTCTCTTTTAGAAACAACAAGAATTTATAACGGTGAAACTATGCCAACTTTAGAAATGTCTTCGAAAAAATTACAGGTGATGCACACAGCCATACACCTATTTACAACTTGCGGATTTTGCACAGCGGGCGTAGACCTGATTGCCAAAGAAGCCAAAATTCCTAAAGCTACACTTTACAACTACTTTCACTCAAAAGAGCACCTTATTGAAATGTGCATCGCTTTTCAAAAAAGTCGACTCAAAGAAGAAGTGCTTGCCATTATTTACTCAAGCCGTTACCGAACCTCAAGAGACAAACTCAAAGAGATTATTGTTTTACATGCCAATTTTAATAGCCTGTACTACCTTTTACTTAAAGCCTTCTTCGAATTTAAACTCGTTTACGCTCAGGCTTACCGTATGGCAATAGAGTATAGAAAATGGTTACTTCGAGAACTTTTTGATCTGGTTTTTAGTTTAGAGAACAGAACACTAAAACCCGATGCCAATATGGTTTTAAACTTAATCGATGGTTTGATGTTCCAGATTTTAAGCTCAAATAGTTTGGAAGAGAGGGATGTGGTGGTGGAGAGGTTTTTTGGGGAGAAGTAATGATTCATTTTAAACTATAGAACTCGTAAGTTCCTTTTTAATTACATGAGAGATTAAGTGGGGAAATTTTATTTCATTATGTTTTCATACTAATTAATCTTGAGTAATTATTATATATATCTATTCAATCAAATAAAAAATTGACTGTTTGTTCAAAAGTTCATCATATGTAAGTATAGGAAAAATTGAATAATTTGTTCTTTTATGTAAAATAAAATTTTTATATGTACCGTTCTGTATATTAGATGTTAACTAAAAACTTTATAACTTCTTCCATTATTTTTTTTGTGGGTTTTAACCAATATGTTTATGCCATCGAAGATGTCTCTTTACCAGGGCAAGTACTACAAGAGCAACGACTCAAAGAACTGAGTCAGCAATTACAAGACCAACTTACTCAGCAAACTCCTTATCAAAACACCAAACCTTCGCAGGACTTTAAACATCTGGTTGTTGAGGAGAGTCCCTGTGTAGCGGTTAAAAAAATTAGTTTTGTACCGTTAAAAGATCAGTCCGTTGCTGACTTACAGCAATTTGACTTTGTAGTAAAAGCCATTCAAAAACACCCACAGGCTGTTTTAGGAAAATGTATTGGCACTCAAAGCCTACATAACATCGTGAACTATGCCCAAAATGAGCTTTTAAAGAAGGGTTTTATTACCAGCCAAATTGTCGTGAACCCACAAGATTTAAATCAGGGTAATTTAAATCTGAGTATACAAATTGGCCGTTTGAATAAAGTCGTTATACAAGAAGGAAAAATATCATCATTACAGCTTAAAACAGGATTACCGTTTAAAGCTGGCGATATTATGAATCTAAAAAAATTAGATCAGGGACTGGAAAATTTAAAGCGTGTTTATGCTGTAGATATGCAACTTACTCCAGCAGTTTCTAAGGATAAAGAATTAACAGGCTTTACTGACTTAATACTTAAACTACAACCCCTACAAAAGGTTAATTTTAATTTAAGTGTAGATAACTCAGGTAATCAGGAAACTGGAACCTATATGGGCAATATAGGTGTAGGTGTTAATAACCCATTTCATTTAAATGATATTTTATCGTTAAACGTGAGTCATTCATTAGATGACTTCCATGAAAACTTAAACCGAAGTTATTTCATTAGTTATCAAGTGCCTTTAGCTTATTACGATTTAGGTGTTAGCTATAACGATTATCAATATAAGCAAACAGTTATAGGGGCGAATGGTCCATTGCTGTATCACGGTAATAGTCAACAAGCCAACCTAAACCTCTCTCGTGTCATTAGCCGTAGTGGACAACATAAAACCAGCGTATATGGCAAACTTTATCATAAAGAAAGTCAAAGTTTTATTGATGATATTGAGATTAATGTATTACACCGCAAAACTTCAGGTTGGAATTTAGGGTTTCAGCACCGTCAATATTTAGGAAATGCCGTATTAGATGGCAGCATTGATTACCGTCATGGCATGGGAATCAATGCGCTAACTGCACCAGAAGAAAATATTACCGATATTAATGGTAATCACCTTGCAGTAGAAGGTTACTCCCGTGCTCCACTTTGGAGTGCTGACCTCCGTTTTACCATGCCTTTTCTTTTGCTAGAGACTCCCGCGCAATACCGCCTTAACTGGCGTGGTCAATACGCTCCTAAAATTTTAGTACCCAATGACCGCTTTTATATCGGTGGACGCTATAGCGTGCGTGGTTTTAATGGTGAGCTCATGCTTTCCGGAGACAACGGACAGTATTTACAGCAAGAAATTAGTCTAAATACTCCTGTGCCTAATACTCAGTTTTATATGGCGGTCGATCAGGGCTGGGTAAATGGCCGAAATAGTATACCGGGCCAACGTTATTTACTCGGAAGCGTTTTAGGCCTACGTACTTATCAAAATAGTTTTTATTTAGATGCCTTTACAGGTCGGGGGCTTATTGCACCTGACAGCATAAAAAAAGACTGGATTACCGGTTTTAGTATCAATCTTTCTTATTAATTTACTTTAGAAAAGACTTAACTTATGAACAAGAATAGTTATCGCATTATTTATAGCAAAGCACGTCAAATGTTTGTGGCCGTGGCTGAAAATGTACGAAGTCAGACCAAGGCATCTGGCCAAAGTGAAGCAAGCTCTCAAAACCCTATTAATAATGAATCACAGGCATTCCATCAGCTCTGGCAAGTGAAAGCACTGGTTGCCAGTATGAGTTTTTGGATGCCTTTAGCACCTGTATATGCTGATATTGTAGCAGATGGTGCTGCAAATGCTGAAAATAGAGCAGTAATTGCTGCCGGAAGAAATGCTCAGGGGGCAGTTGTTCCTGTAGTTAATATTCAAACACCAAAAAATGGTGTGTCTCATAATATTTATCAACAATTTGACGTGTTAGCTGAAGGTGCTGTATTGAACAACAGCCGTCAAGGTGCTGCTACTCAAACAGCAGGCAATGTTGCTGCCAACCCATTTTTAGCCACTGGTGAAGCACGGATTATTTTAAATGAAGTCAATTCGGCAGCGGCTTCACGCTTTGAAGGAAACTTGGAAGTTGCAGGTCAAATGGCGGATGTGATTATTGCCAATCCATCTGGTATTAATATTCAAGGTGGTGGCTTCATTAATGCCAATAAAGCAATTTTCACTACAGGTAAACCTCAGTTAAACGCCGATGGTAGTATCAAGCAGTTTACTGTAGACCAAGGAAAAATTACTGTTTCAGCCAATTCCAATTCTAAATTTGGTCTGGGCGGGAATAATAACGATGCAAATTATGTAGACATCTATGCACGTGCATTAGAACTTAGCGCAGAGCTTCGTGCAAAAAATGATATTCAAGTGATTACTGGTGCAAATGATGTCAGTGCAGATTTACAGGATACAACAGCTAAGACTGGTACAGGAGCTGCACCAACGTTAGCAGTAGATGTTAAAGCGCTGGGTGGAATGTATGCCAATAACATTTATTTAGTTGGCACTGAAAAGGGTTTGGGAGTTAGTAATGCCGGAACTCTTGAAGCATTAAACAGTCTTGTTGTAACGAGTGCAGGTAAAATTGAAAACACAGGAGCGCTCTACAACAAAAATCCTCAAAATAGCTTATTAAGTCTAAGTTCAGGTGAAGGGAGTGATATTGTTCATACAGGAGTAATGATCACAAATGGAAATTTAATATTAGATTCCGGAAAAGATATTATAGTAGATCGAGCTAGAATAGAAAAACACGGTGCTGATAATAAAAATATTGTTTCTTTAAGCGCAAAAAATGATATTAATATTCAAAATAGTACCAATATACAAAACTTTGGTGAAGGTGGCGACCTTTACTTAGATGCAAATAATATTAATCTTGGTAACGATGTAAACTTAGGTGTAAATGGCTCAATTTCTTTACAAGCTAAGCAAAACTTACAAGGTGATCGTGTTAGAAATATTTCTAGTATGTATGATTTGAATTTATATGCTGGAAACTTATTATCATTTAATAATACTTATCTTTGGGCTAATTTTGGAAATCTAAACTTTAATACTTCAAATGCTAACTCAAATCTTTTATTAGATTGGAATGGTTTTAATGTTTGGAAAGATATTAATATATATAGTTCAGGCGATCTCACTTTAAAGAATCTAGGATTTGTACTTGATAACTCTGTTACTCGCTCTAAGAATTTTAATGCTTATAGTGGCCGTAATTTAGTTTGGGACAGTACAGCTAGAGCATTACCACAAATTAATGGTGATATAAAAGTTGAAGCCGGTAACTTAATTGATTTGCAAGGCTCTGGTCTGTCAAGTACTGGAGATTTAAAACTACAAGCTAAAGCTTTAAATATAGGAACAGATCTAAACGCTGGTAAAAACTTAAGCCTTAATGCCACTCAAAGTGATCTAACTTTAAATAAAACACTTAGTGCACAAAATAATATTGATGTTACTTCTTTAGATGGAAAAATTACTGCAATAGGGTTAAATGCAACATCTGCACAAGGCAAACTCTCAATATTAGGAGCAAAAGATACTCTTTTAACTAATGCAGGAACAGCCAATACAGTATTAAAAGGTGGTCAGGGTGTTACGATTGGCACTACTGGTATAGGTGACTTAACAGTACAAAATACAATTTTAGAAACCCAAAATGGTAATATTGTTGCGACGAGTGGAGCCAAAAATACGTTAACAGATAGCACGTTAACTGCTAAAAATAATATTGAAATATTTGCTACAGATAACCTTTTAATCGATGGTATTAAATCTACATCGCAACAGCATACCGCATTAAACTCTAAAAAGAATATTTATATCAATAGTCAGGCTAATGTTGATGATTCAACAAACTTTAGCTCCACTAAAAACAGTGAGCTGAATTCAACAGGAGTACTGTCATTAGTCAGTGATAAAGGTTTAAATCTTCAAAATTCCAAACTTACAGGTGGAGCAATCTTAATTGAAGGTGATGCCTTAAATACAGCAAAATCAGTTGACCTAAATGCTACAGGAAGTGATTTACTTAAAAATGATGCTAAATTAAATAACCTTAATGGCGATTTAAGTATTCAAACAAATTCAAACTTGACGATTGACCCTAAAGTTCACAACTTAAAAGCAGCAGGTGATATTGAACTTGTTTCCAAGAATGGTACTTTAACTTTAAAAGGCTATGAAGGAACTGCGGGTAATGGATCTGAACAAGTTGTTAAGTTGGATACAGCCAATGGCGGTATTAATTTAGAAGGTGCCAAAGTCGATATTCAAGGTTCACAGTTAACAGCACAGAAAGATATTAAAATCGTTTCGAATAAAGATGATGTGCTGATTGATGGGGTGAAGAACAGTTTTATAAATAGAAAAAAGCAGGAAAAACTTACCGAAGCTAATAATTTTAAAAAAAATATATCGGATAGTCTAGCTTTACTAAAATCACAGCAATTTTTTAGTGATTATGACAAGATGGTTAGTGCATATGAAGACTATACTTCTAGTAATTATGATTATAGTTTATATATAAAACATTATAATCTTTATAAAGATTTTATTTCTAAATATCCAGTTAGGCCAAATCCAAGACTTCTTATATTCGGAGGTGATGTACCACTATTTCATAGTATTATTTCTGTTCCGCAAAGAAGTACCCGCTTTGATGCATTATATTCATTTGAGCCAAAGTACGATGAAAATTATATAAGATCCTTACAGGCAGATGTTGACTTCTATAATACTGAATTAAATGGCTCAGAGCATGCAGAGACAAAGCTGAATTCAAACCTTGGAAATATTAATATTACTTCTGCTAAAGGTTTATCTATTAGTGGGGGTAATATTTCTTCGAAATTAGGCCAGGTTAATTTGGAAGCAAGTGGTGCTCTATCTGAGCAGTATAAAACTGCAACTACTACAGGTGAAAATTCACAACCTACAATATTAAATGCAAGTATTATTATTGATGGCCATACAGACTTTTATGATAAAGGTAATGAAAGCGATCAAAACTATAGTATGAGAACATTAGTTAGCCCCACTATTATCACTGGTGATAAAGGAGTTAATATAAGAACTGTAGGTAAATCCAAAGATGATAATTTGGTGTTACAAGCTACAGGTATTGCTTCAAAAAATGGTGATGTAAAAATAGAATCAAACAAAAGTATTTTGTTTGATGCTGCAGTTGAACAAAGTTATGATCGTTCATTAACTACAGAAAAGAAGAAATCATGGGGTGGACTAAAGAAAAAGTATATTACTACGGTAGCCGAAAGTAATAATACTAATGCAGCTTCAGTTGATATTTCTGGTAAAAATATTTTTATTGAGACGAAAAAATTAGATCCATCTATTAATAGTCCAGATAATAATATTGATATTTATTCAGGTCGATTCACCGCAGAGGGTGGACAAATTAAGATTAACTCTGGTGGTAATCTTAATTTCTACACAGTAGAAGAGAGTTCTAGCAGTAATGTAGATATTACCAAAAAATCATCATTTGCTGGTATTAAATACAATACCTCTAAAACCAATGCAACACGTACCCAAGTGAGTGAGCTACCTGCAACCTTAAAAGCTGACTACATTGGCACTAAATCTGGGTTTGATACCAGACTTGTTGGAACGGAGTTTGAGTATTTAAAAGGTGCATCAATTGAAGCTGGTGGTAAGTTAGAGTTAATTGCTGCTAAAACATCTATTACAGAACTTGTAAAAAAAGAAAAGAATTCCGTGGTTTGGCAATCGATGCAAGATAAAGGATCAATTACTGAAACTGCTCAATTGCCAAGATTTAATGGACCTGTTTTACCAACCATTAATGCTGCAGGTGGTTTAGTAGTTCAAGTTCCTATTAGTGAAAAAGATGCGAATAAAGCTGAATTACGAGATGAAATTTTAAAACTGGCAAATCAGCCCGGCAATGCTTACTTAAAAGAGTTAGTTAATCGTAAAGATGTAGATTGGCAGCAAGTACTTCTTACTCAAAAAGACTGGGACTATAAGTCACAAGGGTTAACTGGAGCAGGGGCTGCGATTATCATCATCATTGTAACGATTGTTACGATGGGTTCAGGTACAGCCGCAGCGGCTGGTGCAGCAGGAGGTGCGGCTGCAAGTGGTACTACTGTTGGGCTTGGTGCGAGTATGATTGGTGCTGCTGGTGTGACTACGACAGCAGCAGGAGCAATCGTTCCATCTGCTCTAGGTGCTATGGCAAATGCAGCTGTTACAAGTTTAGCGACTCAAGCAAGTGTAAGTTTAATTAATAATGGCGGTGATATCGGTAAAACGCTTAAAGATTTAGGTAGTAAAGACTCAGCTAAGAACTTGGCTGCTTCTGTTGTAACAGCTGGGTTAATGAGTCAGGTTAGCTCTGCGCTGAATATTAATTTAAATGATATGCCTCGATTAGAGAAGCTTGCTAATAATTTTGTACAAGGAGTTGGTTCTAATATTATTAGTAGCAGTATACAAGGTGAAAACCTATCAGATAATTTAGACTCAATTATTTTATCTGGTTTAACAAGTGCTTTGCATGCTGAGATAGCACAAGGAATTGGGGAAAATTTTTCCCCATTATTAAAAGATAATCCTGATATTTTTGATAAAGTACTTCATAAGATTATTCATATTGCAGCTGGTTGCGCTATAGGTAGTATTCAAAAGCAATGTGAGGCAGGTGCAATAGGAGCTGGTGTTGGAGAAATTCTTGCAGAGACTATAGTTAATGATAGTTTAAATAATCAAACTACTATTAATGAATTAGAAATTAAAAATTATGGAAAGCTTTTATCGGGAATAATTTCTGCATATGCTGGATATGATGTTAATATTGCTGCAAATTCCGCAGAAACAGTCATTGAAAATAACGCATTCGTTAGTGCAAAAGTTAAACTTGAAGGTGCTAAAAGAAGTTGTACAGAAGTTGGATTTGCTTATGGTTCTACTGGTTGTAAAGAGTTTTTAAGTAAAAAATATGAAATGCAACCAGCATTACGAAATGCTTTAGTACAAAGTAAAGTTTCTGAATTTATTTTTGAAACACTTGAAGATGTAACTCCCATTTGGGGCAATATAAAAGCATTTAGAGATGCTGAAACGAAAACTGATTATTTTGTTGCTGGCATAACTGTTTTTCCTATAGCTAAATGGGTAAATTCGGGCAAAAAAGCAATTACTTTAATCTTAAAAGATGGTAGTGAAGTTGAAGCTATTATTTCAAGGGCTGGTACAGGATACAGTATTTATGTACCACAAGTAGGTAAAGATATTGTTGAACAAATGGCTAAAGGAAAAACAGTAACATCTACAACTTTTAAACCGGGTGCGCGACAAACAATTAATAATATTAAAGGCCTAGATAAATCAGGAAACAATTGGTCTGTTAATTTAATTGGTGACGGTACTAAAATGAATAAAGCCGCTCAAGTAACTTATGTAGATGTTAGTCCTGCAGGTGTGAAAACTACAAAAATAGCCAATATTCCTTATGATAGTAGAGGTTTACCTATTTTTGACGATATTGCAAAATTTACTACGACAATTTCAGCACATAAGGTTGAATCTACACAATTTAAGTATGCAAGCTTATCACTATGGGAAGCTATTCAGAAAGGTCAGGTTAATTCAAGCCAATTCACAAGTGAACAGTTAAAGCAGATACAAGCTGGAGCCAGTAAAATAAAAGGTTATACTTGGCACCATAATGCTCAGTCAGGACCAAATAATATGCAGTTATTACCAGAAGTTGTACATAATGCAGTTAAGCATATTGGCGAAGATTCTTTAAAAAAAGGGGTAATTATTAAATGATGCAAGATATTGGTGATCAGTATCCAAATGGTAAAATAAGTAAAGAGATTATTGAGAATTTTGCAACAACTTTAGGTGTTACTTTTCCACCTGAATATGTTGAACTTATTTCTCAACATGATGGAATTTATCCTGAAATTTCTTGCTTTGACTATGTTGATACTGATGGTGAGCTAAATATCAGTACAGTAGAGTTAGGAGGATACTTGCATGAACCTCGAATAGAAGGAATGCAATTTCCCGAAGGTGATGATGACTATGAGGGAAAATTAATAGGATTTGGATCTACACCTGGTGGAAATTTTATTTGTTTCGATTACAGATTCCCTTGGATTAAAGATCAACCAAAGATAGTACTTGTTTTACATGATGACTTTTATGACTTTGGAAGAAATGAAGGTAAAAGAAAAGTTCTTTACTTAGCTGATAACTTTGTACATTTTATAAATTCATTACATGAATTTATTGATTATTAATCTTTATTTCTTTTAAAATAAGTTATTTATAAAAAGAGAGATCTGTTTAAGGTCTCTCTTTTGTATTAAACTTTTTAGTTCTAAAACTTAAAACACTTTTTTAATATTTGTAAAGTTGATTTTCTTCCTAAATATAACGCAATCATGGTACCCATACAGGTAAGAATACATAAAGGTAAAAGACAAATAGGGAAGCTCCTCCAATAATCTTTTATACTACCCATAGTGGGGCTCATAAGCCTAGTAGAAAATAAAAGTAATCCCCTAATATTTAAAATAAGTTTTTTATGCGTTTTTATAGACAAGAAAAATCAAATATTTCTTCATTGTAGAAGATTATTTTTTTATCTTTTTTTGAAAAATTGACCCTATACAGGACAAATATTAAGTATAAGTTATACGGGAAGAAGTGTAAGTAAATTTCACTATTGTTCTAAAAGAAAGCTTATCGATAGGTGAGCTTTTTTATTACACATTGCTTAAAAAATACACAGAAACCTCGCTAAAACGAGTTGGAACGCTACAAACGCGAATGATACTTTAAGTTTCACTCTTTCCAATAAGTGAGGTGAGCAATGAAATTGTTAGCTTTGTTCAGTATGGGAGTTGCAGCGAGTTATTGTTATAAAACTATAAAAAATAGCGAGCAAGCTCTTCTGAAACCAACTTTTGATGAAATAGTAAAAAACTTTGTATTAGCAGAATTTAACGCCTAATACATACGGTTAATTTTAATTAAATAAAAAGCTCATCGGAAGGTGGGCTTTTTTGTTTTATAGATTTCAGGTTTTCTTTTAATAAGAAAAAACACTCTAATGCACTTGTTTGTTTAGTTGTTCTAAACTAACAATGCAGCAAAACAGGAGTGTTAAAGTATGAAATCAATAAGTGAGTACATTCCTAATGAGGAGCAAGAAGAGGAATCTTTGATTACTGCAAAAATTGATTCAGAAATTGGAAAATTAAGGAAAAGAAGGGATGAACATTTACTATCCTATATTGATGAGGAGAAAAATATTAAGTATAAAATTCAAATAGAAAGTCCAATCAAGAGTTGATATTCGATTAATAAAGCTTATCTACTCTAACCAATACGACTAAAAATTCCTGACTGTTTACAGTAAATAAAGCTCCGCAAAGTATCTTTATTCTGGGGGGCTTTTTCCTATATATGTTAAGCTGATCTTTATAATTCACATATTAAAAAATAAGCCCGCCAATTGTGGTGGGCTGAATCTATTTAGGCGGAGTCGGCTAAATACTGGTTAAGTAAAAACAATTAAAAAAGCCCCTCATATCTGAGAGACTAGTCATATCAATTTTCTGGAATGAATGGCTGTAATTTCTTAAATAACTAAACAAATCAAATTGATAAAAGTAGTTAATAGTATAATAAATCAGTGCACTAATTTATTCTTTATAGTAACAGAGCCTCAAAACAACTTCCAAAGCACTATTAATAAGAAATTATTTGTTATTAGGATCAGGTTGTTCATTATTCTCAGGCAGATCTTTTACTGTGCCTGGAACTTCTGAAGGTTGAGTTTCAGTAGGTGGTGTTGCAGGATACTTATTCATTTGAGATTTGATGATATTCGCGTGGTTAGTTGTATTTTGAGAAAAACTTTTAAAACCTGACATTTTTATCTTCTTATCTTCTTATCTTCATTAGGGAGAGTTGATAGTACACTTTAAAGGCCTTTACATTGCGGTAGTTTTAAGACTCATGTGTGTTGATTTGTCCAAGAAAAGATCTTTATCTCGAGTACTTATTTCATAAATAAAATCAATTATATATAACCTATTGAGTCTTATCCTTTAAATTTTGAAATTACCTTATCCAACTTTCAAGTAGGGGTACATAAAGTACACATATATAAATTTTTTCCACGTTTTGGATTGATAGTTTTTTAAAAATTAATTCAATGTAGTTGCCTACAAAATATTGATAGTATAAAAATATCGTTGGGCATAATATGTATGATTAAATTGGAGCATATTAATGCTAAAAGAAATTACAATTATTGATTTCCAAGGTAAAGAAAAAAGAGCGCAGGCAAACTATACGGAAGTAGATACTAATAAAATCTGTCATTCATCTAGAGTTCAGAGACCCAAAGTTGAATATATTTTGTTAAAAGGTGAATGTATTTACCCTACTTTAAATTTGGTTTTCAACAGTTCCGATGGCAACAGCTATTATATAGAGTGAACATGATATGTCAGACAATTCAACAAAATGGCTTTGTGTTGGTGGTGTTCTAAGTGGTGAGTGGAGAGAGCAGCACTTAGAAGCATTTGATGTTGATCCTAATGATTTAAATACTCATAGTTATGAAGCAATGAAACTCATTAATCCTGTTACCAAGGCAGAACAGCATTTTTATGTATATACAGAGTTACAAGAACACGCATATGACAGGGCAATAAATTTTGCCTTATCCAAAAATCAATAAGAACAAGAGAGCACCTAGGTGCTCTTTATTTTTAATAAGTAGTCGTTGTATTTAAATCATAGATCTTATAAGCCTAGTATTAGCAGAATTTAAAGCTTAATACATACCGTTAATTTTAATTAAATAAAAAGCTCATCGGAAGGTGGGCTTTTTTTTAATTTATAAATTTACATAGAAAATTCACTTATATTGTATATTTTTCAATCAATTAAAATAAATTAAGTAAAATTAATATATTGTTTTATAATTCTTTTTGTCGGAAAATTTTACCAAAAGTTAAAAAAATCTTTATTTTAAATGAAGAGGTTAATGGAAGCCTCTTAAATAAAATAAAGGAAATAAAATGGATGTTTTAAAATTAATAGGCGGAAATCTGCTCGCCATAGCTTTTGTAACGGGAACTCAAACAGCACATGCAGATTTTAAACGGTTTTCTGTATCTGCTGGATGGTTGCATGTCATGCCTCAAGGGAAAGCAAATCCATTCAATATAAATACTGCTGTAGCAAATGGAACCACTGCCAAAGTCGGAACCATTTCTACCTCAGCATTTATGAAATCAATAGACCCTAATGCAACATTATCAACGGGTGAAAATGTCAAAGAAGTTCTCGATATGGTATTTAGCCATCCAGTCGATGAAAACGGCAATCAGCAACAATCGGTTGGTCAGCTATTAGGGCTTGCTGATGAAAATGACATGGTTTCGCCAGATATCACGGGTACAGCAACAATTAAAGGACTAGAGCAATGGGAAGGTAAAGGCACAGGGCTTGAAGCAGAAGACGTAGACACTCTGGGTTTAATGTTTAATTACTATGTGAATGAGAATGTGTCTTTACAGTTAATCGGTGGGATTCCTCCAAAAGTTGATATTAAGGGGAAAGGAGAAATCAACGCGCCTTTATCTGGTTTTGCAAATCCTGAAGGATTAGCTGCTTTGGTTATAGGGGATAAACTTGATTTATTACAAGATATTCCGATCACTAATCTTGGTAATAAATCGAAAGCTGCTACGGTACGTGCATGGACTCCAGCATTAGAAGCTCAATATCAGTTTGGAAAGGCAGGAGTAAATAAATTTCGTCCATATATTGGTGCCGGAATTATGTATTCACGCTTCACTAACATTAAGTTAAATGACCAAATTAATTCGGATTTAATTGCTGCGGGGCATATGATTCAGAATGTTCTAGATAACAATGCTGGTGCAGCTTTAGATGGTAAGACTTCAAGTGCAAACCCTTATGTTCGGGTTAAAACGACTGATGCAATTGCCCCAATTGTGAGTTTAGGAGCTACTTATGACATCACGCCAAATTGGTATGCTGTTGGTTCAGTGTCCTATGCAAAGTTAAATAACCGTGCAAATATTGATGTGATTGATAGCAAAACAGGTAAGCAGTTAATTCATGCCTCAACCAAAGTTGATATTGACCCCTTAATTACATATCTAGGTGTGGGTTACCGTTTTTAATTTCCTCATTTAAATATTAATCTTTCGTTTATGAAAATTTACGATTTACTTTAACGTATTTTGGGGAATAGAAAGCCCTGCTAAATATTGATTATTTGCAGGGCTTGATTAAATTATAAAGATAAATTATTTATCATTACTTAAACCAACTTTTGAACCTTTTGCGCTTTTGGCAATGTCGGTTTTCTTCCCAAATACAGCGCAATCATTGCACCCGTAAATGTAAGCATACATAACGGTAAAAGAGAAATAGGGAAGCTACCAGAATAATCTTTCACAATGCCCATAATAGAGTTCATAAGACCCGTACCAATATGTGCAATGGTATTGACCGCTGCGATTCCCACAGCTACCAGAGTCGATGGTAAGCGTTCAGAAACCAATGCCCAGAAAGGACCTTTGATTGCATAGTTACCCATCAAAACGATAGAGAATAAAACTAAGCTTAAGGTTAAAGACGAAGTAAAAATAGTAAGAAGCAAACCAAGACTTGTCACAAATAGTGGAATCGCTGTATTTAAGCTCTTATTGCCACTTTTATCGGCATGTACGCCCCAAACAATCATGAAAACTGCAGCTAAACCAAAAGGAATCATATTTAAGAGACCCGTTTCCATGGCAGTCAGATGGAAAGCTTTTAGTATTTGAGGCATCCATAACGATAAAATATTGCTTGTTGCTGAACTTCCTGCATAGATAATTGCGAAGAACCATAAATATTTATTGGTAATAAGAAGTTTAAACTTACTCTTTTTCTGCTCAGCACTGTCTTGTTTTTCAGAATTTAATAATTGGTTTTTTTCAAAAGTTAAGGTGTTTGAGAGCCATTCCTTTTCTTCTTGATTTAACCATTTAACATTATTTGCAGTGTTAGGTAGCCATACAAGACAAAATAAACCAAGAAGAATCGCGGGTAAGGCTTCTAAAATTAAAAGCACTTGCCATCCACTTAAACCCAGTAAACCATGTAAACCTAATAATAAAGCAGATAACGGTGAACCGATAAAGTTAGATAAAGGAATGGCAACCATAAATACAGCAACAATTCGAGCCATATATCGTTTTGGGAACCAGAGCGTTAAATACAGTAGTACGCCCGGGAAAAAACCAGCTTCGGCAGCGCCGAGTAAAAATCTTGAAATCGAATAAGAAATGGGGCCGGTAATGAAGGCAGTACAGCAACCCACAATTCCCCAAGTAATCATGATTCTGGCAATCCAGATACGTGCCCCCAGCTTTTCCATTGCCATATTACTTGGAATTTCAAATATGACATACGCAATAAAAAATAAGGTGGCACCGAAACCAAAGGCAGTTGCTGTTAAGCCAATTTCTTGGTTCATGGTTAACGCGGCAAAACCAATGTTAACTCGATCAATATAAGATATGAAATAACAAAGAATGAGGAAGGGAAGAATGCGAAAAGAAAGTTTACGGATCGTTGACTTTTCTACTTCCGATATAGAGATATCATTTTTCATACATACTCCTTATGTACGTGAGAAACCAAACAGCTCGGTAGGGTTCTGATTTAAAATTAAACATTGCTCGTGTTTATGAAACACAATCTGTTTAAAGGCATGAATTGCATCTTCATAAGTCATATATGATTCATGTTGGGTATGTGGCCAGTCACTTCCCCAAATGAGCTTGTGTAAAAAACCTTTGTCTTTAAAAATGTTATAGGCTTGTTGGGCAATATTTATATGATTTGGGGCAGTACCCAAACGATAGAAACCAGACACCTTAATCCAGTGCTGTTTGACGTTAAGCAAGCTTAAAAAATTCTGATAATCTGGGTCATTAATCCCTTTAATACGGTCAACGCGACCAAAATGATCAATCACCACATTAAAGTTGTATTCACTTAATTGAGGTAGAAGCTGAATTAAATATTTTGGCGGTGCATGTACTTCAACTTGCCAGTTGAGGCTTTCCACATTTCGTAAAAACATTTGCCATTCCGGCGTATTTAACACAGGAGGGTTAAGACCAAATAGATTTAAACGAATGCCGACTATACCTTGTTCTTTGAGTTGCACTAACTCATCAAAAGCAGTGGTATGTTGAACAACAGCAATCCCTTTTAAACGGTCAGGGTACTGCTGAATAGCATTTAGTATTGTTTGGTTATTGGTTCCCAAAAAGCTAGGTTGGACCAAAACACCATGCGTGAATTTGTGCCGATCAAGATGAGAGATAAAACTTTGCACAGTTGCATCGTAATTAGGTGTATAGCGTGCCGTTTCGATACTGTGGTCCTGTACCGAAAAAACATGTGCATGTGTATCTATACAGTTCATTTTCATCTCACATTACAATTTTTAAAGCGAAAATAGCGATTAAAGCGGCAAGGACTCCTACAGGAATTGCTTTAAATAACAGGTGATTAAAGAATTTTGTTTTGTCGATATCTGCTGGTGCTGAAGCCATGATGAGGCTACCGCCAGACGAGAAAGGTGAAATCGCTGTAGATTGCGCACCCACGACAATACAAATAAAGAGGAGAAGTGGATTTAAACCAGAGCTAAGTGCTAGTGCCGGAACAATTGGGAATAAAGTAGGAGCAACCACGCCTAGAGTGCTTGAAAATACAGACATAATGGCGCTAATGAGGCATAACAGCACGGGAATAACCCAGACTGGAACGTTGTGTGCTAACCATTCTGAAAGTGTCGTAATAATGCCAAGTTTCACACCTAATGCGATGAGCATACCCACACCGCAAATCATAATGAGCGTTCCCCAAGGCACCAGTGCAATGACCTTTTTCTCATCCGCAAGTTTCATAAGCAAACTAATGAGCGAGAAAGTAATCGCAAGGAAAGCAATATCAATTTTGGAGTTTAAAAAGCTGATGGTTTTTGCATCTGGAAAAAAAAGGTGCAAGATTGGAAAAACTAAAACAATCGACATCATTAAAATAATAAGGAAGATAGATTGTTTCTGTTTTTTGTCGAATGGTTCAGGCTTTTGATCTTCAATCACAATTGAATTACTTTTTCTATTCCAGAGGGTGTAAATCCCCAATATCGCAATTGGAATAATTAAAGTGATAACAAAAATTCCGCTGCTATATGAAAAAGCGCTTTGAGAGCTAATGCCTGTATTTTCCATTAAGCTTCGGAAAATAATGCCGCTTTGTGAGGTCATAAAATTTGCGCCAGCTAAAGCACCGTAATTTGCAGCCATCCCACCAATAATCATATTCATATTGGTCTTTCTACAAAGCAGCAGTGTAATGGGTGCCATAAAAGCAAGTACGGTATAAAAACCAGCGCCTAAGGCTGCAATAATGGTCGCAGCGAAGAAAATCGCTAAGGGTAAAAACTGGGGGAAATTACGGCATTTATATAAAAGATGGCTGGCAAGCTTTTCTAAAGCGCCATTTGCTAGAGCAAAGTTATAAAAAAGAGTGACAGATAAAATAATAAAGAAAATTTTGACAGGCCATAACTCAATAACTTCTAAAGGCTTCAAACCCATGCCAAAGCAACCAATGAGGTAGGCAAATGCTATCGCAAATAATCCAATATTGATTTTGGTTTTATAACCTAAACCTATAGATACGGCTAAAGCTATAAGCATCAATGCAGCCATATTATCTTCCTTGATAAATATATAAACATATAAACATATATATGTTTGGTTTTTTGTATTACATATAACTATGCTAATATTGTCAAATCGATTTCATAATGTTTAACGCAAATGCTTGATGAAACTGCATTTAAAAATTTTAAATTGCCACGATATGAAAAGGTCCGTTGGGAGCTTCAAAAGCTACTGATCCAGTCAAAATGGACCGTTGAAGAGCCTATTCCAAGTGAACAAGAGCTCGCTCAAATGTATAGCGTATCGGTAGGAACCGTGAGAAAAGCTGTAGAAGGATTGGTCGAAGACGGTTTATTAGTTAAACAGCAGGGCAAAGGTACTTTTCTTAAGCAACCTAACTTTGAAAACTCGCTCATTCGTTTTTTTAGATTACGTAATAAAAAAGGAGAGTTCATTCAGCCACAAGGACAAATTAAAAAAGTAGAAATCTGTGATGGAATAGCGGAAGTCAATGCAGAGCTGGGACTTGGGCTTAACGAAAAGTTGCTTTATATCGAGCGTGTCCGTAAGCATGAAGATATTGTTGTGTTAAGCGAAAGAATTTGGTTACCTGAACAATTATTTAAAAATCTGGAAGAAATTCCAATCGCTGAGTTTGGGAATCTACTTTATCCTTTTTATTATCAGCACTGCGGTCAATTTGTTTCTTCTGCAACAGAACGCTTAACTTTTGAGAAAAATATTAAAGATAACGATTTAGATAATAAGCCTGAAGAGCCTTTGGTGAAAGTGTGCCGTATTGCTAAAAATCTTGAAGGTGCTGCGGTTGAATACCGAGAGTCATTTGGTTTAGCTGATAATTTTCATTATGAAATATCGATTAACTAATCATTTTTGCTAAGCCATAATTTCTGTGTAATTGATTGATATAAGCCGTTGTGAGTCAAGTAAAGTCATATTATCAACGGTTTAGTTTTAGTCGCTTTCACCGAAACTAAAACAGTTAAATAAGGCCTTATAGCTTCTCTCTTTTTATTTGCAATAATGGTAAAGTTAAAAACCTAATTCAATACATTTAAAATTGATATCAAGATATTGTAGGAAAAACATGGTTAAAATTAAACCTCACCCAGCAACAAGCGGAAATGCATCGGCTGATCGCCTTTTAACTTTGTTAACTGCTTTTAGAATAGGTGATAAATCTTTAACCCTAGCAGAACTCGCTGAACGAACAGAATTAAATAAAGCAACCATCATGCGCTTAATCGTTTCGCTAGAAGATTTTGGTTTTGTTAACCGTCTTTCAGATGGCAGATATACGCTTGCCAGCGAAGTCATGCGTTTAAATACAATTTATCAAGATGCTTTAGATCTAGAGCGACATGTTGTGCCTTGTTTACAGCAACTTGTAGATGAAATTGGTGAGACAGCTTCTTTTTACGTTAAACATGGAGCATATCGTCTTTGCCAATATCGAATAAACTCTACCCATAGATTACGTGTTCATATTCAGCCGGGTGAAGTTCGACCAATGGATGGTGCGGCGGGTGCTCAAGCATTGCGATCAACACATGAACAAGTTTTATTAAGAACTGATCCTTTTTATTCAACTGGTGTAACTGAACCACATGCAGCTTCAATGGCATTGCCTGTGTTTGATGCTCAAAATGATGTGGTTGGCGCATTGGTTGTTTCAGGTCCATCAAGCCGTTTTACTTCGGAAATTGCAAAATCTATGGGTGATTTCTTCTTCAAAATTGCAGATGACTTGACCAAAAGTTTGGGTGGTAAGAGTATTCGTAATTAATTCTAATATTTTAAATATAAAGAAGGGGCTAATGATTTAGCCCCTTTCTTATTTATGATATTTACGAAGTACTTTGTGGTTGGTTAAACAAAACGGCTTTCTTTCTAGACATAATGAAAACCATGATAGCCGACACTAAATTTAATGCAGCAAGTGGAAGTAAGGCTATAGCATGGCTTCCTGTTGCATCATGGATTGCGCCATAGATATTCACCATCACGCCACCACCAATCAGATTGGCAAATGCTCCAATTGCTGCTAGGCCTGCCGCAGTTGTACTCGGTGACATCCATGATGATGCCAAAGCCCAGAAAGGACCTTTCATAGAATAAGCACCAATTAAAACGATACTGAGTAAAAAGATTGTGCCAATAAGTGATGACGTGAACAAAGCAATTAATAAACCAATTGAGATCATCAATAGAGTGATTGCTGTATGCCAACGGCGTTCATTTTTACGATCTGAGCTACGGCCCCAAAAAATCATGGCAATAGAAGCTAAGCCGTAAGGAATTGCATTTACTAGACCAATTTCTAAATTGCTTAAACCGAATGATTTAATTAATTGTGGTGCCCAAACACTCATTGTACTGCCTGCAGCAGAAGCACCAGAATAGATAATGATCATAGCCCAAATATATTTATTCTTTAGAAGTTGCCATAGTGAAATATGACCAATTGGGGTTTTTTGTTGGCGTTCAAATTGTAGTCTTTCAACCAACCAAGCTTTTTGTTCGCTATTGAGCCATTTTGCTTGTTCTGGTCGATCTGTGAGTACAAATAGGCAGGCGATACCCAGTAAAATCGCAGGAATACCTTCTAAAATAAATAGCCAATGCCATCCACGCATGCCCATCCAGCCATCTAGGGATAATAAAAGCCCAGATAATGGTGAGCCTATAAAGTTTGCACCTGGAATTGCAACCATAAATATTGCAATCATTCGGCCTCTATAGTTGGCAGGCAACCAATAGGTTAGATATAAAATCACGCCAGGGAAAAAACCAGCTTCAGCAGCACCTAACAAAAAGCGCATAATATATAACGATGTGGAGCTTTCAACGAATGCTGTTGCAGCTGAAATTACCCCCCAAGTCACCATAATTCGGGCAATCCATACTTTTGCTCCAAATTTTTGCATGGCGAGGTTGCTGGGTACTTCAAATAGAAAATATGCAAAGAAAAATAAGCTACTGGCAAAACCAAAGGCAGTAGCTGTTAATCCAAGGTCTTCATTCATTTGTAATGAAGCCATACCAATATTGCCACGGTCAATAATAGCAATCACATAACAAAGCGTTAAAAAAGGTAGTAACCGCCACGCCACCTTGCGCATTGTTTCACGTTCAATCGCACTCGGTTGAGAATATTCTGTAGACATAAAAAAATCCTTTTTTATATTCAATATTTTAATTGTTCTCGCATCTAAAAGCTTAGAAACAATTGAGTTCCATGATTAGCTATTGAGTAACTTCCAGTTAGCGATAGCTCTTGGGTTTAGTGATTGCCCATTCCAAATACTAACGATCTGTTCGAGTGCTAAAAGACCGACACGATTACGCGAGTCACTGGTATTTGCGCCGATATGAGGTGTGACAACTAAATTAGGTAATTCCCATAATGGATTATCTTTTTCAGGCGGTTCTGAAGAAAAGGTATCTAAACCTGCACCAGCAATTTTATTATTTTTCAGTGCTTCAACTAATGCAACCTGATCAATTAATTCACCACGAGCTGTATTGATTAAGATGCTTGAGCTTTTCATCTTTTCAAATTGAGCATGAGAAAATAAGTGTCTATTCTCTGCGGTGAGTGGACAATGTAGGCTAATAATGTCACTAGTTTCTAGAAGTTTTTCAAAGTCGTGTTCCTGCTCTACGTAGTCCAGTTCTGGCAAATTTTGTAGAAACGGATCATATACTTTGACTTTCATGTTTAAGGGAGCCACTAACTTCATGAGTAGACTACCGATTGATCCTAGGCCAATTAAGCCCAGCGTTTTTCCATATAACTCCACACCATTTGCACTTGCTTTGTCCCAATGACCATCTCTGATCCGTTGGTCTAGCCACGTAACTTGTCGAGCAACATTAAACATGAGTGCAAAAGCATGTTCGGCAACAGATTGAGCATTTGCCCCAACAGCAATAGTGACCGGAATTTGTCGCTCAGCAGCAGCTTGGGTGTCGATTGTGTCAAACCCAACGCCATGTTTTGCAATCACTTTTAAATTATTAGAAGCAAAAATCATATCCCTAGAAAGTTTGCCTGTTCGAACAATGATTGCATCAGGTTGTTCATCATGGATGAGTTTTTCCATTTCATCTTTTGCCATGTAGGGTTCAGTTGGAATCAACTGAATATCATGGGCGGTAGCATACATTAATGCATCTGAAGTTAATGTTGGCCCTGTGATAAGAACTTTACGTTTCATTTTGACTTGCACTCCATTTAAGTATTTTGAGCAAAATACGTCCTTAATAATTCATATTATTAAAACGACATTTCAAAAAAATAGTCAATAGTAAAAATTAAATTTAAAAATAGAGTAAATTTTAGTTAAATTAAATTTAAAAATGAAATGACATTTCAAAAAAATACTGTCATATTAATTTGCACAAGAAAACTGATGTAAGGGAAAAGTTATGGCAATTGGTTTTAGAGTGCTAAAAAACGACAGAAAAGTTGAGCAAAAATGGATTGAGCAATATCGAGATCTACCAGTCGCTAATGTCAGTGACTCAATGAATCGAATGACTTCAGGCGGGGCTCAATTAAGACCAATGCATAAAAAGGGATATCTTTGTGGACCTGCCATTACAGTTAAGGCGCGTCCGGGTGATAACTTGATGTTGCACTACGCTATTGATATCGCCCAAGCGGGAGATGTCATTGTGGTTGATGCGGGTGGCGATCTAACCAATGCATTAATTGGAGAGATGATGGTTGCTTATGCCATTAAGAAAGGTATAGCCGGCATTGTTATTAATGGTGCGATTCGTGATTCGGTTGTCATTGGAGAAGGAGATTTTCCACTTTTTGCGGCAGGAGTTTCACATCGAGGGCCTTATAAAGACGGACCGGGAGAAATTAATGTCCCTATCGCAATCAATGGAATGGTGATTGAACCTGGCGATTTGATTTTAGGTGATGAAGATGGGCTGTTAAGTGTGCCATATGCGGAAGTAGAAGAAGTTTATCTGAAGGCAAGCGCCAAACATGCTGCTGAACAAAAGCAATTAGAGCAAATCGCCGTAGGTGAAAATGACCGTAGCTGGGTGATCAACAGCTTAAAACAAAAAGGATGTGAATTACCCGAATAAGGTCATTCAAAAATATTCGAGTAGGAATGGAACTAGCGAAGTCAATGGTTGAGCTTCGTTAGCCTCTCAAAAGTTAACTCAATAATTATTAGGTCGCTAATTGAAAAATAGGAAATTTCAATTTGGTCTAGATAATTTCGTCTAAAGGAAAAGGACATGAAACATAAAGGGATTATTTATTTATCGTTATTAATGAGTATTACATTGCAGCAAGCTAAAGCTGAAAGCGAAGATAACTCAGCGTTAAATGAAAAAATAAGTAAATTACAACAGCAAATAGATTATTTGATGGAGCAGCAAAATTTAAATAAAAATAATGGATTAAACACAGCACCTGTCTTAGTT
This sequence comes from Acinetobacter sp. 161(2023), assembly GCF_037027805.1. Taxonomy (NCBI): domain Bacteria; kingdom Pseudomonadati; phylum Pseudomonadota; class Gammaproteobacteria; order Moraxellales; family Moraxellaceae; genus Acinetobacter; species Acinetobacter sp. 161(2023). Next base: position 31,599 of record NZ_JAZEYD010000008.1, on the reverse strand, counting down.
CAAAACAAAACATCAAATACCGAAACGCCCGTTACGGCTGACCAAACTAAAATTAAATTTTATGGAAATATACGGGTTGATGCCGCATATGATTTTGAAGGTTCAACACATTCTATTGCGAATAAAACAGGGTCAATACCATTAGACAATTCAAACTCAACAAGTAAATCATTAAATGTTTCTGCTGCGACTTCCCGTGTAGGTGTCGATATCGTCAAGCCGACCTCGAAAGGAGATTTAGTTGGAAAGTTAGAAGCCGATTTCATGGGAAGTGGCGGAGATAACGGTAATGGTTCGGTTCGGGTTAGACATGCTTATATTTCACTAGGAAATTGGTTGATTGGTCAAACGACTTCACCTTTTGTGAATAGTGATACTGCTCCAAGTTTGGTTGACTTTACAGGAGCGATGGGCACAGGAACTCAGCGTAATATCCAGATCCGTTATCAGCACATTGTTGATGCCAAACAAAAATTATTAGTCGCTTTGGAAGGCGGCGATGTTGAAAATAAAAATGTAGAAGGAGGAAGTCGTTTTCCTGCATTAACCATGCGATATGAATTTAAGAATCCAGATTTTATGGTTCAATTGCACGGAATGGTACATGAAAATCGAGCAGTTTCTGATACGAATGAAGAGCAAACTAAACTTGCTTGGGGTGCTGGATTAGGCACAAAGTACAAGCTTTCTGAAAATGACTCACTTGTGTTTAATTACTATCACATAGCGGGTGATAACCGTTACATGCTGTATTCAAAAGATAATGATGCGTTCTACTTTGATCAAAATCGAATGTATTTAAGTGAATTTGATTCTATTGAGTTAGGTTATATGCGTAAATGGAATGAAAATTTACGCTCTTCTTTGTCTGCTGGTAGTCTTGTTTATAAAGATTCAAATTTTTCAGAAAATAACCCTGATCAAAATAAAAGGCTAATCAATGCAAGCGTCAATTTATTTTGGACGCCTGTTGAAAAAGTCGATCTTGGTGTGGAATACACCTATGGTAAGAGAGAAACTTTTTCAGATTTAGAAGGGAAGTTATCTCGAATCAACTTATTAGGTCGATACAATTTTTAATGTAATCACAGCCACTTTAATATCCAAAGTGGCTTTCTTTTATCTGATTAGGACTAATATTGTGGAACAAATTAATTATGCAAATGCAAGATCACAATTTTCAAAAGTCATGGAAAGAGTGCTGTTAGGTTACGCCGTAAAAATTACGCGAAAAGAGAAAGACTCTGTGGTTCTCATCAGTGAAAAGGCATATCTTGAATATAAAAATGCCATGTTTGAGCTTAATAAATTAAAAAACAAAGATTTTTAATTTATTAAATGTAAAATCGACCATGAATTGATAACTATAAAACTCTTTAACGAGGGCTTTTATCATCATATATCAACAGTTTTTAACTTAAAGGCATCTAGTTTCCTAATACAGCTATTGCTGTTTTTAGCGCATTATCGATCATGATATTGAGTTCATCTTTACTCAAATGACTAAATTGTCCATCAATAATTAAATAGCTTAGACCATGAACCATTCCCCAAGCTAATCTTGCCATCGTTTGGCTTTGTTCAGTATCGACAGAAGTTTGAAATGCTGTTGCCGCTGCATATAACATTCCTGTATAGAATAAATTTGTCATAGATTTTAATTTTTCATCATCTTGAGCAACAGCAAACTGGCTATACATGAGTCTAAATAAAGATGGATTTTTAATAGCAAAATATATGTATTCTTTTCCTGAATTTAAAAAACCGGCTTTGGGGTTGGTTGCATTATGAATAGCATGCGCCTGAGCTTCTATCAATTCTTCAAATCCATAGATGGCTAAAGCGGTCAGTAGTTCTTCCTTATTTGCAAAATGTCTGTAAACCGCATTGGGTGAGACTCCAATCATGCGGGTCAGTTCTCGCATACTAAAATCAATACCCTGACTAGATTCTAATAATTGTAAGCCATTAATAAGTAAAGCTTCTCTTAAATTACCATGATGATATTTAGAAGTTGGATCTATGTTTGATGTTGACACTATATACATCCTCGTGTAATTTTAATTAAGTATACAATGTATACATTGGTTGATACATACTGGAATTATACAAAAAATTAATCAGCAGGTAGGATGTAATCGAATGAACAGGACAAATATCCGTAATGAAATTGTTAACAATAAGCTGGTTTCTTCCCTAGTAGGGAAGTTTCTGAATTTCAATCAAAGCCGAGTTCCCTATAGTCCAGATAACCCCTTTCTTGTAGGTCCCTTTGCGCCCGTTACTGAAGAAGTTTTTTCAAGTGATTTGGTTGTACATGGGGAAATACCATCTTCATTAAATGGCATTTTTTTAAGAATGGGCCCAAATCCATTAGAAGTTGAAAACCCTGCAAACTATAATTGGTTTATGGGCGATGGGATGGTACATGGTCTCAGGTTAAAAGATGGTCAAGCATTATGGTACAAAAATAGATATGTGGGGACTCATCAAGTACATAAAAAATTAGGCCGAGAGAAAATAAAAGGTGAGCCTCGAGGACTAGTGGATTTCGCAAATACGAATATTATTGGTCATGCAGGAAAAATCTGGACAATAACAGAATCAGGGCCGTTTCCAGTCGCTTTAGATCATGAATTGAATAGCCTTAAATATGGATTATTCAACAGTAAAGATAATTATCCTTTTACAGCTCATCCTCATGTAGACCCAGATACAAAAGAATTACATGCGATTTGCTATGATGTTTTACTACCCATGCAAGTTTATTATCAGGTGATTGATCAATCAGGCCAAGTTAAGAAGCGGGTTAGTATCCCTGTTAAGCATGGGCCAATGATGCATGATTGTGGTATGACAAAAACTAAAATGTTGGTTCTGGATTTTCCTGTAACTTTTTCATTTGAGAGAATGTTAAAAGGCGTTCAATTACCCTATGCATGGAATGAAAAGCACCCTGCGCGAATAGGTGTCTTACCAAAAACTGGTGATGCACAGGATATCAAATGGTTTGATGTAGATCCTTGTATTATTTTTCACTCATTTAATGCATATGATCTTGAAAATGGGGATATTATTTTTGATGCATGTGTTCACACCAAGACCTTTACTGATTCTATTCAGGGGCCGGTAGATAAACAGTTTATTCAATTTGAAAGATGGACTTTGCAATTCGGTACTCAAACTTTAAAACGGGAAGTAATTTCAAAAATTCCTCAAGAGTTTCCTCGTCTAGATGAACGTTTTGTCGGTAAACCTTATCGCTTTGCTTATTCAATTTCTGTTGGAGATGAAGGTGAGCCAGTAGATAATATTAATTTAAAAGCAAATAATTTATTGGTCCATGATTTACTCAAAGGTGAATCCTATAAGCATTCATATGGTGATGACTATTTCACTGGTGAAGTAATTTTTTTACCAAAACAATCTGAGAGTGAAGAGGGCGATGGTTGGTTAATTTCGTATATCCATGCTTTAGACGGAATAAAGCCAAGTAAAGTAGTAATACTCGATTCCAAAAAAATTGGCAAAGAACCCCAAGCTACTATTGATTTACCTGTACGAGTGCCTTTAGGTTTTCATGCAAATTGGGTAGATATTTAAAAAGAGATTTTAATGTGCATTCTGCTAAAAGAATGCACATTTTATAGGATTAATAACAATTCTCTTTCAGTGAGGCGAGTTGGCAATGCGTGCCATCAAATTACCTGCTGCGATTAACAATGTCTGCTCTTCGGAGGTGAGACATTGTTCCATGGCATTAGAGAGCCATGTTTCACGCCGCGCACGGCTTTCATGCAGCAGACTCAACCCTTCCTGAGTTAGTATTACCCTGATCTTGCGTCGATCCTCAGCATCAGGTATACGTTTCAGCAGACCATCGCTTTCTAGAGCACGCAGCGCAGCGGCTAGATTTGAAGAACGCATACCTTCAGATTCAGCCAGCACCGAAGGGGTTGCCATCCCGCCATGACGATCGATGGCACCAAGCAGAAGCAGCTGGGCCCAAGATTTTTCGTCACTGCGTGCCTCGCGCCGCATACGTCGGACCAAAGACATCAACTGCGTACGTAATTGTGTTATTTCTTCAGGATTCTGCTTCATCTTTATTTATAAATAGCTATATCTATTCATATTTTTGCACCACAGGATTATGCGGTCAACTTAAATTGGTAAAACAGAGAGTTTAGCGTTATATATGAGCGCGGGTTCTGATAGTAATGACGACATGCAGCAAAAAAACGAACAGCAGACCGATGCCTCCTCCTAGTAACACATTGAACACTCGTTCTGCGGCGATATCCGGAGTTTGGCCAACTACTATCATCGCACTGGCGATGCAGGCACAGCGAGTACCGAAGCCCAGTATATAGTGTGAGAAAGACACCAATGTGAGCATGGCGGTAACGGTTAAAAGCTCATACATCAGCAGGCTGTGTGGCATAGCCCAGCCCAGCAGCATGCCAAGCGGTAAGCCAATTAGGGCTCCCGCTCCGCGCTGATACAACTTTTTGCGTGCTGTTGCCATGTCACCGGTCACTACGCTGGCGGCTGACCAGATCACCCATTGACCATAATCCAGTTGGCGCCACTCGACTAGCGCTGCGGCCAACGCTACTGCGAGGCACACAGCCACTACAGCTTCGCCACATACAACTCGCGTGCCGATATCACCAGTACGATGCAACCTAAATATATGACGCAAACGGTGGCTGGCTTGTATATGTTCAACAAGTGAGATCACTGACACCGGCAGCACAGCAACCATTAGAAAGGGCAATAGCACCAGAGCATGCTGGGAATATTGCGCTGGGGTGATTCCTTCCGCAGTCTCACATGCCAGATAGAGCGCAGGAATAAAGGTGAAGTTTCCAAGAGACCTCAGTTTGCCACCATAAGCAGATACTCCCACCGCCGTAGCCGCGGCCAGTGCACAGACCAGTACAAAAATGACGGGTTGGCCCATGGCGAACAATAACGCTAGAAAGATTAGCAAAAAGGTTAGAGCTTGGCATGCTACACCGAGCGGCGCTAACTCGGCTCTTTCATAAGTGATGAACAGTGAAATGGTTAGGATAGAAGCTTTCAGCCAGTTGGTGTCACCAGTCAGTAATGTAAGTGCTAGCAAAGGTGCTAACAACCAAGCAGCACGTTTTAACGACTGCAAATCAATTTCTGATGTTAATGCTGATAGCATCTGAGGCATCAACGACCCTTTAGATCTTCTAGAGTGACAATTTCGGCGATGTGAGCAAGTGTCTCCATCGATATCTGATGCTCTTCCAGTGTAGCTGCGGCGCAAGCTTCTTCGAGCACCAATACCTGATAATCTCGATCATGCGCGTCGCGTACCGTGCTTTGTACGGCCCAAGTACTGCTGACACCACAGATAATCAACCGCTCGATACCTCGTGCCCGTAGCACCGCATCAAGGTTGGTACCATAAAAGGCACTAATACGTGGTTTGACGATTACTAGTTCTCCCAACTCGGACGCCAGATCGGGATGAAAAGCTGTGCCAGGCTGATCTAGTGCTAGGGCACCGAATTTATCAACTTGGCCAAACATACGGGAGGATTTGGGTTGGTCAACGTAGCCAGTGGCAAAGCCCACCTTGACCAGAATGCGTAACCAGTCTTTTTGTTGCGCCAGTGCCAATATCCGATTGGCGTGACCGATGACATTACGTTCCAGCACTTGCTGTGCTGAGCGTGCAATTTTTCCTTCGACATGAGAAATATCTAAAATGTAGTCAAGTGCGATCAGAGCAGTATTCACGATGTATGGCCTCTGGTTGATAACATGAATTGGCAGCTTAAAATGGAATTATCTATATTAACATAGCTATATTTTTATAGCAAAATCCACTGTGCCCGCATACAAACTTACAACGCGCCGGCGCCTGGTCAAGTTCGTATAACAAATTATTAAAACTTATAGGCCGATCTGAGCTAAGAAGGAGGGTAATAATTTGAAATATATTTAATAGTTTTTGAATTTAAACTAAAAAAGACTACTTTAAATAGTCTTTTTTAGTTTAAATTTGAGTAAATATTAAAATAATTAATCGATAAGTATATTTTTAAAATCATCAAATAACTTTGGTACTATCACTTGAAAAAATCAAATTAAATCAGAGAATATGTTCTAACTTTTTATTTTTTCGGGTTATCGCCATTAGCAAATATCCAAATGAGAATACAATAGCTGGGGCAGTAAAACTAACCACAATAAATGCCTCATAACTATTTGTAAAGTTACAAATAATTTCCCAAAAAATCAGAAATACTATTGGAGAAATGCAATAAGCTAAGAAATGAATTCGCCATTCTTTTATTGCAATTTCATTTTTCGATCGAAGAGATGACTTATAGAATTGCAAATAGAAAAACAAGGTGGTACAGAATAAAATAAGTACACAAATAGCATAATTAGTGATTGATTCAATAGTTGACTGGTACTTCAAAATAATCAGAATAAAAGTTATTGCACCTGATAAAACAATTATTATGTCTGGAAGTCTTAGTGGATTAAATTTTTTTTGTAATATTGTTTGTCTTTGATCTGTAAGACGTGTAGCAAGAATAGCGCAGGGCACAACTAGATACCCAAATATCGTAGCACTAAAGAAATTAGAAGTTTTTTGAGTTATTCCGTCAAACATCCCACCAATAATTAACCATTCTGCCCTTAAAACTGGGGCAGAAAGAAGTAGTGCAAAGCAATAAATCATTAAGACTTGATGCATTTTCCTTTGCTTTTTAACAATCGCAATTATTCCTAAAATAAGGGAGCTTAATGTACCAATTGCGAGTAACCATAATTGCAAATAGAAAGGTAGGCCATTGAATGTATGCTTTGGCCCTGCATTTATTAAAAATAAAATACTACCAATCATCGAAACAATGACAATCATAGAAAATAACTTACCAATATTTTGATGCGTGGTTGGATGCTTTCTACGAAATGGTGCATAAAACTGAATGGAGGCGAGTAAAATAGCAGTTCCCCCCATCATTGTATGGAAGAGCATAGAAACTCTATTTTGTGCATAAATTTTATGCTGTACCCCCTCTACTGAACCTGCTCCAAAAGTATGTTGAATCCCCGCCACTTTGGTAAAAAAATTTAACCAGAGATATAATGTATCACTACTAAAGAAATGAAAAAAATATTCAATTGCCATTGGGGCATAAATTACACAAGAAGTCGCTATCAATATCCATGCTATTTTTGAAATGGTTTGTTTAGATGTTAGACTCATTAACTTACCCTTAACCGATTTATGATGGCTTTAATATAACACGTGTTATAACAATCGTTATTTCGATTGTTATACAAGAATGGAAATATATGAATACTTCTCTTTCCGAATCACAAATGAAGACTAAACTTTTAGACGCAGCCGCTTTGCTACTAATGAAAGAAGGCGTAAATGGTCTTACAACCCGCAAAATTGCAACTGCTGCAAATACAAGCACGATGGCGGTATATACGCATTTTGGTTCAATCAATAATTTAGCTAATGAATTGATAGCATATGGGTTTAGTTTACTTTGGAACGAATTTAAATTAGTTCATTTTTCCAATGATCCGCTAATTGATTTCCTTCATATAACAACTGGCTATCTCAATTTTGCAAAGAAGCAGCCAGTCTTATACAAATGCATGTTTGGGGTAATGAGCTTGGGTCAATTGAATTCTTCAGAGAAAGAGAATTTAAAATCAGGTATATACACTCTTGATCTGGTGGTGGAGACAATGCAAAGGTTAATAGATGAGAAAATGATTCAAGTAGAAAATGCATTTCATATTGCGAATGAATGGTGGGTAATTGTCCATGGTTACTCCTTATTTGAATTTGGAGACATTTTTTCTAAAGAAAGAAGTGTTCCATCGGTATTAACGCCTTTACTCCGCCATTTTCTAATAGGCTTGGGCGTTGACTCTACCCATGTAGAAGAGGCTCTTAATAACCATTTTCATTATTAGATAATATTATTTGAATATGATCGGGATAGTTCAGCATTTACACTTTCAAATGGTGTGCTGTAGTACCAGAAAAAACTATGTTATGTAGATCGATATTCTGAAAATGTTCATCGTAATAGAATCGATAGGAATACTAACTAATAGGTTTTTAAGGATAAAACTTTTACTATCAATATGTTTGAAAGCCCGAAAAAAGATGGGCTTTTATTATTATCCAAAATATTTGTAGACAAGATGAAGTCCCAAGTAAGGATTTTAGTAACAATTTACAGTAAATTATTCAAAGTTTTAATTGCCCAACTATCCGTTTCTCAAGCATTTCCATAAAGGTTTTTAAGATAATGTTGTGGTTTTTGCCTTTGTGAGTAATTAAGCAAATGGGCGTGCTGTAATGCATTTTTTCCTTTGAAATAGCTTGCATAAAACCATCTTCAACCCATTTCTTTGCGTAGTGATCGGGTAAAAAACCTAAGAATTTTCCAGTTAAAATCAGAAATGCAATTCCTTCACGGTCACTTGCTGTCGCTTTACAGTCTAAAAGTTGGTGCAACTTTGCTGCTTCAGGTGTAATTGCATAATTAGGAAGTACGGCTTGCCAGGTTTTTAATTCATCTAAATTGAGGTTGCTACATTGGTTGAACAGTGGGTGGTTTTTACCACAGTACAAAAATGAACTTTCGCTATATAAATCAAAATAGTCTAGGCCAGACAGCGGAGTCACAAGTGGAATTGCTCCCGCATGTAAACGGTTGTCGAGTACACGGCATTCAATATCTGAAAGTGTGCTCATACTAATGTTAATGATCACTTCAGAATGTTCTTCGGCGAGTTGAGCCAGCGTATTGGTAATGTAGCCACTTGGCATGGTCACGAGGTTATTAATAATACCTATATTAAATTCGCCTTTTAGACGGTTATGCATTTGATTGACTTTGGAGCGAAAGTCTTCGATAGAAGCAGTGAGCACTTCTATATATTCTAAAATTTCCCGTCCTTCATCAGTTAATGCAAACCCTGCGCGGCCACGTTGGCATAGCCGAATGCCTAAACGATTCTCTAAATCGCTCATATGCAAACTAATCGCAGAGCGGCTAATACCAAGAATACTCTCGGCAGACGTAAAGCTGTGACAGTCACAAACCGTTTTAAATATTTTAAGTAATTTAATATCAAAATCAGTGACTTGATTTAATTTTTTAGGTTTCATTTAGTTTTGTTTTTTTAAATCTAAACTCAAGATAATTTGAATTTATCAAAACTATATCGCTATGTACACTCAAAAAATAGCCTCAAAACAAGAAGAGTGATTATGTTTGATATCGACAAATTAACTGATGGTGATTCTGCATCGGAAACCGTTCAATCAAATGCTCAGATGAGCTTAAATTATCAAGCGCATTGGATGCCATTTTCTGCAAATCGTAATTTCCATAAAGATCCGCGCATGATTGTCGGTGCTAAAGGATCATATTTAATTGATAGCGCAGGCCGTGAAGTCTATGACTCATTATCAGGTCTGTGGACTTGTGGAGCTGGGCATACGCTTCCTGAAATTCAGCAAGCCGTAAGTACTCAGTTGGCAAAGCTAGATTACTCACCGGCATTTCAGTTTGGTCATCCATTGTCGTTTCAATTGGCTGAACGAATTATTCAGCTTATGCCTGAAAAATTGCAGCATGTGTTCTTTACCGACTCAGGTTCAGAGTCTGCCGACACCGCAATTAAAATGGCGCGTGCCTATTGGCGAATTAAAGGCAAACCAAGTAAAACTAAGTTGATCGGACGCGCACGTGGCTACCATGGTGTAAATGTTGCGGGGACAAGTCTTGGTGGTATCGGTGGTAACCGTAAAATGTTTGGTCAGCTTATGGATGTAGACCACTTACCGCATACCTTGCAGCCCGATTTAAGTTTTACCAAAGGCTGTGCTGAAACAGGTGGCGTAGAGCTTGCCAATGAAATGCTTAAGTTAATTGAGCTACATGATGCATCTAATATTGCTGCGGTCATTGTAGAGCCAGTTTCAGGTTCGGCAGGATGTATTGTGCCACCAACGGGTTACTTAAAACGCTTAAGAGAAATCTGCGATCAACACGATATCTTACTTATTTTTGATGAAGTCATTACTGGTTTTGGGCGAATGGGGGCTTGGACCGCTTCAGAATATTTTGATGTCACACCAGATATTTTAAATTTTGCCAAACAAGTTACCAACGGTGCTATTCCCCTTGGTGGCGTAGTGGCAAGCCATGAAATTTATGATGCCTTTATGCAGCAAGATTTACCTGAACATGCGGTTGAGTTTACCCATGGCTATACCTATTCGGCGCATCCGGTTGCCTGTGCTGCGGCTTTAGCGACGCTCGATGTTTTAGAGAAGAAAAATTTAATTCATCAATCGGCTGATTTGGCTCCAAGCTTTGAAAAACTTTTACATGAATTAAAAGGCGCCCCAAACATTCTTGATATACGCAACTGTGGGCTGATTGGTGCTGTGCAATTAGCACCGCGTGATGGCGATGCGACGATTCGTGGTTTTGAAATTGGAATGCAACTTTGGAAAGCGGGTTTCTATGTCCGTTTTGGCGGAGATACGCTTCAGTTTGGTCCAATGTTTAATAGCACAGAGGCAGAGCTGCAACGACTCATGAATGCCGTCGGTGAGGCAATTTATCAAGTGAAATAACACTGATCGGCTTAGAACTTAATTGGAAAAGATGAATAGACACAAGGAATAAAGATGAACACTTTAGAAAATTTTGATAGCAACACAGACACCGATTCAAGTCAGCAAACCGTTAAAGTGGTAGGGCATTTTATTGATGGTGGGCTCATCACTAAAACCGCCAATAAACAATCTGTTTATAACCCAGCGACTGGCGAAAGTACGAAAGAAGTTGCACTTGCAGATGCCGAGTTGGTCAACAAAGTGGTTCAAATTGCAGAGCAGGCTTTTCCAGCATGGCGTGATACACCAGTGATTAAACGCGCACGTGTGATGTTTAAATTTAAGCAATTACTCGAAGAAAATGCTGACAAGCTTTGCCAGCTAATTGGTGAAGAACACGGAAAAATTTGCCATGATGCTAAAGGTGAATTACAACGTGGCATTGAAAACGTTGAGTATGCATGTGGTGCGCCTGAGTTTTTAAAAGGCGAATATTCAAAAAATGTGGGGCCAGATATTGATTCATGGAGTGAATTTCAACCGCTAGGTGTGGTTGCAGGTATTACGCCTTTTAACTTTCCTGCAATGGTTCCCTTGTGGATGTTCCCGATGGCAATTGTTTGCGGTAACTGTTTTATTTTAAAACCTTCGGAAAAGGCGCCTTCTGCCGCTTTATTTTTAGCGGAGCTTTTAAAACAAGCTGGCTTGCCTGATGGTGTTTTTAGTGTTTTAAATGGCGATAAAGAAACAGTTGATACGTTGCTACATCATCCTAAAATTCAAGCGGTTAGTTTTGTTGGGTCAACACCTGTTGCAGAGTACATATATCGTACGGCAACGGCGAGTGGTAAGCGCTGCCAAGCTTTAGGTGGAGCAAAAAATCATGCGATTATTATGCCTGATGCCGATATTGATAATGTCGTGACTTCTTTATTAGGGGCTGCATTTGGCTCATCTGGCGAACGTTGTATGGCGTTATCAGTCGTAGTTGCAATTGGTGATGAAGTTGCTGATATTGTGATCGAAAAATTAAAACAAGAAATGAAACAATTGAAGTTTGGGCACTATGCAAATGAGCGTAATGACTTCGGACCGCTCATTACGCAAGCACATAAAGACAAAGTACAAGCTTTTATTCAAAGTGCAGAGCAACAAGGTGCTAAAATTGTTGTAGATGGTCGTGATGCAAAACCGGCAGGTTATGAAAACGGTTTTTTTGTTGGGCCGACTTTAATTGACCAAGTTTCACCAGACATGACAAGTTATCAGCAAGAAATATTTGGCCCTGTTTTACAGGTCATTCGTGTACAAACCATGCAAGATGCAATGCAACTGATTAATGATCATGAATATGGTAATGGAACATGTATTTACACTCGTGATGGTGAGGCTGCACGTTATTTTACCAGCAATATTCAAGTCGGTATGGTTGGGGTCAATGTGCCATTACCTGTACCAGTTGCATATCATAGCTTTGGTGGTTGGAAGCGTTCATTGTTCGGTGATTTATATGCGTATGGTCCAGATGGTGTGCGTTTTTATACACGCCGTAAAACTATTACCCAACGTTGGCCTTCAACTCAGCTTCGTGAAGCCAAACAATTTGCTATGCCTACATTAAATTAATCAATAAAAAGGGAAAACTCTGATTTTCCCTTTTTTGTTTCGTACAAGTTGGAGAAGTACATTTTTAAGACGGTTTTAAAATCAGTTTGTCAATTTGAAGGAATCGAATATGAACAATGATAAAACAATAAAATTAAGTGAAGGACTTTCTAATCGACATGTCACCATGATTAGTATCGGTGGCGTTATTGGTGCAGGTTTATTTGTAGGTTCTTCTGCGGCAATTGCAAAAGCAGGGCCTGCTGCCGTACTCGCTTATATAATTACAAGTATTTTAGTTTTTCTGGTCATGCGCATGCTGGGTGAAATGGCGGTCGCGCAACCTGACACAGGTTCATTTTCTACATATGCCCGTAAAGCAATTGGCCCTTGGGCAGGGTTTACCATTGGGTGGTTATATTGGTGGTTTTGGGTACTGGTGATTCCCATTGAAGCCATTGCTGGAGCTGAAATTTTACACGCATGGTTCCCGCAAATTTCTAGTGCCGTTTATGCATTTGCCTTTATTATTTTACTCAGTCTAGCTAACTTCTTTAGTACCAAAAGCTTTGGTGAATTTGAGTTTTGGTTTGCACTCATTAAAGTCATTGCGATTGTAGTGTTTATTATCATTGGAGCAATGGCTGTATTTGGAGTGTGGCCTTTAGCAACAAATGTCAGTGGTGTTGGCAATCTATTTTCAAATGGTGGTTTTATGCCACATGGAATGGGTGGTGTTTTATCAGCAATTTTAATCTCGGCATTTTCATTTTTTGGAATAGAAATTCTTTCTATTGCTGCGGCAGAATCTAAAAATCCAGAAGAAAAAATTAAACGTGCAACGAATTTAGTGCTTTATCGAATTATTTTATTCTTTGTTGTTTCGATTTTTCTTGCAGTTGCTTTGGTCGATTGGCGTTCACCAGATTTACAAAAATTTGGCACTTTTCAGTTTGTATTAATGAGTTTAAATGTTCCTGAAACTAAACTGATTATGGACGCCGTCGTTTTTATTGCAGTTGCAAGCTGTATGAATGCCGCAGTTTATACCTCGTCTCGAATGTTATTTGCCTTAGGTACGCGTCACGAAGCGCCGAGCGTTGTGACAAAAATTAATAGAGCAGGTGTGCCGACTTCGGCTGTGTTTTTATCAACTTTGGTTGGTGTTATTTGCTGTGCGGTGAACTATATGTTTCCAGGGCAAGTGTTTGGGTTCTTGTTATCCACCACAGGCTCAATTGCTTTACTGGTCTACCTTGTAATTGCATTTTCACAATTGCGTTTAAGACATAAATGGGAAAAAGAGGGTACAGCCGTATCTTTTAAAATGTGGTTATTCCCATGGTTAACGTGGTTTGTGATTTTAGTGCTTATGACTGTTTTAGGTTATATGTTCTTATCGCCAGCCTATAGTTATGAAACTACTTTATCTTTAGGTGTAACTTTATTGGTAGTTGGTTGCGGGTTGTTTGTCACACGAAAGCGTAAAGCAACCAGATCGGTTGCCATAAATCTAGACTAATTTAAAACATCTTTACATATGAAAGGACGGGTAAATACCGTCCTTTCCGTAATTTTTAATAATGAGATTTATTTTGATAAGATAGTTTTAATCCAAAAGTAATACTATCGTTATCTGTAAATCTTCCGACTATGTCGCCATTTTGACGTTTAGCTTCAGCATCTCCGAGCCATAAATATTTACCGCCAAATGAAACTGCCCATTCAGGTAAAAAATGATATTGGAATCCAAGTCCAACTCCCCAGTAACCGTTAATTGGACCTAATGCATTTGCAGGGTCTCCGAGGCCTGAATCCCAATTAATTGAGGTGGATAGGATAAATTTTTCAGTCATTTTTCGAGCCAATCCAATTTGGGCAGACCATTGGTTCTTTTCATAACTAATTAATGGAAATCCTGAATGATCGGGACTCGTTGGTGCAGTTCGCTCTGCTAATTTGGCAGGTTTTAACTCAAAATCTTTCCATGGCACCCAGCGGACATTTGCAGTTAATAATGTTTTTTTATCTAAACCCGTTTGAAAATCAAAATTCACCGATTCTGGAGAAGTAAAAGTCACTGGTGATTTATAAATTTTATCGCTGAGGGCAGTGAATTGTTCGGTTGCTTCTGTTTTATGCTTAATTTCAGAACGATAAGTTAAAGCTGTTTTTAGACCAATTTCAGGTTTCTTTATCATAAATCCCATGACCCAACCAGTAGCATAATCTGATTCTAGATTAGCATTGTAATTTGCCATGCCTTTATATATGTGCCCACGTAATTGTACTTTACCCTGTATTTCTTCAACAGCAGGCCCTGCATAAATACCTAAATATTCATTGATATTCAGGCCAACTAAACCTGTCAAATTATGACTACTCAACGTAGCGTTAGTGCCTTGTTCTAGGTGATTTACAGACTGAGAGACAAAATCAGTTTTACCATGATGTTGAAGATCAATACTAAAGGGTTGGTCATAAAGAAGGCCAACACTTATATTTTCATTTAAATCAGTTTTTAATCCACCTCTGAAGGATGAATAGTTGTTGGTAATATTCGGAATGTTTTGTGGATTCCCATGAGAGCTTAGACCCATATCTTGCCCACTTATTTGCGGAATGACATAGTTATATGAAACGGAAGCATATGTTCCATCTTGAAAAAAATCAGTAATTAACTGTCCTGATCTATCCAAAGCAGCAGCAGTTGCTATATTTGGCAATGATAATGTTACGATAATAAGTAAAGAGTAATAAGTATTGTTTGAATACATGGCAGCCTCAAATTCCTTTTGGGGCATACAACATTCTAATTTCTTTTTTTTATTAGAACGTTGTATGAATGTCATTTATAGAGTGATTTCGAGCAGGGTAAGTCTGCTAGGTAGCGTATGGGATAATTTAGTTTTTTTAATATTCTCCTGATGGGCTATTCATTTTTACTTTTATCTTTCAATTATGTACGAATGACACATCGGAAACCTATATGACTACTTGATGTGTCAACAGCTTCAGGATGTCGGGCTGCCGGTCTGTATCGTCGACAATAATTAGGGGCGCACAGATGGGAACCACCTTTAAGTACTTGCCGAGGGATAGAGATATTAGGCATGGCGGGGTCATAACTGTGATTTTTCGCGCCGCCACGTGGATTGTGTCGTATACAACAAGGTGAAACCGATTTAAATTGGTGTGTTGGCGACCAATAATCTGCTGTCCATTCCCAAACATTTCCAATCATGTCATATAGCCCATAATCATTTGAAGGAAATGCTTTTACAGGTGACGTTCGTGAATAACCATCTTCCATTGTATTTTCATATGGGAAGTCTCCTTGCCATGTATTCGCCATATGTTTGCCCAGAGGCGTGAGTTCATCGCCCCAAGCGAATTCACGACCTTCAAGAGTTCCTCTAGCTGCATATTCCCATTCCGCTTCCGATGGCAGAGATTTCCCACACCATGAGGCATAAGCCAAAGCATCACAGTAAGCAATATGAACTACAGGATGATTGTCTAAACCATCAATAGTTGATTTAGGGCCTTGTGGATTACGCCATGTAGTTCCAAATTCAAATTTCCACCAAGACCAATCTGTTAAATCAGTTGAATTTGAAGGGGACACAAATAGTAAGGAACCAGGTTGTAACATATAAGCGGGAGCTCCCGGATAATCATTTGGGTTAGGAGGGAGTTCTGCAAAAGTTATGTAACCCGTAGCTTCAACAAACTGTTTAAATTGCGAGTTTGTAACAGGAGTTTTATCAATCCAGAAAGGAGAAACATGAACATGATGCGCAGGAGCTTCTTCTGGGTAATGGGTATTTGAACCCATTAAGAAAGTACCACCATTTAGGTAAACCATATCATTCATATCAATATCTATTAATAGCTCGTTGTTGGTCTGTCATAGTCATTTATTTAAATGGCAAAGGAGTCTTATATCTCTTCATGGTTTCTAAGTGCCTCATAACAGCTTCTTTTAAAACTGGAATTTGAGGCTGCTTTAGAGGAGCCATTGCGTGCTCTTCCTTCGGATCAATAAGTAAATTGAAAATTTTACCGCCGTAAAGCAAAGGTTGAGCTGTACCTTGGAAAGGACTTGCTTGTGGCCATGTATCAGGGATATTAAAGCTTTGTTCTTTAACTAATAATTTATATTCGGCAATGCGAACACCCATGAAACTATCATTTGCCCAATAATATTGGACTCGACGGCGTGATTTCCCATCATCAGCGATGAGAAATGATGACTGATCGATGGTATCCATATAGCGATCACTTGGCATACTATTCGTTGCCCCAGCTAAGCCTAGAGCAGTTGCATAAATATCTGTCAAATCAAATAACCCTTCTGATATACGTCCGGGTTTTATTACTCCTGGCCAGAAGGCAATACCGGGAACGCGGACGCCTCCTTCAAAGCTGGTCGCTTTTGCTCCACGAAATGGGGTAACCCCTATATCTGGGAATGCTTCTGAGAATGGTCCATTATCGCTGGCTAAAATAATCAGCGTATTCTCTGATTGTCCTGACTTTTCTAATGCTTTTCGAATCTGACCTATTCGATAGTCAATTTCCACTAAAGCATCTTTATAAGGATATTTAGCAAGTGATTTGCCTACAAAATCAGGATGGGGGTAGTTATCATTGTGACAGCAACGTGTGCCCATATAGAGGAAAAATGGCTTATTACTATTTTTTGAATCATGAATAAAGCTAATTGCTTTATCTGTTAATTTTTCATCTACGAGACGGATTGAATCATTATCAATGGG
This sequence comes from Acinetobacter sp. 161(2023), assembly GCF_037027805.1. Classification (NCBI taxonomy): domain Bacteria; kingdom Pseudomonadati; phylum Pseudomonadota; class Gammaproteobacteria; order Moraxellales; family Moraxellaceae; genus Acinetobacter; species Acinetobacter sp. 161(2023). The sequence goes on along the minus strand of NZ_JAZEYD010000008.1, from coordinate 14,553 downwards.
AAAAACAGCTTTAGCATCTTCTCCTTTAGACGCTTCAACAATAGCCATGATTTCACCTTCGGAAGCCCATTTTTTTCGGGCCGGATCTAACATCAGCTCCGGATTACGCCAAGGCTCTCGCCATGCTGTATAATCATCAGATGAGGTAAGTATTCCATAATAATGATCGAAGCCAACGTTTTGGGGTTGAGCTTCTTTGGCTGAGCCTAGGTGCCATTTACCAATTGCTTGCGTTACATAACCCGCATCTTTGAGTTTTTGGGGAAGGGTTGTGTTGGGGTTAATCCCTCTTTCATGGGCACCTTCGCCCGGTAACATTGGACGTAATAGTCCCGTTCTGATAGGTAACTGTCCAGTTAATATTGAAGCTCTGGTTGGGGTGCAGGAGGGTTGTGAATAAGTATTCATTAACTGTAGGCCATCTTTAGCCATACGATCCATGTTTGGTGTAGCAGCACCGGTAGCAACCCCACCACCGTATACCCCAAGATCGCCCCAACCAACATCATCTAATAAAATAACGATAATATTAGGGGCGTGGCCAAAACGTTGTTTAAGTCCATTTAATCGTTGTTGGGCGGATGACTCTTGTTTAGCGCGAGTAATGGAGGGTTCTTGATTTGGGTGTTCGGCTTTAGTTTGGGCTAAAAAAGTATCATCCATCATCGCTGTAGTTTGAGCATTAATATTTTGTGCTAATGCCGTTAAGGCGAATGCAGAAATTAGAGCTGTACTCATGCGTAGTTTTGTAGTCAAGGGCATGATATGTTCCTGATAATTAAGTGATATATCTAATTTTTAGCTACAGTAATGTTGAGCTTAATCATTAGAAAATGAGTAATAGAAAAGCGTTGTATTAAAATAGATGGCCTAAATTAATTGACGAATTACTCTCTTAGAGAACACAGAGCCCTGACCAATAATTTTTCTTCTTCAAATGACTTTTTAAGAAGTAAACAACTTTAAAAAAAATAGATGGCAATCCAAAATTGAACATAATTTATTCCTTTAATTAATCTATTCGAAATTCCCCAAATGTAAAAATTTAGTCTGATTTGGAAAATATTTAACGTAAATTATATTTTTTATAAGTAACTTTCAATTGATAGAAATTTCTATGAAATACATATCTTTTTGATATTAAATATTATTTTTAAAAAGTAGACCTAAAGGAGAAATGAAATGGCATAAATTAGAAATAGATGTTTATTAAAGAGATATTATTCAAATATGAGGTTATTGGGAGTTGCTGTAATAGCATTGAAAAAGCTAACCTGTATGTAAGTTATTGTTTAGTGTATGATAAATTTAGGCTTGGAAAGGGATTCGTCTATATTTTAATGAGTGAGTTTGTGATTAAGACTTTTAAAATATTTCTCACAGTTTCTTAAGAAATTTATTTATATGAATAGGTTTTACTGGTGTAAAAGTGAAGGATAAGTTTAATACAAATGGGAAGGTTCGAGTTGGAGTAATTAATCATATATTAGATAATTGTGATTTTTTTAATATTACCCGAGAAGAGTTAATAGATAAAATTAATTTAAATGAAAATCTATTAATAGATCCCAATTCTTTTGTTTTATTTGAATATTTAGAGAAAATAATACTTTTTTTATTTTCTAATTCAGATGATCCATTAAGTATATTAAAATTTATTGAGAAAAATAATTCTGTAGCAAATGGGGTGCTAGGTTATTTAATTGAAATTAGCTCATCCTTAGAGGAAGCTATAGAAACTTTTGAAAAATATTGGGAGCTGAATGGTAGAATTGGTAAGGTTTTTTTGATTGAAAAAGATAATTATGTTTTCTTAGAATGGGTGTGCTTATTAGGTAGTCCTAAATTTATACAATATGCAACGGAATATAAAATTGCTTGGTGGGCTAGTATTGTTCAACTTGTAAAAAGTAATGAACAAAGTGTTTTACATTCAATACATTTTAAATATAATATTTTGAAAGATGAAGATGTTATTTTCTATAGAAATTTTTTTAAATGTCCTGTGTATTTTAATCAGCCAGAATCGGCAATTATTTTATCAAAAAATGCATTAAAACTACCTTTAAAAACTGCAAATCGCAGGTTGTATGAAAATGTTGAAAATTATGCGAAATTAATTATTAAAGAATCAGTTGGTAATAGTGATTTTACGAATAGTGTACGTTCTATTTTATATGAGCAGTTGCATATAAGTGGTAATTTTTCACGTGAATATATTGCAGAGAAATTAGAAATAAGTGTACGTACATTAAGTAGAAAGTTACTTGAAGAAAATAGTAAATATAGTGATATTTTAGATGAAGTTAGATTTGATCTCGCAAAACGTTATTTGGAAAATAATAATTTCAAAATATCTCTAATTTCGAAATCTTTGGGTTTTTATACCAGCAATGCTTTTATTACTTGGTTTAAATCTAGGACTGGTAAATCACCAAAGAAATATCGGGATGATATTATTTGATGACAATTTTTTTCTAAAATTCTCATTCAGAAAAAAGTTCAAAACATACTCTTCTTGGTGGAATATGCAGTTGAATTATTTTTAAAAAATATAAATTATCGCCAGAGTTGATTTTTAAATTCGCTTTGAAAATATAGTTAACCATTTTAAGAATTAAATTTAACTTTATATAAACCAAATTATTAGATGGGGTGGTGTAAATTTAGAGGTTGTACTTCTAGTCTTTTTAAAAAGTGAGCCTTACGTGAGAAGAGTAATTTTAGGTGTTACATTAAGTTTTGCCGTGCTAGGGATGCAAGGTTGTCTTTCTTTGCCTAATGAAGTTGATGAAAAACCTGCTAAAAAGAAAAATGAATATTTTTCAGAAATTGTTAAGTTCAAAGGTTTGAACCAAACGCAAATTTATGATGCTTCTAAAAACTGGCGAAATAATGTTGTGGATTATGTTTCAAGTCGAAAGATTATCCAAGCAGATGACGAGAATAAAGTACTGACGATTAAAGGACATGCAGGGCTAAAATTTGATAATTGTATGGATTGTCTAAGCAGAAATATGATTAAGATCGCGGATGATTCCTTTAATTATATGTTGAAAATAGAAGTTAAAGATCATCAAGCTAAGCTTACGTTTAGTAATATAGAACCCCGTGACAATCGTAATAATCATTTTTATAAAGATAAAAATGCAGCCATACAGAACCAAATAAAAAATGTTGTTGAAGCCTATAAATTTCATGTCTTACATCCGAATGCTCAACCTGCTGGAGCGAGCCCCATGTAGTTTTCTTACATGGGCTTATATAAATATAGTTGAAGAGTCTCATAAGTTATAAAAGGTAAATTTCTAAGAAAAATAGGCATTTACCTTTGCTAAGTCGATGATATTTCTCTTTAATATAAAAAAATGTATATAAAAATATTGGTTTCGTGTATGCTTAACTTAACTAGAAAAAAGACTTGTAGTAAATCTTCTTTAAGTATCGTAGTTTTAGTCATAATCCTTCGTTTTTTCAGATATTAAGCTCAATTCGTTACTATTTTTTCAAGTTATATTTGTCATTTTTAAATGACTCAAATGATTAAGATTAAAGGATATATTATGTCTAATACAAATACCGGTACAGTAAAATGGTTTAACGAAACTAAAGGTTTCGGTTTTATTCAACAAGAATCTGGTCCAGATGTGTTTGCTCATTTTAAAGAAATCGCTTCTTCTGGCTTCAAAACTCTACATGAAGGCCAAAAAGTAACGTTTAATATCACTCAAGGACAAAAAGGTCCAAGTGCTGTGAATATTATTCCACAGTAATAAGTGATAAATAAAAAAGCCCTGAATATTCAGGGCTTTTTTATTTATATACTTTTTATATCTACTGAGGGTGGCGCTCCAAAAAAGCGTTTATATTCTCTGGAAAATTGCGACAAACTTTCGTAACCGACCTGAATACTAGTCGTTGAAATATCATATTCTTCGGTCATTAATAAACGGCGTGCTTCAGTCAGCCTCATTCTTTTTTGATATTGTAAGGGGCTCATCGAGGTTATATCCCTAAAATGTTGATGAAAACTAGAAGCACTCATACCCATTGTGCTTGCCAGCTCTTCAACGCTAAAGGATTTTGCAAAATTTGTTTTCAACCATTCAATCGCCTTAACAATTCGATGACCTGTAGTTCCTGCCGCCACAATGCGTTTAAGTCGATCACCTTGTGGACTCATCAATAAACGATAAAAAATTTCCTTAATAATAAGAGGAGATAATACGGGGATGTCTTGTGGTGTATCCAGTAGTTTTATTAACCGTATAAAAGCATCATTCAGTTCTGAATTGACTACTCCGACAGCCATTCCTTTTTTTTCAGTATTTACGTCTTTAAAAGGAATATGGGCTTCAAGCATGATTTGGGCAAGTACATAGGGATCTAGTCGTAGCACTATTGAAAGATAAGGTTGTTCAACTGAAGCCTCAAGAATTTGAGCAATTACAGGTAGGTCAATTGCCGTAAAAAGGAAATGGTTAGAGTCGTAAGTATAAGTTTCTTCGCTCAGAATAACCTGTTTTTTGCCTTGAGCAATCATACATAGACTGGCGTCCATCATACTGCTATTGGGTTGGGTCAATGTTTCCGCACGAAATAAAGTCAGTCCCGTAATAGGTGTTTCAAATGTACCTTTTGCTCGGGTCCATTGATCGACAAGTTGAGCCAGTGTTTCGTTATTGCCTAGAGACATATTCGCCATTCAGATTTCACCTATTGCCATCTGTGTTTTTATTGTAGGCATTTCAAATAAGAAAAATAGAGAGAATTGCAACAATTCGGAGGATTGGGCAAATCTGTGAGAGGAATAGAACAACAGCTTACAACTTTCATTTTTATACTGATGAACATGGCAAAAAGTCGATTGCTTAAAGTCTGCTGGGTCATCGTTTTCAAAAACGTATTCATGTGCTTTCAAAACTAATCGCCATCAATGAATATCCAGCGAAGAAATCGTCTTTATTTAAACATTAAACATGAGAGAAAAAATATGACAATTGAAGTTTTAGGTTATGCCGCGCTGTCATCAGAAACTCCTTTAGTTCCGTTTAAGTTTGAACGTAGAACCCCACGTGAAGATGATGTTGTCATTCAAATTGAATATTGTGGTGTTTGCCATTCCGATCTACATCAAGCCAAAAACGACTGGGGATTTAGTGCTTATCCGATAGTGCCGGGTCATGAAATTGTAGGTCGTGTAACGTCCATTGGCCCCAAAGTCACAAAATATAAAGTTGGTGATTTAGTCGGCATCGGCTGTATGGTCGATTCGTGTCGTATTTGTTCTGCCTGCCATTCAGGACTCGAGCAATATTGTGAAGAAGGTAACATTCAAACTTATGGCAGTGTAGATCGCCATGATCAACGACCAACGTATGGTGGATATTCTGAAACAATTACTTGTAGCCAAGATTTTGTATTAAAAGTGCCTGAAAATCTGGATGCTCAAGCTGTACCGCCGTTACTTTGTGCTGGCATTACCACATGGTCGCCGCTTCGCCATTGGAATATTGGGAAGGGCAGTAAAGTCGCGGTCGTCGGTTTAGGTGGTCTGGGACACATGGCTATTAAACTTGCCAATGCTCTAGGCGCAGAAGTGACATTATTTACCCGCTCAGCAAACAAAGAACAGGATGCAAAACAACTCGGTGCGCATCATGTTGTGCTATCAACCAATGAAGCTCAAATGCAGTCAGTCACAAATCAATTTGATTTAATTATTGATACTGTGCCTTATAACCATGACTTGAAGCCCTATATTCCAACTTTAGCTTTAAATGGAACAATTGTGCTGGTCGGATATTTAGGTGAAATTAGCGCAAATTCAGTACCTATGATTTTGGGTAGAAAATCAATTGCAGGGTCGGTGATTGGTGGAATTAAGGAAACACAAGAGTTACTCGATTTCTGTGGTGAGCATAATATCGTTTCTGAGGTCGAGATGATTGATATGCAAAACATTAATGAAGCTTTTGAACGTATGCTAAAGAGCGACGTGAAATATCGTTTTGTGATTGATATGAAAACTTTATCTGATCATTAATCTGTTTGGATCTTTGCTGTGCATTCTTCCATTAGGATGCACAGTTAATATTTGTGTTTATCTCTGAATTGTTTCGGTGTCTCTCCTGTAACATTTTTAAAAAATTTGGAAAAATTATCTGCGTTGCTATAACCTAATTTTTTAGATATTTCATTGATATTTATATCATTTTTTATAAGTAAAGTTTTAGCCAGCTCAATTCTAATTTCATTCTTTAGTTTCAAAATTGTGTAACCCTCACTAGCAAGTTGTCGGGCTAAAGTCCGTTCAGGCATATTTATTGATCTTGCTACAGAATCATTACTCATGAATTTATTCTGCTTTAGATGTTTTGTTAACACCTCTCTTACTTTTACCGTAACAGGATTTTTGTTTTTTGATGAGTCATTAATGGCTTGTAGTGAAGATTTAGATTGATTATAAACACCTGCACTAGAAGTAATTAATGAAGTATTGAGAATTGATTTAGGGAACACTAGATAGTTTCCCTTGGCATTGAAATGCACATCTATTCCTAACTGCTCTTTATAAATATTAGGATTAAAATCTGAGACATGAGAAAAAAAACATTGAATATTTTTCGGACGTTTTGATAAAAAAGGTGCTATCTGAAAGATTGCTAAAGGGATTAACTCAGCAAAAAAATTATCATATTCGCCAAAGCTACATGTTGGGCTAAAAAGTAAATAAACTTCATCTTTTATGTCTTTTCGTTCTACATGAAAACTAGGCATTAACAATGGAAAAAAATCAAGAGCTGCATTCAAAGCATCCTCAAGTTTTGGAGATGTCATCGCTAAAATACCCATTAAACCATGTGCAGTTATTGGAAAGTAATCTAGAACTTGTAAGCAATAAGGTTTTTTTTCATGACAAAAATTAAGTGTTGATTTATAAACATGAAGTAATTTCTCTCCATCTATCATCATCATGGGAGACATTAGATTTTCAACTTTTAATCCGCATGCTTCCATAATTGGTTCAAAATCACCATCAGCAGCGTTGACCAATGATTGACAAATTTCCAAATACTGCATTGGAAAAAGTAAGTCTTTTAAGGGCTTTAATGACGCGGGTTCCATAAATCAACCTATATTATCGATGTTTTTATGGCTTTTAATCATGCTGGGGCAGATTTAAGCGGCAGAAAACAGCAATCATGATAGCTGTAAAATGGCTGAAAATGATAGGTCTTTGGCTGCAATCAACCATACAAACTGTCTTAAATTTAAGAAAGTGAATAAAAGTGTGTATGAGATCTAATGATGCAATTTGACGAATATAATAAGTTTGGATATGTGATGCCAGACAATGAGCTACTACAACAGCGCGTTTTAAAAGCTTTTGAGATAGCATCAAAACCAGCGCCTAATCATGTTGCTCAATCATCACTAAAAGACATTGACTTGGAAGCATGGCAATACATTGGTGACCCCTTAGCTGAGGCCTTAATTTTTGAACTCCGTGCTCATAATATGATGAGTCGCGATATTTATGGTGCTGCACGATTATTACAAGAAAAGGGTAATCTAGCAGCTAACAACTTTTTCGCTGACGTTGAATTTGTACCTGAATGGGCTGATTTTGAACAGATGCGTTTGGGTGCAAAAATGGGGTTGCGGAATCCAATAGGGTTGTTTTTTGGATTACATGGGGCACTACCATATACCTATACCTATCCAAATGTTGCAAAGGTCATGGCATCTACTGGGCGACTTGATAAAAAGGGTGATTTTCCTAGACGCTTTTGGGAAACCGCAACAGGATTTATAGGTGCATTTGATGTAGATGGAATGAAGCCTCTAGGTAAAAGCTGGCAAGTCTGGGTGCGTATTCGTTTGATGCATACGATGGTGAGAATGGGGATTCTTAAGAGTGGAAGGTGGAAATCTGATTGTACAACTCCGATTGATCAGCTCACTACCGCAGGTGGTGTCTATGTATTTGGTCAATATCGGGTCAATATTGTTAAAGCGCTTGGTGGCAGGGTTAGTGATGCCGAGGCCGATAGTTATAACTTAATGTGGAGATGGATCACGCGAGTTCTGGGTGTAGTTCCAGAATTACTCGGCCAAACTAATGAAGAGCAGCAAGCATTAGATAAACTGATTCATGAATATTCATATACTGTTAATACTAGCTCAGTTGAACTCACACAGGCTATGATTAATGGACTTACAGAAATTCCTCATTTCTTACTGTCCAGAGATTTACACGCAGCGATCGTTAAATACTTATTGTCACCTCAATATACATTGCCTGCAGGTAAAAATTTAGCTCACGATCTCCAAGTTAATTCATCCGTGTGGGCAAAAATCTTAGCTCAACCAATTATTGGAAGTTTAAAAATATCTTCAAAAGCAACTCAGTTACCACTTATTCGCAATGTTATCGAAAGATACGGACAAGCAACGCTCGAAGCTTTTATTCACAAGCAATTGGGTGAAAATAAAGCAGACTATCGTACCAAAAATTAAGGTTATATAGTCTTTATATTTCTAAGGTAAAAAGTCTATCTAGACGATGTATCTGGAGAATGGGCTTTGCTTAAGACCAAACTTTATTTTCTTAGTAAACAACATTGAAACCTTATATTACATCAAACTTTATCTGATCATTAATCTGGTTTTATCTGGGCTGTGCATTCTAACATTAGGGTGCGCAGCTTAAAAAATTCTCTAAACAAGACAATATTATTAAGCCAATATTTAAGGTTTTTCTTAATTATGTAATTAAATGAAAAACAATAATTATTTAAATATTTTCTAGCCAATATCACATTGACACCTTAAATATTGAAGATTACCATTTGCGGACTGGCCTACATTGCCAGGTGGTTTTGACAGACCACATAGGACCGCATCAGACTTATTCCTTTCTGAGGGATAGTCTCATGTGCACACCTCGTTCCCTCCCGTAGCGGTAGGACGGGAGTGGGACACCCTCGGGTGTGCTGGAGTCCTACCAGTCTGTCAACCCACTTCCGTTCTGCCACCATAATTTCTAATGTTTTGGCAGAACTCCCAATAGAAGGAGTTGGCTATGCATATTCATTATTTCTTGGCAGTCATTGCCAAAGTCTATATCGATACAACTTAAATCATATTATCAGCTTGATTACCTTTAGGGTTTTCAGGCTTTAAGTCATTATGGCTCAAAAACTTGCATCAACAATAAAACTTGAGATGTGCCAAGCACAGTCTTTACGGCTTTGCTATGCCTTTTTTCACCTTTAAAAAAAGTGGAAGGCTTTTATATCTCATTTATATACAACAATAATTTATTTTATAACGGTAAAACTATGCCATATTCAGATCTTTCACTACGTGCTTTAAGTGTATTGCACACTTCCCGCTATCTTTTTAATAAATACGGCTTCCACAATGTTGGTGTAGACCGAATTATAGAGTCGGCAAAAATCCCAAAAGCGACTTTTTATAACTACTTTCACTCAAAAGAACGCCTTATTAAAATGTGTCTAGCTTTTCAGAAAGATGGCCTTAAACAAGAAGTCATCTCGATTATCTATGTTCAGAAAGACTTATCGCTCGTTGAAAAGCTTCGTAAGATTTACTTTCTGCATGCAAACTTAGACGGGCTTTACCACTTGCCGTTCAAAGCCATATTTGAAATTGCGAAAACACATCCAAAGGCTTATCAGCTCGTAATTGATTATCGAAACTGGTTGATCAATGAAATTTATAAACTGCTTTTAACAACCAACACGAATGCTTCAAAACAAGATGCGCACATGTTTTTATTTGTGATTGATGGCGCAATGGTTCAGCTTTTAGATTCAAATAGTGTAGATGACAGGGAAAGGTTGCTAGATTATTTTTTGGTGGGGGTTGGGTAAAGTGAAGTATCGGTTTTAAGCCAGCTCACTTACTGATAAGAAGATGGTAAATATATAAAACTATGTAAAAGAGCTTTTACATAGTTCAACGTACTAAGGTAAAAATTAAAGATTTACATTGTAAAAAGAAGCAAGTTTCTCAACTGCTTTATTAACATGATCAGGTTGATCATACATTGTCATATGGGTTGCATGGTCAACTAGAAATAGCTCTTTTTTAGATTTGGCTAAATCGTAGAAATGTTTACTGTGCCATAATGATTCGGCATCACTACCTGCTATCAACAGTAGAGGCTGTGTAAGTAATTCTTGAATATTATCTGTAGCATCAAATGCAATAATTTTATCTACACTTGAAAATAATAACTGATTTCCAGAATTTTTATGTTGTCCACGTGGGGTTCTATAATATTCATAGGCTTGCCTTAAATCACGAGGTGTATTTGCATCTATTTTTTCTGGAACGTAATTGATATATAAAGGCTTAGCACCATTTGCTTCAAGAGTACGTTGCTTAGCAACTTCATCAAGTAGTTTTAATTGATCTGATAAAGTCCCATCACCATACCAACCTTTACGGAACCCTAAACCAATATCAAAAGCACTTACAGTACCTACAGCTTTAATGCGATGTTCTGTCATTGCTGCATTAATGCCATATCCACCACCTGCACATATTCCAAGTACAGCAATACGATCTTTATCAACGAAATTTAATGTGGTGAGATAATCTACACTACTTCGAAAATCTTCTACACGTTCAGCTGGGTTTTCTAAAAATCTGGGTTCACCGCCACTTTCACCTTGATGCGAGGCATCAAATGCTAGGGTGATAAACCCTTTTTTTGACAGCTTTTGTGCATATAAACTAGCTGTTTGCTCTTTTACACCGCCTCCGGGATGAGCCACAATAATTGTTGGATATTGTTTTTTCTCATTAAAGTTATCCGGTAAATACAAATCACCAGCCATTATGATTTGGCCATTTTTGAAAGTTACGTGACGGATACTTTTTTGATTCATTTCTGAGCTTATCTTGGTTTTTACTTCTACTGCAAAAGTGGCTTGAGCCGTAAAAATAACGGTGCCAAAAGCTAGGGCTGAAATTAAAAATCCTTTTCTAACTAAATTGTTCAACTTTAATTTATCTGTTACCCGTCTTTTGTTAAAGACATTAGATTTGCTAGTTTTCATGTTATTAGTCTCAGAGGAAAATCAATCAAAAATTTGGATGAGTTTCTGTTTTAGATTCTCGATATCTTTGCTAATTTGAGGTTCTTTAAATACATCAAAGAAAGAAAATGTCGGTAATACTTCAACACCACAAAATTTATAATTTGATGTATTGTGGATAAAGACATCATCAACAGATCTACCGTCAAATAACTTTTGCTCAGAGTTATTAAATGCCTCTCGTGGAGCATTCCAAGTTAGCGATAACATGTACTTTTTACCAAAAAGCTTTCCACCTGTACCATATTGCTTAGATGGATCATTTCGAGTACGTCCGTCGTCGGCTAAGAAGGTTCCCTGTTTTAAACCTTCAGTAAAGACTTCATCAACATATTTCTTATAGATCCACGGAGAACCAAACCAATACACGGGAGACTGAGTAATAATCAAATCAGCCCATAAGTGTTTATTCACTTCTTCGTTGATATCATAGCCTTTTTCAATATGAGTAAGCTGAACTTCACAACCCAGATTGGTCATCGTTTCTTTCATGATTTCAACTACTGAATTATTTAAGGTGCCAGTAGACATCCCTTCATAGAATTGATGTGTATTAATAATCAATACTTTTTTCATCAGACTTAGCCTAATTTTATCTGCATAAATTAAGGTATTAGTTTGCACGGAAGAACGTTAATTTAGGTTGCCAAATCTGCTTTAATTCTTGCCTAATATGATGAGAGGTGGCAAAAACATAAATAATTCATTTTTAATCTGTTAATCTTAAATTGTATATTGAAATCCTGATTTTTTGGTCATGGAGTAAAAATGAATAAGTCCATTGTATATAGTCATCTCTTATCTTCAATTCAAGATATTGCTCAAAACGATGGAGATTACACTACAGAACTTCCAGTATTATCTATTTATCGTCGTAGTATACCGACTGATCCAATGCCTTGTATCTTTGGCCTAGGTTTAGGAGTAGTAATCCAAGGCGGAAAGTGCGTAACACTTGGAGAAAAGGCTTTCGAGTATGGCTCTGGGCAAGCACTCATTAATACAATTGACTTACCAGTTGTATCTTACGTAACTCAGGCCACAATAACAGAGCCATATTTAGGGTTACGTTTAGATCTGGATGCAAATTTAATCGTGCAAATTGCTACCGAAATGAATCCTTCAATGATTTGGAAATACACTCCTTCAAGAGCGATGTCGATTATAGAATTAGATGAGGGATTACTTGATGCTTTAACACGGTTAGTTAGATTATTAAATGAACCAACAAAAATTCCGTTTATTGCACCATTAATTCAACGGGAAATTATTATCAGGTTACTGGACGGAGAGCATGGACCAATGCTCCAGAGTCTTGCTGCTGAAGGATCACCTAGCCAACAAATTTCCAAAGTCATTGCTTGGATTAAATTAAACTATACAAATAATATTTCAGTTAATGAATTAGCAGAAAAAGCACACATGAGTTCATCTACTTTTCGGCAACATTTCCGAACCATTACAGGGTTAAGCCCTTTGCAATATTTAAAAAATTTGCGTTTGCAAGATGCGCGGCATTGGATGCTTTATGAAGGTATAGATGCGGGTAATGCTGCTATACGTGTTGGTTATGAAAGTGTTACTCAGTTTAATAGAGAGTATGCTCGAATGTTTGGGGAACCACCGCTCAGAGATATAAAACGCATGCGTAATCTAAATAATTGAATTGATAAATATGGTTTTTCACAGTGCTGATATTGATCAAATTATTGAATCTGCAAAAGTACCTAAAACTATATTCTATAACTACTTTTACTTAAAGAAATCTACACTTTACTTTTAATAACTCATGTAAATGCTTCACAACGAGATGCCCACATGTTTTTGTTTGTGATTGATGGGGCGATGGTTCAGCTTTTAGATTCAAATAGCGTGGATGACAGGGAAAGGCTGCTGGATTATTTTTTAGCGCAGACCGGATAATTTTTCTATTGGAACTTTTGATGAAAAAGGAGTTTGGCAAATTTTGAGCCTAGCTCCCTTTTTTAAGGTTTATGGATTTACGATTTAGAAGGTATGTATTTACGCATAGCAAAGATAAATAGCGTAAATAAAATACTAAATCCAAAAACAGGTAGGCTTAGCCCTAACACGAGGCTCACCAATATTAACGATAATTTTTGTGGGCCAGTTGCACGACTCCAAACTAATAAGCTTTGACCAACAAAGTGAGTTGTCATGAGCTTTAAGTTCGAGTTTTTAAACGCAGCTTTATATGCATAAATAATCATCATACAAAGCGCAAGCGCATAAAGTACGAGAACTAATTGATTAATCCAGCCAAATAAAATCCCAATATGGGCATCTACTCCCCAACGAGTTAGCTTTGCCACCAGCGAGTAGTCTTTAAATGCAAGTTGATCGATGACTTTGTGGTGTTCCATATCAATTGCGATACTGTCTGCTTGAGTTGGCCATTTACGCTGAATTTCTGCGACTTCCCAAGCTTGATTACCACTGGTAGGTGGTTTGATTTGTATTTGTGCTGCGTCAATACCATGTGCTCTGGCTATTGAAAGAACGCTATCAAATTCACTTGGAAAAATATTTAAATTAAGATTTTCACTGTGCGGCATATCATGATGTTCATGGTGCATCACTGTAGGTAAATTATCTTCTTGAAGTGAAGTGGCTAATGTTGGAGTTTGCCAACTGAGCCATTGACGAGCAACCCGAATATTATCTCCAGCCCACTCAGACCATGTAAGACCCGTAATGGCGATTAACAGTAAAATAGGAAATAAGGTTAAACCAAGCGTGCTATGCCATTTCAATAATCTATTTTTTTGTGTTTGCCTAATTTTAATATTTTGACGACGTTTCCACCAATTATACAGTCCAGTTAACGTCAAAATGGCTAACCAACTTGCTGCCAATTCACTATAAAAGCGACCCCATTTTCCGAGTAACAAATTGCTATGTAACTGATCGAGCATAGTTCGAAACGGCAGAACCCCACTAGTACCATAGACAGCAAGGTGGCCTTTGGTTTGAAGCGTAAAAGGATCAATAAAAACGGCTTCGCTGGTAAAATGATGTAGAGGATCTGAAAAAATTACACGTGTTGTCTGGTCAGAGCTTGGGGCTGGTCTAACTTCAATGACCTGAGCAGACTTGGGCATCACTTGTTTTGCGATTTCAATTTGTTGACTGAGCTTATATTGTGCTTGGTTCAGTGGTTCAACATATAGAACATCTTTATAAATTGCTTGTTCAAGTTGTGGCGTAATTGCATAGAGTAAGCCGGTGATTGCAGCAACCAATATTAATGGTGCAATAAAAATACCAGCATAAATATGAATTAAACGGAAAAGACTACGCCAGAAGGATGAGTGGTTAAGCATCAGAAGATAATGTTTAGCAGATTTTGGGCTGGATTATAACGACTTATTTGTTTTGATGTTGATTGAGTTGTAAG